>JANQET010000386.1 GCA_028278265.1 Myxococcota bacterium
CTGGATCGGGATCTCTCCGATGACGCCTATTGGCACCTGGCCCTGTGTCATCAGGAGGCCCACCAGCGGGACGAAGCCCGCTCGGTCCTGCGGGCGCTGATGCGTCAGTTTCCCGACAGCCAGTACTATCGCGCGGCGCGCATCAAGGCGGCGGAGATTCAGTTGCGTCTCTATTCGACCGGTAGCAAATCCGACTGACCCGCTCTTGCTACATGCTGATCAATCTGCGATAGAGCAGCATCGGCAGGCGGGCGAGCATCCCCCAAAACATGCGAAAGCTGAGCCAGGAGAATTTCAGATTGTCCCTGCGCATGTCGAAGTGTGAAATCCGTTTGCTCGGCTCGGGGTAAATCACGTCGATCTGCTTGTGACCGATGCGAATGCCGGACCAGGAAGCCCGGATCAACACTTCCATCTCAAAGGGAAAGCCCTTTTCCTGACAGCCGAGGGACAGGGTTTCGTCGATCGGATAGACGCGATAGCCGCACTGGGTGTCCCGGCAGCGTTGCCAGCTGATCAGGGTGGCCCAGAAATTGGATATCGCCCGGCCCCGTCGGCTCGAGGCGGGGGTCGAATCTTTGCCCATGCGGCGGACACCGTTCCAGATGCGCGTCGGACAGTCCCAGCTGGCGGCGATGAATTGGGGAATCTCCTCGGGCAGGTGTTGGCCGTCCCCATCGAGCACGATGGCGTGGGTAAAACCCAGCTCCTTGGTCTTTTCGAGCCCGTGCAGGATGGCATTGCCCTTGCCCTGGTTTTTGTCTATTTCGAACACGGTCGAGCCGGCTTGTCGCGCCCGCTCGGGGGTGTCGTCGGTCGAGCCGTCGGAGACGACAAAAATATCGGGCTCGATCACCTGGCGGCAGCGCAGGATCACGTCGCCGATCGTCGGAGCGTTGTTGTAGGCGGGGATGATGGCGCAGACTTTCACGGTGCTGACTTTTCACGCAAGACAACTCGCAACAGGCGATCGACGATGTTGCGGTTGTTGAAATCCCGAAACTTCCATTTTCTGAACACGTATTCGACGGCAAACACCGTCCCCAAAAACCCATAGCTTACAGGACCCACCAGAACTGTCCAGAGCGTAGTGTCGGCAAACAGACAAGCGTAGAGGATTAGAATGGAATTGGCACTCAGGACCCCGATCCATACCTTGGTCAACGCGGTGCAATAGGCCACGTGATCCGGCGGCAGATCCGGTCGCTCGAGGCGGGCGAACCGCTCGATGATCGGCGTGGATTTCAGCGAGATGGTAAATAGTGCGATGAAGGTCAGCGAGACGGCGAACGGGGCGAAGCGCAGGGCGAGCTCGGAGCCCCAAACGGCAGCGCCGCCGATGATCGACACCACGGCGACCGCCTGAATGATGGTCAGCCGCGATGTTTCCTTGCTACGGAGAAGGGCGATGATGAACCGACGGCCCGTGAGCACGAGGAGGATCAGGGCGGTCCAGCGGACCCCGAGGTGCATCAGGCCGCCCCACACGATCACCGGATAGAGGAGCAGCACCAGGGCGTCGAGCACTCGTCCCATCGGAAATGGTCTATTTTTGCCTGTTTTTGGCGACGAACTCAGCGAGGGTGTTGATCGTGGCAAAGGCGACACGCGCTGTGTCGGAGTCGGATATGCTGATGCCGAAGTTGGTCTCCAAAGCGACCGAGAGCTCCAAGGCATCGATTGAATCGAGCCCCAGCCCTTCGACGAACAACGCCATATCGTCTTCAATATCTTCGGGTTGGACGTCTTCGAGGCCTGTGGCCTTGATGATCAATTGCTTGAGCTCGAGTTTAAGATCGTTCATTAACAACTCCTCGAACGATGGTGTTAGATGTGAAACATGGCCAAAAGTTGGCTTTGCATGTTTTTTTTGAGGGTACTACCATCGCCTCGCCTTCGAGGCAACACTCGGGCCCCAGGTGCCGGAGAGAAAGGAAAGATGGTGAAAGCGCTGGTCACTGGAGCAAGTCGCGGGCTGGGCGAGGCGATCGCCAGGCGATTGGCCGCCGATGGGATCGAGGTCTGGCTTCACTTTCACGAGCAGGCCGATCGCGCCGAGGAGGTCAAACAGACCATCGAAGCGGCCGGCGGGACAGCCAAACTGATTCAGTTTGACGTGGGGGATGCGGGCCAAGTGGAGTCCGAGCTCATTCCAATGCTACGGCGGGACGGGCCGTTGGATATTCTGGTCAACAACGCGGGGGTGGCGAGCGAAGGGTACATGATGATGCTGCCCGAGGAGAGCTGGGATCAGGTCATCGGGGTCAATCTCAAGGGATTTTTTCTGGTCACCCGCGCCTGTCTCAAAGGGATGGTGGAACAGCGGCGGGGCCGGGTGATCACTATCGGTTCGTTGGCCGGCGAGCTGGCCAACGTGGGCCAGGTCGCCTATGCGGCGAGCAAGGCCGGTCTGGCCGGGGCCACCCGGGCGTTGGCCCAGGAGATGGCCCGCTGGAACATCCTGGTCAATCTCGTCTCTCCCGGTCCCCTCGAAGTGGGCATGGCCGCGGCCTTGGACCCAAAGAAGCTCAAGCAGACCATTCCCTTGGGTCGGCTCGGGCGCGCCGAGGAGGCGGCCGGGGTGGTGTCGTTCCTGTGCACCGATGATGCCACTTATTTGACCGGACAGGTGATCCGCGTCAATGGTGGTATGGGCATGTGACGGCCCCCGTGTTAGATGACTCGATGAACATGCCCGCTGCAACTGAAAAGATCGATCCCCTGAGGCTGCTCGGACTCGACTCCCCGACGGGTGGACCGCTCGTGAGAGACCGGGACGGCAGCTCCACCGACCGTGAGCTCCTTTGCCGCGCCACCGGGTTGGCGCAACGGTTGGAGAACGACGGTTTCGGGGAGCAGCGGATCGTGCTCTCCTTGGACAACGGACCCCAGTTCATCGTCGGCCTGGCCGGTTGCTGGCTCGCCGGGGCCACGCCGGTGTTGCTCGATCCGT
>JANQET010000394.1 GCA_028278265.1 Myxococcota bacterium
CCAACGCCTGACGGAGTTGGTCCAGCTTTTGCTCGAGTCGCCGGAGCTTGGCCTGTTCACGGCCCAACGCTTTGCGTTCCCGCTCCAAGTCCCCCTGGCGCTCCTCCAGATCCTCGACCGCAGCCAACCGGGTGGCTATCTTTTGTTCCTTGGTTTTGAGGTACGCCGTTTTGCGGGAGAGCTGTCCCTGCGCTTTATTGAATGCCGCTTTTTCCTTGCGCAACTCGGATTGTTTTTCCTCTAAATCGGCAACAGCGGCCTCTTTCTTGACCAACTGCTCCTGATCCTTCTTGAGCTTGGTGCGCTGTCGTTTGAGCTGGCCGGCTCGTTCCTCCTGTTCCCGGTTGATTTTGTTGAGCGCGGTGCGTTCCTTGCGCAGCTCACGGCGACTGTCGGCCAGCTCGGCTTCGAGTTCCTCCTTGTGGGTTTCGAACGCCTTCTCGAGTGCCTTTGTCTTTCGGGTCAGCGCCCGCTGCAGCTCTTTTTTGGCTTGCTCTTCGAATTTTTCGCGCAGGCGGTCGCGCTCGCGAGCCCGGGCCTCCTGCTCGAGGAACTTCTGCTGCTCGCGCATCTCTTTGACCGCTGTGGCGACCGATTCGAGAACTTCGCTTTGCCCCAGCTCGCCACCGCGTAGCAGGACCCGGTCGAGGCCACTGAGCAGGCTCCAACCCTCGGCACCGAGCTCCACGACGCAGCGCAGCAAAAAGACCGAGGCACGCTCACAGATGGTCATGTTCTGGCGATGGCGTTTCAGACCCTCCTGATAAATCGCCAGTCCGTCGCGCAACCGGTCGTGCTGGCGATAGTATTCGGCCAGATGGGCCAGCTGCTTGGGGCTGCGCAGGGTGGCGGACCGATTGGATTCGAGCTTGCTGATAATGGTCTGCTCGATGAAGGTCTCGAGTCGGGAGAGTGCCGCCTTCTGACGACCGGTGAATTCGACGCCCACACCTTGCTTGGAAATGTGGTGGACCTTGCCCTTGAGTTTTACCGGGTCCTCACCTGTCTGCAGGTTCAAGGTCATCTCCAGCTGATCATTGACCTTGATGCCACCCTTGGTGTGCTTGAGAAAGACCCCCTGGGTGCTGATGTCACGGGTGAAGCTGAATGTGCGACGTCCTTTGAACGGGTAGTCGACGCGGCACATCATCGGTAAGCGGACATAGGCCCTTCGCTCGTAGGCCAGCGCCTTCTCTACCGCGGGAAGCGCGCTGAGGTCTTGTCCGGTTTGCAGCTGAGTTGTTGTATGCTTGCCCTTACGGGTCGACCGTTTTTTCGCCATCGTATATGTTAGTATACCAGGTTGAACAGAAGACCAAAACTATTCCAACGGTGAATTTACATTCCCGGCCAGTATTGTTGAGGAATCTGTATTTTTTTTTCAAAGATCGAATTAAGCGGTCGCTGTCATCGATTCGCGCCTTATAATAATAGTAAGGAGCCTTGATGATCACACTCGTTCTCGACATGGGGTATCAGCCGATCAACGCGGTGCCGTTCACCAAGGCGCTTCGCTATATCGTCAAAGGTAAGGGTGACGTGCTCGAGAACTACGATATTCCGGTTCACCCCGACTGGAAAATGCCCGCTGTCGTTCGCCTCACGCGTTGGATGAACCGACGCCACCATCGGGTTCGTTTTTCTCGGCAGAACGTATTGGCGCGCGATCGCTGGCGCTGTCAATATTGCGGGGCCCGTCGACCGGTGAGCGATTTGACATTTGATCACGTGATCCCCAAGGCCCGCGGGGGACGGACCCAGTGGGAGAATATCGTCACCGCCTGCATCGACTGTAACCGAAAGAAAGGGCACCGCACCCCCGCACAGGTCGGCTTGAAATTGCGCTGCAAGCCGGTTCGGCCCAGTTGGCTACCCACCTTCAATATGACCCTCCATCAAATGCAGAACATCCCCCCTGAATGGCGGGATTACTGGACGGTGGAGTTGCTGCAATAGCCGCTGCTATCGATTGTGGGCGGCCATCGTAACGGTTTAACAATACTATTTTTGTCGGCGACAAGCCCCCGCTTACCCGCTCCCCTTTTCTTTTTCCAAAAATATTGTACTCTGATACGTGAAATTGCGAGATGGTAGTTGGTCCCTCCTGTGCATCAGGGGGATGAGGTCGGTCCTCAATGCAGATGACAGACGGATCTCGCGGTGACCATTCAGGGGGAAAGTGATGGAACAACGAACCGAGCTCGAAGCTGAGCTTCGGCTCAAGGAAAAAGTGTTTGAGTTGTCAATCGCCTCGCTGAGCACTGCCGATCCTGACGGGATCATCAATCATGTGAACCAGGCATTTGTCGAGATGTGGGGCTATGCCAGCAAGGAGGACGCGATTGGCGGCTCGGTGGGGAGCTTTTTCGCCCGCGAAGATGATGCAATCCCGGTGCTGGAAGCGCTCCAGCGAACCGGTCGTTGGGAGGGGGAGTTCGTGGCCCGTCGGAAGGATGGAACCACCTTTATCTCTCGGGGATTGGCGACCACTGTGCTCGATGAACGGGGCGAGATGATCGGATACCAATCGACCAATCTCGACGTGACCCGCGAGCGGGAAGCAGAGGCAAAGCTGAAGGAGGTGGTGCGCGCCCTCGGGCAGTCCAATCAGGATTTGGAGCAGTTCGCCTATGTGGCCTCTCACGATCTTCAGGAACCGCTGCGCATGGTGGCGAGCTATACCCAACTGTTGGCCGAGCGGTATCAGGGTCAATTGGACGAAAAGGCCGATAAGTTCATCGGCTATGCGGTCGACGGGGCCAAGCGAATGCAGCGGCTGATCAATGACCTGCTCGACTATTCCCGGGTGGGCACGCGGGGGGAACCGCTGGAGCCGATTGAGAGCGGGCCGGTGGTCGCCGATGTGGTGAGCGATCTCAGCTGGAGCATCGAACAGAGCGGGGCGCAAATCGTCGTTGAAGCGTTGCCTACGGTGATGGCTGACCGCTCACAACTCGGACAGGTATTTCAAAACCTGATGGCCAATTCACTCAAATTTCGCCGTGCCGCTGTCCCCCGCATTGAGATTTCAGCTAGGCGGCGAGGCCCCATGTGGGAGTTTTGCGTCGCCGACAATGGTATCGGCATCGAGTCTCAGTATCACGAACGGATCTTTCTCATTTTTCAACGGCTTCACGAACGGGGGAAATACGCGGGCAGTGGGATGGGGTTGGCGATCGCAAAGAAAATCGTGGAGCGTCATGGGGGAACGATCCGTGTGGAGTCAGCAGCAGGAGAGGGGACTCGCTTCATCTTCACCTTGTCACAACACGGCGAGACCCTGGAGGAAGGCCAATGAGCGGTAGAATCAACTTGTTGCTCGTCGAGGATAACCCGGCTGATGCGGATTTGACGCGTGAGAATTTGGAGAGTTCGAAGATTTTACACGAATTGCACGTGGTCGTGGACGGGGTCGAGGCGATGGCCTACCTGCGCAACGAGGGACCCTATGCCGATACCTCTCGACCGGATCTGATTCTGCTCGATCTCAACCTGCCGCGAAAGGACGGTCGAGAGGTGTTGGCCGAGATCAAAGCCGATCAGAATCTACGCCGCATCCCTGTGGTGATCCTCACGTCGTCCAAGGCCGAAGAGGACATCGTCAAGTCGTACGAGCTCCAAGCCGCGGCCTACGTGACCAAACCGGTGGGTCTGGAGGGGTTCGGGGAGATTGTGCGGGGGATCGAGGACTTCTGGTTCACAGTGGTGCGGTTCCCGCCGCAGGCTGAAACTGATTGATGGAGAGCGACTCGGCGAGGGAGGAACGGTGATGCAATCATCAAAATCAAGCGATCCGGCGGTCGGCGAGGTGAGCACACTATTGGTGGAGGACAATCCCGGAGATGCCCTGCTGATTCAGGAGCGCATCGACGGGGAGAGGAAACGGCCGGTGACCCTCAGTGTCTGCAGCACGCTGGCCGGTGCGCTCGAGGCGGTTGCAACAGCGGAGTTCGATGTCATTCTGCTCGATCTGGGGCTGCCGGATTCAACAGGATTCGAGACGTTTGAAAGGATGCATCGGGCAGCCCCTGACACACCGATCATCATCCTGACCGGTCACGACGATCGGCGGATCGCCACTCGTTGCATTGAGCGGGGAGCGCACGACTACCTGATCAAGGGTCGGGTGGAGGGCTTTATCGCTGATGCGGTATACAATACGGTGGCCCGCGCCCGAACCCACCAGGCGCTGATCGAGTCCTATAAAAACATCAATCGCATGGTGGCCGACAGTTACGATGCGACTCTGGTTTTGGATGAGGCACATCTCGTCCAGTTTGCCAATCCGGCCGCCGGCGAGCTGTTCGGCGATCGGGTCATCGAAGGCCGTCACTTCGAGCTGCCCGATATTGAAGATGGGCTGGCTGAGCTCGACGTGAAGCGGCCGAACGGAAGCCGGGCGACTGTCGAGATGCGCATCAGCAACTCCATCTGGTACGGTGCTCCCTCGTTGGTGGTCACCTTCCGCGACGTGACGAGTCGCAATGAGGCCGAAGCGGCGCGATTGGCCGAGAGCGAGCGAGCCCAGCAGTACTTGGATATCGCGGAGGTGATCTTCGTGGCCATCGATCGCCAGGGCATCGTCAGTATGATCAATCAAAAGGGTTGCGAGGTGCTCGGTTATGCCGAAGATGAGATTGTCGGCAAGAGTTGGTTCGACAACTTCGTCACCCAGGAAGTGCGGGAACAGATCCTGCCGGTCGCCGCAGATCTCCTCGCCGGTCGATTGGAGGTCGCCGCCTATCACGAAAACAGTATCCTGACCAAGAGCGGTGAGGAGCGGATCATTGCTTGGAACAACACGGTGGTGAAAGATGCCCAAGGTACGATTGTTGCCCATCTGAGCTCAGGCGAAGACATCACTGAGCGCAGACGAGCCGCCGAGCGAAATCGTCTCCTCAGCGAGATCGTCGAGCAGACACCGGATGGGATCTTGTGCACGGACAGAAATTTCAAAATCACCTATATGAATCGCTCTGCCGAGGAGTTGTTCGGTTGGAGGCTCGAGGAGTTGCGGGGTAAATCTCCGGATTTTCTGAACGTCGATCCCCGCTCAAAACAGATCCAGCAGGAGGTCTACCGTTCGGTAAAGGAAAAACAGGTTTACCAAGCCGATGCGTTGAACCGGCGTCGGGACGGCAGCACCTTTGTTTGCCAGTTTCGCGTGGCGCCGATTCTCGACGAACAGGGAGAGATCATCGCCTACATGGGGGCCGAGCGGGATATCACGGATCAGAAGAACCTCGAAGCGGCTCGTCAGAAGGCCTTGCGGGAGACAAAGGCCAACGAGGAGCGGTTCCGCGGTGTCTTTCAGGGGGTGCTGGAGGGCATCCTGCTCGCCGATGAAAACCAGACCATCGTGATGGCCAATCAGGCAATGTTTCAAATGCTCGGATACGGTCAAGGCGAATTGATCGGGATGTCCCTCGGCGCGATATATCCCGAGGAGAATCAACCGCAATTCACCGAACACGCGGAAAATCAACACGGTCGACCCCGTCTCGCCACGGACATCCCCATCAAGCGCAAGAACGGGGAGCTGCTCTACGTCGATGTCAACGCCACCAGCATTACGATCGATGAGCGCCGGCTGTCGATGGGGTGCTTTCGCGATGTGACCGAAAAACGAAACCTGCGGGCCAGCGTCGCCCAAGCGGATCGGTTGGCCAGCATGGGGATACTTGCGGCCGGCGTGGCACACGAAATCAACAATCCCCTCACCTATGTGCTGTACAACCTCGAGAGTCAAGAAGAGGACCTGACCCGGCTGTTGGATGCGGTGGCCCAGTATCGCATCCGGGTCGGCCGCCAATTGGGAGAGGAGGAGGAGCGTCGCCTGGCCGGCGATCTGGCCGAGCTCACCGATTCCGCCGTGGTGGAAGATATCCGTCGTCGGTTTGCCGACGCATTGGACGGCACCCTGCAGATTCGCACGGTGGCCCGAAGCCTCAGCACCTTTTCCCGGGTCGAAATCGATCAACTCGTTCCGATCAATCTGCCGGAAATCATCGACCTGACCTTGAAAATGTCGTTCAACGAAATCAAGTACCGCGCTCGATTGGTCAAGGATTTCGGAGAGGTACCCGAAGTGATGGCCAACGAGGGGCGGTTGTCCCAGGTGTTTTTGAACCTGCTGATCAACGCTGCTCAGGCAATAGAAGAAGGAAAAATGGAGCAGAATGAAATCCGCGTGAGAACCTGGGCCGAGGGAAAATGGGTCTGCGCCGAGGTGTGTGACAGCGGAGCGGGCATCGAACCTGTGAACATTGCCCGACTCTTTGAGCCGTTCTTTACGACCAAGGAGGTGGGCAAGGGCTCTGGACTCGGGTTGTCCATTTCCAAAAACATCATCGAAGAATACCAGGGGTCGATTGAAGTGCAAAGTGAACTGGGTCGGGGAACGCGGTTTATTATCAGATTGCCGAAATGCCTCGATTCGGTCAGCCCCAAAGCCCCTGGAGCATCGGTTGATTTGGAGCGCGATTCTGCATCACCTGCCCGGATTCTGGTGGTGGACGACGAGCGGGCGATTCGCGAAATCGTGAGGAGGATGTTGGCCACCCATGAAGTGGTCGACACCGCTTGCGGAGAAGAGGCCCAGGCGATTCTCGAAAAGGACCAGGCGTTCGACTTGATTCTGTGTGACCTGATGATGCCGAATATGACCGGCATGGACCTCCACGAATGGCTCGTCGCAGAACATCCGGAGCTGGCGCGGGACCTGGTTTTTATCACCGGTGGTGCCTTCACTCCGAGGGCAGCGGAGTACGTGAAAAAGGTCGAGAATCGCCAACTGGAAAAACCGCTCAACAAGCTGAGTTTCAAAAACACCATCCATGAGCTCATCGCCTCCAGTCGGCTGCGTCGCTCGGACCAGCGTCGACACATCCACTGACCTGAACTAGTTCAGGCTAAAACAATCGGAACCTGAAGCATACCTGGATTCCTGCTTAAGTTTTTTTAAAACAGATCGTGACTCTAAATAGTGGTCCGAACTGTGGCAGCGAGGAAACCGATGCAATTGGGGTATCAACAGCACAGTCGCCATACTGTCCTGGTGGTTGATGATGAACGGCGGATCCGCGATACATTTTCCCACCTGCTCAGCAAAGAGGGGTACGAGGTACTCACCGCAGCTGACGGTGAAGAGGCTTTGGCGCAGCTGGAGGAAAAGTTACCCTGCTTGCTGTTGACCGATGTGATGATGCCCGGGATGGATGGACTGACCCTGTGCCGTCGAATCAAGCAGAATCCGCGCAGCGCGTACCTCCCGGTGGTCTTTGTCACCGCCAAAATATCCGACAAAGACCTGCAGGAGGGAATCGCCGCCGGGGCGGTGGACTACGTCAAGAAACCGTTTGACCGCGGCGAAGTGTTGATGCGCGTTCGCAATCAGATCCTGCTCCACGAATCGTTGATGCGACTGACCAAGACCGAACAACAGCTTCAGGTGATCAGCAAGGCGGCCCAGGACGCTGTTGTCG
Source organism: Myxococcota bacterium (assembly GCA_028278265.1). GTDB lineage: Bacteria > Myxococcota_A > Polyangia > JAAYKL01 > JAAYKL01 > JANQET01. The sequence continues at coordinate 7,485 of JANQET010000394.1, forward strand.
TGATGGACAGCAACGGCCGCGTATCCCATTGGAGCCGGGCTGCGGAGTTGATATTCGGCTACAGTAGCGATGAAGCGCTGGGGCAGGATTTTCATTCAATGCTGATTCCCGAGCAAGTGGTGGATGGGTTTTCGCCGAACAAACCCCGTTTGTTGAAGATTTGTAAAACCGGATCACTCTCCAACGCGGTGGAAGTGGAAGCGTATGGTAAGGGCGGCCAAAAAATCCCGGCCGAGTTATCCCTCTCCGGCATCGAGGTGGATGAGGAGTGGTGCACCGTCGCCATCGTCCGCGATATCTCTGAGCGCAAACGGATTGAAGTGGAGCTTCGCCACGCCCAAAAGCTCGAGGCGGTGGGTCAGCTCGCCGCCGGAATTGCCCACGAAATCAACACTCCTGCCCAATATGTGGGTGACAGCATTACCTATTTGAGGAGTTCTTTTGAGGATTTGCGTAGTGCCATTGCGGTCTATCGAGAAATGTTCGATGCGATTCCCACCTCAGCACTCCCCGAGCAGTTGCGCGACCGAGTTCAACAGGTAGAGCAATCCGCAGATTTAGCGTACCATCTGGAACAGTCACCCCTCGCCTTCGAGCGAACGATCGAAGGGTTGGACCACGTCGCTTCGATCGTCAATGCGATGAAAGAGTTCGCCCATCAAGATCGCTCTGATCAAAGCATTGCCAACATCAACAGGGCTATCGAGAACACCCTGACCATTGCCCACGGTGAGTACAAATACGTGGCCGAGGTGGTCACGGAGCTCAGTGATCTGCCACTGGTCGTCTGCCACGTGGGGGATCTGAGTCAGGTGTTCCTGAATCTGATCGTCAACGCGGCGCATGCAATTGAAGACGTGGTCGGCAGAACTGGGGACAAAGGGCGAATCACCGTGCGCAGCGTGGCTGATGGAGACCGGGTCCGGGTAGAGGTCGCCGATACCGGGATCGGCATTCCCGAGGGCGTGCGGTCGCGTATTTTTGATCCGTTTTTCACCACCAAGGAGGTGGGCCGGGGGAGCGGCCAAGGATTGGCAATCGCCCATTCGATCGTCGTCGACAAACATCAGGGAACCCTGGAGGTGGATACCGCCGAGGGGCAGGGAACCACCTTCACCATCACCCTGCCGATCGACGGCCGGAGCACGACACAACCCGAGGCCAGCGCATGAAGAAACGGGTCCTGTTTGTCGATGACGAGCCCCGTGTCCTCGAGGGCCTGAGAAATCGGCTACGGCGCCAACGAGACCAGTGGGAGATGCAGTTTGTCACTAGTGGGGCACAAGCGCTGGCCGCGATGGACAACAGCGCATTCGATGTCATCGTTTCCGACTTGCGAATGCCGGGCATGGATGGTGTCACGTTGTTGCAACGCATACGGGAGAGGAATCCCAAGGTCGTGCGCATCATCTTGTCTGGGCAGGCCGATTCTCAGGCCACTCTGCTGGCCCTCCCGGTAGCCCATCGTTTTTTGGCCAAACCGTGCGAGGCCGGCGTGTTGGAGGAGGCGGTCGAGCGTTCCTGTGCAGTGCGAGAGCTGGTCACCGACGAGGCCGTGCTCGGTATTGTGGGGGGCATCGAACGGTTGCCGTCGGTGCCGCGGGTTTACTTCCAGCTGCTCCAAGCGCTGGCCCGGGAGAACGCCACTGCCAAAGATGTGGCCCAGATTCTCGCTCAAGATCCGGCCATGTGCGCCAAAATTCTTCAAATCGTCAATTCCGCATTTTTCCGCCTCTCCCGCGAGGTCACCCGCATCGAGGACGCGGTGGCCTACTTGGGGTTTGTTTCGATCAAACAATTGGTCCTGGCCGTAGAAGTATTCAAAGGGGGCGACGGTGGGATGGCCGAATCTCTGGAGCGATTGCAGCAACACGCGATGCTGGTGGGACGAATCGCTGCGGGGATGTTGACCGATCGCCGGAGAAAAGATGACGCGTTCACCGCCGGTCTGCTCCACGACATCGGCAAGCTGTTGTTGCTGATGAACCTGCCGAGCCAGACGGAGCAGGTGACCGCCGAACTGAGAACCTGCGATGAGCCGATGTACGCTGTCGAGCAGCGCATTTTCGGCGTCACTCATGCGGAGATTGGCGCATGTTTGCTGGGGATTTGGGGTGTGCCTGACCCGATCGTAGAGGTAGTGGCTTACCACCACACACCGGAACAGGTACCCCAAACCGGTGACCTTCTCGCGGCGGTCCACATCGCGAATATTCTCGTGGACGAACGGATCACTCCCACGTTCGCTGGGCAGGTGAGCGGTGTTCCCCAATTCGACGACACCCAACTGGCGAATATCGCGTTGGCCGACAGCATGGAGACCTGGCGAGACATCGCCTCCAAAGAAATCGAACGAGTGACCGGCATCGCGTCGAAGTAGTCAGGCCAGCACACGCACAGACAAGCATAAAATGGGAATGCACGGCGACTTGCCGTTGCGGTGACCCCAAGGGGAATCGAACCCCTGTTTTCGGCGTGAGAGGCCGACGTCCTAGACCGCTAGACGATGGGGCCAACAAGCTCGGGGACAAGGATTCGAACCTTGATTAACGGGGCCAGAACCCGTCGTCCTGCCGTTAGACGATCCCCGAACAACCGGGGCGATATTTAGCCAAACCGATTCGCGATGTCAAGTAACCGTTGAGAGAACGATGAAATAATTGGGGAGGGTAGTGCTATTGGGCCTTCTTGGCCTTACCGGTTTTGCCGCCCTTCTTCGAGTGACGGCGTCCGCCGGTTTTGTCTTCCGCTTTTTTGGCGTCCGACGTTTGACCGCGCTTGCTCGGTTTGCGGTGGACCCGATCCTGGGCCACGTTGGCCGGAACCGCGGTCTTCAGGCCAATGGTGCTAATCGCGCCGGTGGGTTTGCCGGTCGTCGAGGGGATGGCCGCCGAGCTGGTCGGCAAGATTCTCGAGCGCTTGCGGGGCACTGCCCGATCGATCAGGCGGGGCAAACGAAGCTTGGTGTAGTCCTGCCCGGCAACCTTGAGATCGGTGGACAGGATCTTGATCGTCTCTTCGTCGATATCGCCGTTGATTTTGGCTTCCAGGTGGTCGCCCTTGACCTCGGTCTTGACGGTCTCTTTTGTCCCGTCTTTGAGATTGACCACAAACGCATCGATGGTGGCCTGGTCTGGTGGAAGCTTGTTGCCTTCCAAGTCCCGCAACCAGATCTTCACATCTTTGTCTTTGCGAACGACCTCCATTTTTGTCTTGTCGATGACCTTGACCTCACCCTTGTGTTTCGGTTTGAGCTCTGTTTGAACCGGATCGAGCGCCACATTCGTAAAGGTGTGCTCCGCCATGGACTCGTTGGCGATCTCGAACACCTTGACATTCACGTCGTACGCGCCCTTTTCCAGGCCTGCGACTGTTCCCTGAAGCTTGCCGTCCTTGGGATAGAAGATCACGTCCCGGGGTTCGGCATTGGGATCCTTGGGCTGCACGGCCATCTCCAACTGCACGTCCTCGAAGGACGGGATCGCCCCCTCGTGTTTTTGAACGTAGACGTCCATTTTGCCTTCGGTGCCAGTGGCCAACTCGACCATGTAGTTGCCGATCTTCTGCGTCGTTCCACCGTGCTGAGGCTCGGCCGAGGCAAAAACCACACTGGGCTGGGGCTGGGCCACCGGCTGGGTCGCCGGCATCGGCGGTGCCAGGGTCGGCGGTGCCGGAACCGGCGCCGCTTCTTCGGTCTCGGTCTGGCATGCAGCGAACAGCAACAGTGTTCCAATGATGATCCATACTCGTTTGATTTCCATGGCTTCCCTCTTTTGGTTAACGCCCGACGCGCCTTGCGTCCGGCCTCACTTTTCGCTTGTCTATCTGAATTTGGACATAATCATAGATCGGTAATTCCCCTGTGACAAGCGACCCGACAGTAATCGTAAAAATGCATTCGGACTGAATTTTTAGATAGTTATGCACTGGGTTCATCCGCTTCATCCGTTTAGACGGGCAATCCGATGGTCTATTTATCGAGAGATCAAAAAGAGCATTGGCGGTCTTGCGGAGTGAGAGTGTTCCCCTCGAGAATCGCGCACTGTTCGGTCGTGGCGTCGAGAAAGGTGGCGCTGAGCGCTGCCGCGTTTTGCAGGGTTGATAAGAGTCGATTCCCGTCGCCGGAGAGGGGCTGGAAGAAGAGAGCGAAAGCACGGGTAGGCTCACCGGCGATGGAGGTGCGCAGGGAATCCGACGTGGGCGAACCGAACGGCCCCTCCCCGTCGACCACACAAAGCCGCTGTTCGACATTGATACGCCCCTTGCGGATACCTTCGAATCCCCACCCCTGCTCGCCGAGACGCACAGTGACGGTATCTCCACTGATTTTTGATTCATCGTACAGACCGACAGGAAGCAAGCTTATCACACTGGCCAAATTGAACAGATCGACCAAGGGGTGAATGCGATAGAGCGGCTTGCCTTTTAGGGCGCGGCGCAATAGGGCCTCAGAAGAGGGCCGGGTGCGCGTCGGATCGAGTCCCACGGAGCGATAGAGGGCTCTCGCTTCGGCCACGCCGGGCACTTGACCGGAGCTCAATCCGGCGTATCGCGCTTCGATTTCACTGCAGGTCGCCGACAGTTTTTCCCAGAGGGCGTCCCCCTGTTGGGGGGTGATCACGATGTCCCCTATTCTCAATATGCCGAGGCGAAGAACTTGGTGTAAATTTTGTTCGATGTTGATGATCATGATGGTTGGGTTTTACCCACTTTGCGGTAAGCTTAAAAGCGTGAAATTTTTCGAGCGGGTTCGCATGCCGCCCACGCGCCAAGACCGACTTGACAGAAAAAGGGGCAACCCCATCGTAATTGATAAGTCTTGCCTCGAAGACCGACTTGACAGAAAAAGGGGCGACCCTATCGTTTCTGAATAGGTCAGGCCCTTAAGACTGACTTGACAGAAAAAGGGGCGACCCTATCGTTTCTGATAGGTCAGGCCCTCAAGACTGACTTGACAGAAAAAGGGGTTAACCAGTACCCTTTGCGCTCCGTTTATTGTACCATATCAGGTCAGGCGAGTTATGGAGGAACAAGTTGAGCGATCAGAAAAAGAACACGGGTGGATCCAAAGGAAATTTACCAGGTCTGGGGGGAAAACTCGGTGCCGCACCGCTTCCCGGATTGGGCAACCGACCGTCAAACGCGCCCCTGCCGGGGCTGGGCGGCCGACCATCGAACGCACCCCTACCCGGATTGGGACAAAAGCCCTCCAACGCACCACTCCCCGGACTGGGGGGAAAGCCGTCGAGCGCACCACTCCCGGGGTTGGGTAACCGGCCGTCGGGAGTACCCCTTCCTGGCTTAGGACAGGCCAAACCGCCGCAACAGGCAGCGCCGGTACCGCCGTTCATGCAGCAACCCGAACCCGAGCCCGCGGCCCCGGCCGGCCCTTCCCCCGAAGCGGTGGCTCGGGATCCGTTCGGAGCCGATGCGCAACCCCCGGGTCACGCGTCCTATGTCGCAGATGACGGGCTGATTCGCGAGAGCCTCGATCCGTCGGTCAAGTTTTCAGCGTCCGAGGCCGGCAAAAGTCGCAAGCCGATCATGATCGCCGCGGTGGTCATCGCGCTGATCGGTGTGGGGGTCGGCTACATGGGCGGGAAAGCGGTCTCCGGCCGAATCGCGCTGAATATCGCCATTCGCGACGCCCTGATCACCGAGTATGAGATCAAGCAGGCGGCCAGTCTGTTCGATGAGTTGCAGATCGTCCTCAACACAGCATTGTCGGCCGCGGCAAAACGGGAATACGACAGCGTTCATATGGGGTTTGTCAACGAGAAGATCAAAGGCAATCCCGTTCCGACGACCCTCTTCACCGAGCGCAACTACAAAAACTTTGACGCCGCCGCGGTTCACTGGCTGACCGATTATTACAACAAATGGGGCAAGCTCGACGGACTGATCCAAGTCCACCGCCGAAAGACTGCCAACGACGAAAAGATCCTAACCGCGTCAAAGAAGAAATTGATGGCGCTCCTCCAAACCCCTTATGGCGTTGTCTTTTCCAGGGACAAAAAGGCCAACAAGCGATTTACCGCCGATGTGGTGGTGCTGGGGAACTGCGATACCAAGAAGGGCAAGACGATGTGCGGCGTTCAGGTCGCACCGGGCACGCTGGGGGATGAGCGGGAGCTGTTCAACCCCTCGCCAGAAGGGGAGAATGTGTCCGAGTTGGCCGAAAAACCGACCTCGTTTGTCGCGGTTCTCGGTGACAACTCCAAAAAGGGGCTGATGAAGAACGCCTCCCAGTCCCATTTCGATGAGTACATCGCCCGCCTGCAGGAGATGTCCAAGCTGATGGCCGCGATGTCCAAAACTCAAGAAGACCTGCTCAACAAGATGTCTGCGATTTGCTCCCAGGATCCGGTCTCCGGCACCGGCGTGGATCCCGAGGCCGAGCGGGACGACTACATTCAAAAGCGCAAGCGAGCCATCGCGGCCGCCGCCGGTCAGTAATCCTCACTCTTTTTTGCTTATTTGATTAGCCGCACAGCTTGGCGAGTCCTTCGAGCCGACGGAGAATGAATTTTTCCGCGGCGTCGAAGCGGTGCTCCTGGGAGGCCATCTTGGTCAGGTAGCGTTTCAATTGGGGGCAGGTGCGGTACCCCACATCGCGAACCAGGTTGTACAACCGGATCACCAGGTCCCGATTCATCAACTGCTGCAAGGCGAGGTGAAAGCCGAACAGACGGCTCAAATGCTCGGGCTGCTGTGAGGCTTCGACCAGCCCGACAATCAGCTCTACGATGGCGTTGAACTCCGCGTGGGTCAATCGCTCGGCGCTCTTTGATTTCTTTTGGGCGATGCTCAGCAGATTGGGCAGTATTCGCTCTGCTTCATCGAGTCGATTGACGCGAATCGCCTTGGTGGCCAAGCCGGCCATCAGGATGATGGGCTGCTGCTCGATCACCGACGGGTTGGTCGACTCAGTGGTATCCGAGCCTCGCTGAATTTGCACGGTTCGGTTGGCGTCCTGAGTCTTGGAAACCGTCACCACACGGATGGTCTGATGACCGACGGTAATGCTGTCCCCGTCCTTGAGCTCCGCTCGTTTGCCGATGTGCGCCAAATTGACGATGACACCGTTGCGGCTACCCCGATCTTCGACGTAAATGATGTCATCTTCACGCACGACTGCGGCGTGAACCCGCGATACGCTGGGATCATCCAATACCAGATCGCATTGGGCGCTGCGGCCGATCGTGATCTCTCCGACCGGGACGTCGAGGTTGAGATCTTGGTGAATGAGTTGGTATCTAGTCATTTACCAGGTGCTTCGCGAGTCAGTCTCGCCAGTTGTTCCTTTAACTCGGGATCAATCATTCGGCTCTCGCTTCTGGAATTGAGCGCACTGATGTACCGTTTCAAGTCCCCTCTTATGTCGTACCATCCGTGTGCCGCCTCTTCAAGTTTCGACAGGAGATTATTAGGCATTTCAGCCTGGTGGCGGCACCAGCGATCCATGATCACCCCCATTCGCCGGGCGTCCTTTTGGCCGTGGGCCACAGTCAACGTCAATCGGGTGATATCTATTAACGTATGGACATTGACCGTACCGTTTTTTGCAGCTTGGTCGAAACTGCTGATCTTGCCGTCGATCAATTTGGCGGCCTGTTCGTACCTCCCCACGGTGAGCGCCTTTTCGATCACTTCATCGACGAGTTGGGTGGTCCAGCCGGAGGCATCCCCCCCGAGCTCCACCGGGACGGTGTGATCCTGCCGTTCGAATTTTTCACCACACTTGGGGCAGAACGGTTCATCCTCTGCGGCTGGTGTTCGGCACTTTCGGCAAATTTTGTCCGGCACCATTGCGCATCCGCAGTGGGGACAGATGGTCACGTTGTTGGGACAGGGAATGCGGCATTCCGGACAGGCCATCATCGTTCCGGTCGGGCGCAGCTGAGTAGAGGGGTAGTGGGTTTGCTCCAAGAACACCAGTTCGTGGGCACCGATGCGAATGCGATCAAAGTGTTTCAACACGTAGTTGTTGAACACCGGCAGACCGTTGACCAACGTACCGTTCCGACTGCCCAAATCATCGAGCACAGCGCGCTCCTCGTCAATGGTGATTCGCACGTGCTCTCGGGAGACGAGCGGATCGTCGAGGGTGATATTGCACCACGGATAGCGACCGATGGTGAAAATCCCCGCGGAGAGATCGAATTCTTGAAACAGTAGTTTCAGTCGAAATTTTTTCTTCTGGGCCATCGCCGTTCGCTTTTAACAACTACAATGTCTTATTATTTTACTTGGATTATTATTACATACAAATGCTTTGGTTACTAATTTCCCTCGTCGATCCGCACGGATGCGCTGACCGGGCGGTCGACAACCGTCTACGCCGAACCAATCGGGACGCTCGGCACAGGCTTGACGCAAGGGGGCCCGCTCAGGCAGGATGAGTGAGGCTCGAGGTGCAGATGAGTATTTCCAAACAAAAATTGGAGACGATCATTAATACTCGCCTCGCTCCCCTGCTGGCTGTTGACGACGCGGACATCGAGCTCATCTCAATCATTGATGAACAATCTCTGGTTCGCGTGCGGTTCGGCGGCCGGTACCACGGTGCGCCGTGTCGCGATATCGTTTTGAAATATGTGGTGGAGCCCGTGCTCAAGTCGGAGATCGAGCAGATCGAGCGTATCGAGTGGATTGACTAGAATAGATCGTCGACCGGATCCTTTTTCCCCTTTTTCTCTTCCTTCTGCTCTTTTTGCTGATTCTCCAGCTGTTTTTGCTTGGAGAGCACCGAGTCCCCTCGATCGACCTTGGCCGAAGGGCCGTCCTGGGCGACCCCGGTGTAGTTGTCGATGGCCGAGCTGTCCTGGTTTTCCAGATCGCCCGAAGTAACCGAGGTGATCATCGATGACACATCTTCGGCCACCGATCCGTCGGCCAGGCCCTCGTGGACCCGCAGCTTGGCCAGGTTGTTTTGCGTGATTTTTGCCGAGAAGACGAGGCAGTAGGCACCGAAAAAGCCCGACCGATCAAAAGCGGTCATGTAGGTGTCTTCGTTCTGCCACCGCATTTCTGCCAGCTGGCCCCGGTCGTCGGCAGCCTGCTGGCCCTTGCCGAAGTGCTCGATCAATGATTTGGTGTACTTGTCGAACGTCATCCCCTCTTCGAACAGGTCTTTTTTGAATGCGCGAACCCGTTTCCAGAACCGATCTTCGAAGAAAAAGAGGTATTCAACAAATTTGCCCGCATCCCACATCAGCATCGCTTCGCTGTTGTTGTGGACAAACTCTTCGCCGACGAGAGAACCCTCGTAGCCGGTCACCTTGCCGTCGAACCGGATGTAGCTCCGTTTGAGCTTGTTGAGCTCTCGTCTGATCTTGGCGCGAACTTCGTCCTTCTCCACCGCACCGTGGGCGTTCTTGAGTTGTTCCGCGTGAAAACTTCGGATGCGTTTTTCAAACAGATTGGCGACCTTTTTATAGTGCATCCCCCAGGCCAGGTCATCCATCTGGTCGGCAATGTTTTTGGAGTAGGGCACTCCGCCCCTTTTCCTTCGCTTGCGTTTGCCCCTCTTCTTCCCTTTTTTGCGCTTGGCCTGCTTGGCCGAGCCCATACCGAACTCTTCGCCCGGAACCCGAATATCATCCGGAATGGCGGTCGTTTCCTCGGTTGGAGCGTCACCAGCGAGATCGGCTTTCAGGTCACCGCTGGACTCGGCGAACGGTTCGGGTTCGGCCACCACCGGCTTTTTGGGAGCGGTTGCGGCCGCACCTGCACATCCGCTGAAAAGAGCGGCGGCGATGAAGCAGGTGAGAAGGATGGGACCATAATTGATGAGCGGTCTGAACATCGTTACTCCTCCGATGCGACAAAAGTGCGCTTTCGATTTTTTTCGCCCGCAATAGTACCATTTGTCGCCCTCAATCCAAGTGTTTTATCGAATAAGACCGGGGAAAAGGCGGATTTTTATTCAGCAGGAGCGGCAACCGGAGCACGGCGGCGACGCGGCCGACCAAAGCGGTGGGAGGTACCGGCGGCCTGCTCACGAATCATTGCCGTCTTGAGCAAGCGCGCCATTTTCAGCTCCTGGGGTTCTTGACCGTAGAACGTGGTCCATGCGTAGTGGTAGAGTTCATCGAGCTTTTGCGGGGTCATTTTTGCCGGCTTGAACACCACTTCGCCGGCGGTGTATCGGGACCAATCCCGGTGCAAGATACGCCCTTCAGCGGCGAGCTGGTCATAGATCCGCGTATGGGGGAACGGCGTGACCACCGTGAACTCGGCCAAATCCAGGTCGATCTCCAGTAAAAAATCTACCAGTCGTTTGATTCCGTCTTCATCGTGATCGTCGAGCCCGAGCAGTATCGTCCCTTCCACGGCGATCCCGTGGTCTTTGTAGTGTTTAACCCGCTGCCGGATGTGATCAGAGGTATCGAACACCGCCTGATAAACCCACCAGGCGCCAGCGTCGGCTGCTGCCCGCAGCACCTCCTCGTCGTCCTCGATGGGGTGGCTGATGATACTGCGTTTGAGCGGTGCAATGGCGCGGAACAGCTCGATTTCCCATTGTTTGTCTTGGGCTAGGGAGTTGTCGACGAAGAAGAGCCGGTTGTTGGGGATCGATTCGATCTCCTCGACTACCCGCTCCAAGGGGCGGGGCCTGAAGGTCCGGCCACCGAGGTAGCGCACGCAACAAGGGAAACAATTGAACCGGCATCCGCGGGAGGCGTGCACCAAATCGACCATTTGAATGCCGCGATACTGGTACAGGGAACGGTCGAGCACCGAGCGTCGCGCCGTCCCGACTGTCTCGATGGGCGCCGGTGAGTCCAAGTAGTCATAGCGCGGTTTCAATCGGCTGTGCACAAGGTCGTCGAGCACCTGAGCAAATCGCCCTTCGGCTTCTCCGATGAACACCGAATCCAAGTGGTCGGTCATCTCATTGGCATGGAGCGCAGCCCCAATCCCCCCGGCGATGACCGGGATACCCCGCCTGCGAAACCGGTCCGCGATGGCGAAGGCGCGGTGTACCTGGCAGGTCAGCATGCAGGAGATGCACACCAGATCGACGCGCTCCTCAAAATCGACGGGTGCGACATTTTCATCGGTAAACTTCAGCTCGTGCTCTTGGGGAACCGTCGCCGCAAAAGCGACCGGACCGTGAGGGGGCAGGTGAAACTCGCGCTGTCCGGCCAACTTGGGCCACTTTGGGTAAATGAGGCGGATTTTCATCGGCCGGATATTAGCGCGTTGAAGGTGCGGCAGCAATCTCAATTTAGGCATTGATTTGCCTGGCGCTCATGGCATCATCGGTGACCTGACGTCACTTGAAAGCGAAGAGGAGCGACGGATGGATGTTTTTGAGGCGATGGCGCGCCGGCGCAGCGTTCGCAAGTATTCGGACAAACCGGTCAGCGACGCGGATTTGGATCGCATCTTGACCTGTGGCGGCCAGGCGCCCTCATGGGTTAATTTCCAGTGTTGGGAAATTATCGTCGTTCGCGATGTCCAGACCAAAGAACAGTTGATGGAGACCCTCTCCAAAAACAACCCGGCCCGACAGGCCATGGTAGCGGCCCCGGTGGTTTTGGTGGCGTGCGGCCGAAAGGGGGAGTCGGGGTATCACAAAGGCCAGCCCACCACGGTGCTGGGCGACTGGCTGATGTTCGATGTGGCCCTGTTTCTGCACAACGTGACCCTGGCCGCCTGTGCCTTGGGCATGGGAACAGTGCACGTGGGGTCGTTTGAACATGCAAAAGCAGCTGAGATTTTGGCAGTTCCCCAGCAGGTCCAGGTGGTCGAGTTGATGCCCTTGGGATATCCGGAGGGTGATTGGCCCAAAGGACCCAAGCGCAAAGCGATTCAAGATTTCCTGCACTGGGAGAAGTATTGAGGTTTCGATGCGATACCTGATGTTTCGTTCATCCCTCTTGCTCGCCCTGTTCGGTGCGGGAATGCTGTTCAGCCCCGAGATAGCTGCGCAAGAGGAGCCAACCTCCCCGTTTGCTGCGCTTGGCCAGACCCTGACCAAGCTGGCGGCACAACCCCCGGGCAAGGCCCAGGTCTCGATCTACGTCGCTGATGTCGTGACCGGCAAGGCGATCTTTGCCAAGAGTGCGGATCAGCTGCTCAACCCCGCTTCCAACGCCAAGATAGTCACGGCGGCATGCGCCTTGAAACGGCTCGGTCCGGAGTTCAGGTTCGTCACTTCACTCCACGGGCGACGGGACGGAGCGGCCATCCGGGGCCCTCTCTACTTCAAGGGACATGGAGATCCCACGTTGCGCACCGACGATATCTGGGAGTTGGTTCACGAGTTGAGGAGAGGGGGGGTGAGGCGAATCGAGGGCGGCGTGGTCGTGGATGACAGCTATTTTGACGAGCACAATCTCCCCTTTGCCTATGACCAACAACCCGATGAAGATGCGGCGTTTCGCGCACCGGTGGGTGCGGTGTCGCTCAATCGGAACACCCTGGCCATCTCCATCCGTCCTGGGCCCCAGGGCATGCGCCCCGCCCGGGTCGTCGCTGACCCACCGGATTACGCCGTGTTGGTCAATGATGCGCTGACCGTGGCCGAGGGGGCTCACAATCCCAAGATTTCGGCGACCCGCTTCGAGGATCGGACCCGCATCCGGGTGTGGGGGCAGGTGCCCCTGGGAAGTCGTTCGGTGACCTATTATCGACGTATCGACAATCCATCTCTGTTTACCGGCTACGGATTGAAGGGGGTGCTCAAGGAATCGGGTATCTCGGTCGGTGGCGGGGTACGGGTGGGAGCGCTTCCCCCGGGGACACCGCTGCTCTCCGAGCGGGTTTCCAAACCCCTGTCCAGTGTGTTGTGGGCAGCCGGAAAGATCTCCAACAATTTTGTCTCCGAAATGGTGTTGAAGGTGATCGGCGCGGAGGCATCGAGTGCCCCGGGTACCTGGGAGGCGGCGATCGCCGGGGTGAAGGAGACCCTGGCCGGATGGGGATTGGGGGACCAGCCCTACCAATATCGCAATGGCTCTGGACTCTACGACGCCAACCGCTTTTCTGCCCGACAATTGGTGGCGATTCTGCGCGCGGCCTACCTGGATATTACGGTCCGGCCGGAGTTCCTGACCCAGTTGGCCACCGGGGGGGTGGACGGCACGATCAAGGTGCGGTACCGGGATCGGGCGGCGATGCGCCATGTTCGGGCCAAGACCGGTACCTTGGCCGATGTTTCCACGCTCTCAGGGTACGTATTCGACGCCGGCGGGCAGCATCCCGTCGCGTTCTCGATTTTGCTCAACGACGCCTCGGGATACGTCTCCTCCTGCCGGGCCTACCAGGAACGATTGGTCACGGCAATCGCCAATTTTTTGAATCCTTAACAGCCGACGGGTTGGGCGGGTCCAAGGACCCACTGCTGGGCATAGTCACGGACCCAACTGCGGAGCCGAGGAGCGATGGGGCCGGGCGTTCCCCGAGCGATTTGGTGATCGCCGATCTGTACCACGGGCATCACCTCGCGTAGGGTGCTGGTCAGCATTACCTCTTCAGCCTCGAGCATCTCGTCGAGGCGGAGATCCCGCTCTTCGAGTATCATCCCGTTCTGTCGGGCCAGCCCGATGACCAGGCCCCGGGTGACTCCGGCAAGTAATCCGGTCTCGAGTTGGGGGGTGATCAGCCGGTTCTTCCGGTAAATAAAAACATTCGCCGATGTCGCTTCAGTGACCAGGCCCTGGCGATCGAGCAACAGGGCATCGTCGAATCCCGCTTTTCTGGCCTCCCCCAGGGCGAGAACCGAGTTGAGGTAGTTACCGCTCTTGATCGCCGGATCAAGGGCTTGCGGCGAAGTCCGGCGCACGCTGGGAACATAGACGCGGATGCCCTTTTGGTACATCCAGTCCTCGAATGGCGTGTAGGCCTTGACCAGGATGACCAACACCGGATCTTCAGCGGTCGTTGGATCGAGGGTCAGGGGGCCGGATCCCCGCGTGACGATAATCCGACAATACGACTCCTCGTTGGCCGCGGTCTCGATGGTGCGCTCGATCTCTGCGACAAGGTGATCCTGATCGGGCAAAGAGATACCCAGGCGCTCGGCCGAACGGTTCAAACGGGCCAAGTGCTGATCCAGACAAAACGGTCTTCCGCCATAGGTGCGGATTACCTCGTAGACGGAATCCCCGTACAGGAAGCCCCGATCCAGCACTGAGATGGTCACCTGTTCCACCGGGCTGATGGTTCCGTTGAGATTGACAACAAACGACATGACATCAAGGCTTTAGCACAGAATATCCAATAAATGAGACCAAAAAATAACTTTGGTGTTTTGGCAGAGCCAGTGATAAGAGTACCCAGCGAATTGAAGAATTTGCGGCAAGCGGGGACAACAGCAAATAATCAATTGAGTGGTTTAGAAATATCAAGAATTTCCGTAACTAAGGATAGGATGGTCGCGAGCTTCGAGGGCTCAAAGCCGGCGGCAGGTTAAGTGGAGTAAGATGGATTATCGGCAGTACCCCGTACTCTATGTGGATGACAACCGGAGCAACCGGATTGTCATGGAGCACACGTTGGGCCGTGAATTCAATGTCATCATTACAGAAAACGGGAAACAGGCCTTGGAGGTGCTCGCCGCGCAACACGTGGCGGTGCTGCTGACAGACCATCGGATGCCCGAGATGACCGGCGTGGATTTGGCCCAGCGGGTCTACACGGATCACCCGGATGTGGTGCGCGTGATTATTACCGCCTATTCGGATATCGAAATCACCGTCGATGCGATCAACCGGGGACGGGTGAACAGCTTTCTCAAAAAACCGTGGACCTACGACGAGCTGCTCGCGGTGGTGCGGGAGAGCATCAACACCTATCACACGTCCCACCTGGTCAAGCAGATGCAGGAAAAGCTGCTGGGCATCGACCGGACCACCACGCTGGGCATCCTCGCCACCGGGATAGCCCACGATTTAAAGCAGCCGTTGACGCACATCCTGCCCTTTATCGGCCTGGCCAAAGAGAATCTATACGAGCTGGAATCGCTGCAAACAGAGGGAAAGGTCAGTGAGTTGATCGCGCAGCTGAGGCGCGTTGTCGACGAGGCGGCGATGGGTGCTGAGATGTTGAGGCTGTTTGCCAATTCCCTGACCGATCAGGTTGCCAATCGACCGATCTCTATGGAAACAGTCGACTTGAGGGAGATTGCGGAAAACGCCCTGTGCTTGGTGCGGATGATGGTGACCCAACGGGCCCGCATTGAAGTCGATTTACCGACCGAGCCGGTGGAGATCGTCGGATGTCCGAGTCGGTTGAGCCAGCTGTGCGTCAACCTGCTGATCAATGCCGCACAGTCGATTGAGCCCAAAGCGTCTAGGTACAACTGGGTCACTTTGCGGCTCAAATCGGCCGGGGACAAAGTGATCGTCGAGGTCGAGGATACGGGACAAGGCATATCAGAAGCGGATCAGGAACGCATCTTCACTCCGTTTTTCTCGACCAAGGACAGCGCCGATGGCAGCGGGCTGGGATTGGCGATCTGCAAACAGGCAGTGGATGCCCACCGAGGAACCATCGAGGTGGCCAGCACCATCGGCGACGGGACCCGATTTACGGTCACCCTACCCAAAGAACCGAACCCGTCAGTTTAAGCCCATTTTCATCAATAGGCGATTTACTGGTTAACTACTCGTATCTATTTACCAAAATCGTAAGTCTGGTTTTTTTCGGCCACCGGTCGATTGTCATTTACAAGCCAAATATATAGGTGGTAAAAAAAGTGAGTGACTGGGCTGAAGATTTGGCTAGATACGGGGCTCTTATAGTGGGATGTCGAAGTTGAATCGGTAATTGAATGTTCAACCAGAGGTTCGCGAAGACCGCCTAGTAATCAAGTTACTCGGGTTTGACACACGGAGCGTTAACTTAAAGCCAGTATCCCGCTTGTTCACATATCGCAGTTGCGTGATTCAATGCACAACTCGATGGTCATTGCTACCTATTTGAGTCCGGTGCGGTGACCAACTCGGGAATCTCGTCTCGGTTCATCCCTTTTTAGGTGCCTAGCGGTTGACCGATCGATTGTACCCGCCGAACAACGCACGCTGAGCTTTTATTTCGCAGAGGTTTGACGATCGTGACCAAGATAAGCGGAAATATTTTTCACAAAGGGTTTGTAGATTCGGACCGAAAACACGTGCTGATGATCACCAATCACGGGATTCATCAATGGAACGTGATCCCCGGGCTGCCGGACACCGGTGGTCAGAACGTCTTTGTCAACCAGTTTACCCGCACACTGGCCAAGCTGGGATTCAAAATCACCATCGTTAATCGAGGGGGGTACGCCCACCCGGTGACCGGTGATTTTCGCGAGGGGATACGATACAAGGACGAGCATCGGCGCATCGCTTATGTGCAAGACAGTACCCGGGCCTTTGTTCGCAAGGAGGACATGGACGATCAGCTGGAGGAGCTGGCCGAAGATCTGTTTCGATTCATCCAGACCGAAAACCAGCCGATCGATTTCATGGTGTCCCACTATTGGGATGCGGCTAAACTGGGGGTGCTGCTCAACGACAAACTGCCCCGGCAGCTCAAACACATTTGGGTACCCCACTCGACCGGAGCGCTAAAGAAGAGTAACGTCAAGCCCGAACGGTACAAGGCGCTGCGCATTGACGAACGCATTGAAAACGAGCGCCTCATCGCCCGCCGAGTGGACGCCATCGTCGACACCTCCGGCGCTCTGCGCCAATCCCTCGAGGAAGATTACGGCGTGGCGAGCAAAATCTTCCTGCCCCCTTGCGTGATGACCGATCGGTTCTATCCCGGCGCAGTGGACGAAGACTGCGAGATCTGGACATTCCTGTCCGGGTTATCTGGCCTCAGCATACCTGAGATCAAACGGTGCAGCATCATTACGGAAATCAGCCGCACAGACACCACCAAGCGGAAGAACATTCTCATCGAAGCGTTCGCCCGAGTCCACCGATCGCATCCCGATACGTTTTTGATTGTGGCGATCGATGACAACGAAAAAGGGCTCAGTACCGAGCTAAGAGGGATGATCGACTACTACGGGTTGGGGAATCACGTCGCCGCGATAGGCAACGAATTCGATCGGATGCCCAATATCTATCGCGTCTCGAACATCTATTGTTCCCCTTCGATTATGGAGGGCTTCGGCATGTCGGTACAGGAGGCTGCGGCGAGCGGCGTCCCAGTGGTCGGGTCCGCGCTGATTCCCTTTGTCAACGAGTACTTGATGGGGGATGAGGCGACACCCCTCAAGACCGCTGAGGGGACGGTTCAGTCCGCACAACAAGGACGGGGCGCGATCATGGTCGAACCCGATAATGTGGATGGGTTTACCGCCGGAATCGAGGCGTTGGTCGCCGATGAGACGCTCTGTCAGGAGATGGGACGAGCGGCCTACGATATCACCATTCCTTACTTTACCTGGGACGCGATGGTGCGTGTCTTCCTGGCCATTATTGACATGCAGGTGTTCTCAGGAGACGATCCGAGCAATATGGGTATCGCAGTCTAGGGAACATGAGCCAGTCGATCACCAGGGCAAGTCTGGACCGCCTGCTCGAGTCGGCGGATATCGATGCGGTTTCGGTGCCCCGGCTGTTCGAGCTCTTTCTCGAAGACGAGACATTGGCTCGGGCTGCACCGGACGGCGCGTGCCGGATCGACCCGCGCGATCAGACGGTGGTGATCTACAATTCGAAACGGGCAAAACGCCCCCACGACAATCGTCCGTCAACGCAGTCGCCGGCAAATGGGGGCCCAAAACCGTGTCCGATTTGTTCTGGGGATACCACCGGTGTGGTCGATCTGGCTCCCCTTTCCACTGGGTACACCTTCATCAACAAGAATCGATTTCCCTGTGTGTATCCGGTTGTTCGCGCTGAGACAGCTGCTGCAGCCGGGCCGATAGTCCCGACGGAACCGGTTAGGGCCCGCCGCTCCCAGGGGCTCCATTTTTTACAGTGGAGCTCGTCTTTGCACGAAAACGATTGGCACACGATGCCGTCAGCCGATCTGGATATTGTGTTGCAGCGACTGGCCTGTCTGGAGCGCAAACTGTTGCTGGAATCCGAGGGGTGCATGCCCGCGACCGGTGAGTGGCATCGCGGTCGCGACACCCATGGTTTTGTTTCGATCATCAAGAATTTCGGAGCGCCGGTGGGGGGGTCACTGACCCATGGCCACCAACAGATTGCCTTTAGCAACACGCTGCCCACCCATACCTTCAACAATTGGCGGTTTCTGCAAGACCAGGGTCAGCCCTTTGCCCAGCATTTGCTCGACCATACCCCTGAAGAGCTGATTGTCAGCGATTTGGGAGAGGTGGTATGGCTGGTGCCCTATTGCATGAAACGCCCCTACTATTCGACCCTCGTGCTCAAAGACGTGCAAAAGCAATTCCTCTTTGAAATGACCCCCTCGGAAACAACGGCGATGGCTCGGGGCATTTCTCGAGCCACCCGCGCGCTGGCCGCGACGATGAACGGATTGGGGCGGGAACTGGTTTACAACGCCCTAGTACACAACGGCCCGGGGGCAGGCCTGCACATCGAGCTGCTCCCCTTCATCCAGGAAACCGGGGGGTACGAACAGTTGGGTTTGTGGGTCTGTCAGCAGGATCCCAGCCAGGCCGCCAGCACCCTCAGGCGCCTCACTCACCGTCTCTGATTCAACTTCGATCGGCCCTCTAACTCAATTCGCCCGCGAATAGTCGGATGCAAACGCCAAACCTTCACCATCACTGGGCGTGCTCGATTTTTTTCATCCTCGACAAAATAGACGTATCACCGATTTCGTGTGGAGGCGTTATGACCAGCTTGTTTGGAAAAATTGGCATCAATGTCTGTATTTGCATGTAATTAGAATATTTCCATCTTTTTTCTGTTCTGCTGCAGAAAGAAGTTTACACAGATATGAATACATGCCATGCTCGACTTGGTGGAAAGTAGAACGATAGGGGTGGCGGACTCATAATAAAAGAGAGTTCTCGTTTACGAACCGAGCCGAAGCTCGGCTCGTGATGTTCCTCTAAGCTGCACCATCGGCGCTGGAAGGTGGTTTGTGCAGAGGTCGTTGCGTAACGTACATCGCGCTTGAAAAGATTACCCTTATTCTGATTGATAGAATTTATGAAATATATATAAAATATTTAAATTCGAAAACAAAGTGGATAGTTGGAATTGAATCAGACGGTGTCCCAAACAGAACTTTTAACCACAGAAACGTCGCAGTTTTCACCACGTCGGTTTGTCGCTTTTCCAACCCGAACCATACGCCATGATTTTTTTTGGGAACGAGTCTGATGTGTATTGCCGATGACGGGTGTGTCGGAGTTTCCGCGCAGAAACTGCAGGTTCGGCTCGCTAGCAAATATGGCCTGACCCGGCGAGCAACGAGGGGGAGATGTCGAGATGACCGATGACAAAGATGATCTGTTCAGATTGAAGAAAGCTCAAAACGATACAGCCGATGAGTTGAATACCTCCGGTCTGGTTGAGGAACAGCCCGAAGAAACACCTCAAGTCATCATCTCAGACGTCGAGCTTCCCACCATCGAACAGCCGGATCCGCTAGAGAGTGGGATGGGCAGCCTGATCAAAAAGTTGACCGCCCAAACACTGGATAGGTTGCCGTTTTCCGGCGCAGCTTCTTGGGAAACCATCGAAGAGTTCTCCCGCGTCCAGCGAATTACCAACGCCCTGGCGCGCAACGGCAGTGCGGCCCTGCTGAAAAAACAGGGGCATGTTCCCATCCCGGTTCAACTGTTGAAGTACGACCGATCCGAGCCGCTGATTGCTCAGTGGCGATTGAGCGGAAGATGCCCCAAGGCGCCGTTCGTTATCGAGGCGGAAGGCTACAACTCGGTCTATCAGTATTCGGTCGAGCAGATGTTCATGGAGAACGGAATTCTCGTAGCGGGGCTGCCGGAAAGACTGACGAGGTTTCGCAATCGTACTGAAAAGCGGGTAGCAGCACCTCCCGAACTGTTATTGGAATTCTTCCATCCGATGTTTACCCAAAAACGATTCCTACGGGAGATCCACAATATTTCTTATAACGGGCTTTCGTTCATCGTTCGGTCAGCGCAGGATGTTCTGTTTCAGGGAATGGAGATATTCGGGGCGAAGATTCTGTTCAAAAACGAACCGATTTGGCAAGGCAGTGCCGTTGTGAAACGGCTCACCAAGTCGGCTCGAATTCCACATCTCGATGCCGATATCCATTCCATCTGCGGGGTTCGCCTCAGTCATCAGACACCGGAGAAACAGAAAAGTTGGCGGGCATTGGTGACCCGGATTCTCCACCCGAACACCCGCACCGAGGGGGTATGGAGTGAGCACTTGTGGAACATCTTCAAAGCATCGGGCTACTTCAACTTGTCGCGAAAAACACCTGCGCATTTCTACGACTTGAAGAAAACGTTCGCAAATACCAACAGAAAGTTGGAACTAGCACCATCAATTGGGTGTCGTGTGGCCTGGATGAATGGTCATACTGCCGCTGCTACCACCTCTGCCGTTCGAATCTACCGCAACACCGCATTCGGATTTCATACTGCAAAAATTCCGACCGACCGTCTCCCTGGAACCATCTCAGCGGTGAAGGTGTTGCGCGAAACCCATCTGCACATCTTTGACTATCTCCACTGCAACGAACGGGTGAAGTGGCTCATCTGTTTGATTCAGATCAACGCCCAGTGGCCGAAGCTCGCGTATGGTGAGTTGCCGGCGAGATTCGTGTCTTCAGGTAAAACCTGCATCACAAGATGTCGCACCCTCGAATACTCCTGTGCTGTTCCCAGAGCACCTCGAGCTAACCATCTCGAGATTGGAATGGCCACGGCGGACGAAAAAGCGTTGCTGCTGAAGGCAGTGCAGAATCAACGTCCGAACGCTTATCGAGAGGCGCTGGATTTAACAGCGGAAACGCTGGACTCAGAGGAATTGGGGCAGGAGTGGTGTTCAGCCGGGTTCGTTAGGGAAAGAGGCATAATCGTCGCGAGGGAAGTCGGTCGTCCCGCGGCAGCGGCCATTTTGGAGATTGGTGAACCCGGCGTGCATCTGTTCAATCTGGTTGACGTCGTCCGGTTGTTCCCGTTTGTCGACCAACCGGAAACGCACTTTTCGGCACTGCTCGATGTCGCCCGAGAATGGTACAAACAGCGGGGGCGAAGCTCGTTTATCTATCTGCATGAGGACACCAATTTGGACGTGACGCTGTTTGAGCAACGCTGCAGCTACGATTTGGGAGAGGCGGAATTGGTGGTGACCCCGCGCGAGATGTTTCCGGAGATGTTGGACCATATATTTGAGATTACGACCTCCCGATATGAATAAACAGATACCCGGAGGGGAGATGCTATCCTGCGGTGCCGACCCAGATGGTTGAGCGACCGCACGGTCCTGAGTAATTGCTGGTCATCTCGTAGCGTGCTAAGAGTAACGTGACGCT
>JANQET010000319.1 GCA_028278265.1 Myxococcota bacterium
CGGCCGCTTGTGCGGCCGAGCCCACGGCTTTTTCGATCACCCGGCCGGCGACCCCGGGGACCTCGGGATAGACCGGTACGATGCGACCGGCCCGCTCCTCCTCGTTGTCGTCATCGACCACCAGGGGGTGGGCGATTTGCAGTCGATTCTTGTAGAGGCTGACCAGACCGGCCAGGCGGATGTACTCCCCCTTCTTGAAGCGCTCCGGTCGCGGTCGCCGGTTGGAAAACCAAACACCGAACAGTTTTTGGCCCTCCTCCTCGAGCTCCAGCTCCATCATCTGGCGCCAGGGCCTGCCAAATAGTCGTACCCGGTTGATCGTGCCCCCGGTCATCGCCCGCTCCCCCACCGTGAGCTCGCCTATTGGCGTCACTTTGCGGCGGTCTTCGTAGCGCCGGGGCAGGCAGAACAGGAGATCCACCGGGCCGGCCAATCCGCGGCTGGCCAGGCGGGAAGCGGTTTTGGGGCCGATGCCCTTGAGCTCCAGCAGTCGCTCGTCGAACGGGGTGCGGGGCGCTTCCCGCTGGGCGGATTGCTCGGACCCTTTTTTGGGTCGGGGCGCCTTTTCCGCGAGGTCTTCGAGCTCCATCGTGATCCCGATGAGGAACCGCTGCCCCCGGGCCAACACTACCCGTCGGTTGACCCCGGGGGTCGATGCGGGATCGCGAATGGCCGCGGCAAAGGCCGGTAGGCGATCGCTTGCGGTACCCTGGTAGCGCTGTTCGAGGACCGCCAAATAGGCCAGCGCAGCCGGATCTGCTGCCGGATCGGGGCCGTTGAGCAGGGCACGGGCCAATCCCGCGCGGAGTCCTGCCGCGGCGTCTGCTACCTCGTTGAAAGGGGAAGGGGAAGCGGGCACGACCTGTTGATGATCACTAGAACTCAAGATCGATGATCTCGAACTCGCGGACACCCGCCGGTGTATTGATGCGCACCTCGTCCCCCACTTCGTGGCGGATTAACCCCCGGGCGATGGGCGAGGTGATCGAGATGGTGCCGGCGTTGATATCGGACTCGTCCTCGCCGACGATGCGGTACTGCTTGGTCTCCCCGTTGTCCACATCCTCGATGGTCACTTTGGCGCCGAAGACCACCCGATCGCTGGAAAGCTTGGCCGGGTCGATCACATTGGCCCGGGCGATGCGATCCTCTACGTACTCGATTCGACCGGCGATCAGCCCCTGCTGCTCCTTGGCGTACTTGTATTCGGCGTTCTCGGACAGGTCACCGTGGGCCAATGCCTCTTCGATCGCCTTGACGTTGGCCGGGCGGTCCACCTCTTTGAGTTTTTTCAGCTCTTGTTCGAGCGCTCTGAGCCCTTGGGGGGTCATCGGATATCGTTCCATTGGTCAAACCTCTTGGTCGTGTATCGTCGCGCCAGCGTTATATCACGAGTCCTCAAAAGTCCAGCCATCGATTCAGGTGTTTTTTTCAGTTTTATCACTTTTTTTACATACTTCCGACCAACGTCCGCTCATCCGGTGATCCCGGAAAATCCCACAGGTGCGGGTGGCGCGATGGTGTTAAACTACCTGCATGAGCAACCGTGTATCGATTCTGTCAAATTCTTCGCTTTGGGGTGCTTTCATCGTCGTGATGGTGGGAGCGATGGTCGCAATTGGTGGCGCCGAACCGGGTCCACTGCGTCAGCCGGCGGTGTTCGTCAGCGCGACGGATGGTCCCTGGTCCGAGCCGGACACCTGGGTGAGCGGCGGGGTTCCCCAGGCCGGGGATGCCGTGGTGATTGAACACCGGGTCACCCTTTCAGGCTCGGCGGTGGTGGGACACAGCCCGGCGACTTCAGGGGGGGATGGCACACCGGCGGTCCAGGTCGCCTTGACCGGAGAGCTCCTGCTCGATGAGGACGCCTCGCTTCAGTGTCGGGGGGATATCAAGCTGTTGGGACGGATGACCGTCGGCGCCGGTGCCGTGTTGGAGATCGATGCCAGCCAGGCCGATTCACCGGCAGACACCGTCTACCGCATCGCGATCGAAACCACACCGGGTGAGGAGTTGACCGCCCTGCTGACCGCCGACGGCCGCGTTGACAAACCCTGTTCGATTCGCGCCAATACGGGCGGCGCCCCGGCCCGAATTTTGGCCTCCTACGCGGCGTCACCGCAGAGCGGGAGCCCTGGAGGCGGCCGGATTCTCGCCGACTGGTGCACCTTTTCCCATTTCGGTGACGCGGACACCACCGCATGGCATTTCAACGCGACTGTGGCGGGCAGTGAGGTGCGGATCGCGGATTGTCGTTTCGAGCGGTTCGGCACGATCTTCATCAACAGCGAGGTGGCGGCTGGGGCGAGTGTGCGGTTCGAGCGCAATCGATGGCAGGACTCCCGCCCGACCCCCACCTACGACCAGCGCGCCAACATCCTCACCTTCAAATCGGATGACGGGGCGACGGCAATTCTGCGGGGCAATTGGTTCGATGAGTTGGTCTATTTGATGTGGACCCGCGACGCCGAGATTGAGCACAATGTGTTTAATCGGGGGGTGATCAGCCATGCCAACGAATGGGGCGGCGGCTCCTGGCGCACCTTCGAGCACAACCTGATCCGTCAGCGCACCGACGGCGGATTCGGGATGACCTACGGACGCTCGTTCAACAACAACGTGTATGTGATGGACCATCAGGAGCGCAATCCCCATTTCTTCTCGGTAAAAGCGCTCAGCGGCCAAGCGGTGGTTCGGGGCAACATCTTCTGGCTCTCCGGCGCGATCACCGATGAAGACGAGGGGGACGGGGTTTTTCCCGGCGGGCCCGACAGCGGGGATGCCGAGGACAACCGCATCGTGATGGAGCGCAACATCGTGTTGCCCAACGGCAATGGACCCGACGGCCCGAACAACCTCTCGGCGACCCTCTTCACCATCCTGACCGAACACGCCAATAAGCAGGTTGTCGTCAGGCGCAATACAGTCTTCACCAGCGTGCGGGGGGGGTGCAATATCGGCGAAACCCTGCCCACCCTGGCCGGAAACGTGGCCTATCTGAAATCCAATCTCTTTGTCGGCGACCGGGACAACCGGGGCTACAAACTGCGAAATTTGGATTACGCTCAAATCGATGCGGTGTTGGCCGAGGACGCGGACTACAACGCCTGTTACCGTTGTCTGGACGGGAGCAATCACGTCGGCGCGGCGGGCAAGGGGTACCACGAGCTCAGCTTCAGCGGCTCGACCGATATCGGGCGGCACGACATTGATGACGTCGATCCCCAGTTCGTCGACTGGACCCGAACCCCGGCCAGTTGGGATGCCCATCTGGGCGGTTCGGGAACAATGGACGGCGCTGCCGAGCGGCTCAAGCCCCACGGTACGAACACCATCAATGAAATGATGACGTATATTCGCGAAGGGTTTCGCCCGCAGAACCTCCAATTGGAGCAGGCCGGTGATCCGGACGACGGCAGTCCGGATATCGGCGCGGTCAATATCGGCGGGGATGCGGATATCGACGGGGATGCGGATATCGACGGGGATGCGGATATCGACGGGGATGCGGACACCGACGCCGATGGGGACGCGGACACCGACGGAGACGGGGACACCGATACCGATGCTGATACGGATGTGGACGCAGATGGAGACACCGACGCGGACACCGACATCGACTCGGATTCAGACGCTGATGCCGATGCCGACTCCGATGGCGATCCGGATGCCGGTCCGGACAGTGGATCGTCGGATGCGTTGGGTGACGGTTCGGGGGGATGCGGTTGTCGCGTGATTGCCGGTTCGAAGGAGCGCGGCGGAAGGAGATTGATGAGGTTGATCAGCGGTTGACGCAGCCAATGGTGGTGGAGAGTTGGGTCATAAAATCCCATAAGGTGGGGAGGAACTGTTCCCCCGGATGGTGATCGGGCAAGTCGGCGGTCGAGGTGCTCAACAGCTCCTTGATCGTCACCTGGTCGTCGCCGTCCTTATCGGCCGCAGCGATTTCGGCGAACCGAAATTGGCACCCAGTGCCGGTGACATCATCACAAAACAGCTGCTCCCCGCGGATCTTGATCGGGACCACCGCTTCGCTTCCATCCGTTTCTACCGGTGCGGAAGGGCATTGTTCGTACACCGTCGCCGAGCGAAACCCCCAGCGAAACCGTTTGAGCGAGACGCCGTTGCTCCCCTGGCCTTCGAGATAGATCGAAAAGGCACCCTCTCTCATGAAGTCCACATCGGCGGCGATCACATTTCCCGAGACACTGGTCGAACGGGCCGGCGCGATCTGATAGGTCACCGCTTGATATGCCGCCGACGGCACCTGCCCGGAGACCACCTGCAGCGGATCGGAGTCGCTCACCTCCCAGATTCGATCGGCGGTCACCTCGAGCACCGGGGGCACCGACCACTCCTCGGCCACGGCCAGGGGGCCCAGGTTGATCAGGAAGCGGCTGAACTCGATGGTATAGCCGTCGGCCGTCGCTGTAGCGGGAATGCCGTTGGCCAGGTACTCGCTGCCGTTGAGAGTGATGGTGAGCTCGACGGTGTCTTCGTCCGCCATACAGCTCGCCAGACTCAGCACCAGCACAAGCGAGATCAGTGGGTCGAAGCGTACCATCGGCTCAAAAGGCCACTGCCACTTGAGTGCCGACGATCCAGATGGGGTTGTGAAAGTACTTCGAATTCGTAAAATCGGCCCTCCCCGCATCGAGCTTCAGCACGATGACCGAGTTGGGCCGAAAATTGATCCCCCCATGATAGGACCACAGGCTGAATTCATCGGTGACATCCTCGGGAACCGACCGTTCGATCATCACGTAGGGCATCAGTTTCATCTCGCCGAGCAATTTGTCCAGCGGGAGCGTCCAGGCGGCCAAGAGGTAGGCCACCCAGGCGACAGTGTCCGGTTGGTACACCCCGGGGACCGGTGCGCCGACCATGGGCAGGGTTCGCCCGGGCCGGTTTTGATAGCGTCGGATGCTGCGGGCGTACTCCACCTGCAGCCGCACGCCGAACAGCTCGAGCAACAGATCGGCCGAACCGGTGAGCTCCCAGGAGCGCTCGTTGATTTTTTTGGTGATCTCGATCGGCTCGATACTGACCGGCTCCAGCGCCTCATCGGTGGATCGGCTGAAAAATCCGTAGCCGCCCAGGGCGAGCTTGAGCGTGTCGTTTTCAAAGGTGCCTTTGAGCCGCAGCCCCACCCCTTTGTTGTTGTCGAGATCATAGACCTGCTCGGCCGGCCCGCGACCGTTGGACAGGGTGACGGCGTAGTCCAGCAGCAGGTGCTCGGTGGGCACGAAGCGGCCGTGAACCATCAGCCCGGTTTGGCGCAGGGGCACCAGCTCGGTGAGCATGATGTACGGGGCGTACGCGCCCGGCAGCACCGGACTGCCGTGGTCGATGTTCCAAATGCCGAACGGGGTGATGTAGCGGCCGGCGGTGATGCCGAACCAGTCCCGGGGTTGCCAAACGAGCCGGACCCGTTCGATGTGAATGCCCCCCAGCTGGATGATCTCGGCCTGGTGGGGATCCTGAACCGACGTATCCACGCGCTTGAAGCTCGTTATATCGATCGCCCCGTGAGGCAGATAGGTAAACCTCACCTCCGCGAGAAAATTGATCGTCTCGGTCATCTGGCTCAAAAAATAGAGGTTGAAATCGGCAGCGGCAAAGGTCAAATCCCCGGGCATCGCCACGGCGGCCAGATCCCCCTCCTCGATGAACCAACGCGTGAGGCTCACGTCGAAAAAACCGTAGGTCATGAAGAACGGCTCGAATTCGCTCGCCACCTCTTGAAGATCCTGTAGCTCCTGCTCATCGAGTCGATCGGTGAGCGCCTCGATTTCTTCCCGTTGGGTGGCATTTTCCCGCTCCAGCGCTTCGATACGACGGATCAACTCGCCGTCAGTGGCGGCAGCCGGTGGTGTACTCTTAGCGTCGGATTGGGGCGTTGACGGTGGTGTCGACAGTTGAGTCCCGTTGGCGGTGGCGGCGACGACCAACAGGGCGAGGGTGGCGGCGACCGTGGGAGTCCCGTGTGTCATCGGTCAGCCGGGATCACCAGAATCGGCTTGGCCACGCCTGTTTTGAAATCGGCGCGAAACACGTAGCTCACCGATGAGCGTAGCTTGTAGACAGCTTTTAAAGTGTTGCCAATCGCGGTGGGTTCGGTGAGTCCCTTTTTGATCTTGACGTTTTTCCAGTACTCCTTTTCCTCGGTCGCGGTCATGGCCAGTACGCGCTGACGAAACGCATCGCGAAGGGGCGAACCCGGCCGGGCGTGGATGGGCACCACCGCCTCTCCCCCCCGCCAAAAGGACTTCTTTTTGAGAAAAATGTTTCGCAGCTCGGCGACTGAGGCATCGGCCACCGGAGACGAGCTGTTGACAATCACCAGGATGTCCTGTGGCGCTTGGGCTTGGGCAATGTCCGACTGTCCGAAGAACAGGGCCAACAGCCACGCCACGAGGAGACTCTTGTTTGTCGGTTGCACAAGGATAACTATAGATCACAGCAGGAGTCGGGCAATCAGACAGGGGGGGCCGATTGACCACCGGGCTGTGATCGTCGCCCGTTGTGTTTAGCGGCGGTAGACCGAGATGGTGGACGGCTCGATGCGTTTGGAGATCCCTCCTTCATAGGGCTCCCCCTCCCATTTTTCCACGTACAGGCGAAGCTCACCATCCTCTTCGGCAAAGTCCCAGACCATGAACGGCTCCCCTGAGGCTCGCTCGTCTTCGAAGAACTGTACCTGATGGCTGCTCTCATAGTGCCATTTTTTACCGTCGAACTGGACCTGGTTGTCGCCGGATTGCTGTTGGTGCATCCGCTTCAGCTCGCTCTCCTTGATGCCCAGCTTGCTGAGTTTGATCCCTTTGTGCACATTGAGAAACACCTCTAGCTCGTCATCTTCGCTCCATTCGAGATTGATCCGCTTGCCCCGGTGTTTTCCGCTCAGTTCATACCAGCTGAAACCGTCCACCTCGTAGCGATACCGGCGATCCACCGTAAACGAAAGGTCCTCGAAATCCTCGGTCGCGCCGGCGAGGACGAGCACGTCTCCCACAGCCGCTTGCTGAATTTCCAGGTTGGTTACATCGACCTCTGGGGCGCGGTCGGATGACGAGCGAGCGGATTGACCGCGCTTCTTGGTGGCGATTCGGATAATCACGATCACCACCACAAAGAGAAGGAGGAACCAGAGTATGGTGCTCATTTAAGCGTTCTTTTCTTTTTCGAGCTCGGCCTTGAGTGCGGCTAACTCATCGTCGCCATCGGTGGTATCCAGTGCGGAGAACTCCTTGGCCAACGCCTCGTCCTCGCTCCCTTCGGCCATGTCCTCGTATGCCCGCGCCGTGGCCTCCTCTCGCTCCACACTCTCCTCGAACTGCTTGAGCACGGAGAACGCGTTGTCCGATTCGTGCACGCCGGCGAGCACTTGGGCCACCTTCTTCTGGGCATTGGCGGCATTCTTGCGGGCGATGAGCGTACTGGAGTTGCGCTTGGCCTCGGCGATCCGTTTGCGCAGCTGTTCCACCTGGCCTTTGAGCTTGTCGCGAACCACACCCGCATCCTCGACCGACGGCTTGAGCGAGCCGACCTGCTGATCGCACTCGGTCTTCTTGGCCAGCGCTTTTTTGGCCAGCTCTTCGTTGCCTGCGGTCAGCGCCTTTTTGGCCTTGGCTTTCCAGTCGTCGGATTGGGAGACCCACTTTTGATACTCCGATTCGAGCCGGTTGTAGTTGCTCATCGCGTCGGCTGAAGCGCGGATCACCTTGCTCAGCTCCTGCTCCATGTCGCGGACGGTTTGTTTCAGGGTGGATTCGAAGGTCGCGTCCTCGATCGCCGCTACTCCCTCATTGGCCTTTCCCCTGAACACTCTGGATAAACGATTGAAAAAATCACCCATTTGAAATCTCCATTTTCTAGCTGGCGCTACTCGCCCAAAAGATCGCGAGCAGCAAAGGTGTCCACGACCAAAAAGTTGAAACAGGAGAGGATGTCGTCCCGATCCTCTGCCCCCAGATCCATCAGCTTGCAAAAATTGTTCAACGTGATGGTGAACTTGTCGTTCCCCTGCTTGTACAGTTGAAATGATGATGTCGAGATGCCGTTGTGGGCGTCGAGCATTTTGAACATCGTGTCCTGATTGACGGTATCTGCCGGGACGGTCTTGCAGGAGACCGTGTTGAACAATACGTCTTCTTCGAGCACCGCTGTGATCACCACGCCGCTCTGGAGCTCGCGGGCTCGGAGCGATGCGGCGTCCTGGGCGATGATTTCGTAACCGCTTTCAGCGACGATCTCACCGATGCGGTCAAGGCTTATCTGTTCTTCTTTTCCCATTGTATTCTCCTCTTGTCGCGGTTTTTGGGTACCGTCGTATTGGCCCGAACATCGGCCCGGCTGAATTCGTCCATGAACGTAGTCACCGTCCGACTGATGGTCAAGCGTCACATTCTTTTAAAGTAACGCACCTGCGCACCCAATATTTCGTCTGAAAGGCGTTATTCTCGGTCGGCAGGGGGCGTCCCCCTTTCGGTGGGGGATATTGAACGTCTCACGATGTAAACCGGGCGACCCTTGACCTCTTCGAGCACCTTGGCCAGGTAGACGGCCACGGTACCCACGGCGGTGAGGATGATGCCGGCGAAACAGATGAGCAGCAGGATCACCGTGGTGAATCCGCTGACGGCGTTGCCGTTGACGTAGTTGACCATCGTTTGCACCCCGAAGGCCACACCGATGATGGTGGTCACCAACCCCAGCCAGGCGACGAAGTGCAGCGGGGCGACCGTAAAGGCCAAAATGTTGTTTACCGCATAGCGCAGCAGGTTTCCCACTGACCAGCCGCTCTTGCCCCCTGCTCGATCTTCCACTTCAAAGTCAATAACCGCGGTCTCAAAGCCGATCCACTTGACCAACCCGCGAAAGAAACGGGATTTCTCCGGCAGGGCGATGAGCGCGTCCACCACTTGTCGATCCAATAGTTTGAAATCGGATGACCCGCGAATGTCCGCACCGCTGGAGTGACGGGCGATGGAGTAGAACATGCTGGCCAACATCCGGTAGAGCAGACTCTCCTTGGCCCGTCGGGATTTGCGGGCCTCGACGATGTCGTAGCCCTGCTGCCACAAGTCCACCATTTGGGGAATCAGCTTGGGGGGGTGCTGTAAATCCGCGTCCATCAAGATGGTCGCGTCCCCGCTGGAGGCGCTCAGACCGGCGGCCAGGGCACCCTCTTTGCCGAAGTTTCGCGAGAGGTGTACCGGGATCACTGCGGGGTTCGCACGGGCCTGTTGGTCGAGGAGCTCGGCGGTGCGATCAGCGGAGCCGTCGTTGACGCAGACGATTTCGTAGGGATGACCGATCCTGGCGAGCTGGTGCGAAACCTCCTCAATCGTTTCCAGGGCGATGTCCTCCTCATTGAACATGGGTAACACCACGCTAAGTCGAATCGGCATAACAGGCTCCTTTGGTCCCGAGACCCATTATTCAATTAATTCGGTCCCTAGGCCAGAAAGTCGCCGATCAGGGCCATCGCCCGGTCGATCTTCGGCGCCAGCCATTGCAATCCCTCTTCCCGGTTGAACCAGGTCAATTGGCGCTTGGCGAATCGCCGGGTGTCGGTCTTGGTCTGTTCGACGGCTTCGTCCAGGGTGCAGGCGCCCTGAAGGTGCTGGCAGAGGCGGCGATACCCCAATCCCTGCATCGGCTTGAGCGCCGGAGAGTGGCCCCGGTCCAGCAATCGCGACACCTCGGCGAGAAATCCCTCTTCGATCATCTGGTCGACCCGTCGGTTGATGCGATCGTAGAGCACCTCGCGAGGGCGCTCGACACCGAGTACCAGCGCCCGGTAGCGCCAGCGGTGGAAACCGTGTTGCTGTTGCCACTCAGAGAGGGGGACGCCGCTGAGCCGAACCACCTCCAAGGCGCGCAGGATCCGGGGACGATCGGTGGGGTGGAGTCGCTCGGCGGTGACCGGATCCAGCTCGTTGAGCTCTCGGTGCAAAGCGGGCCAGCCGACCGCTTCGCCTCGGGCGACGATCTCTTGTCGCAGCGCTTCGTCGGGAGAGGGACCCTGATGCAACCCGTGCAGGAGTGCCCGGATGTAGAGCCCCGTGCCCCCGACGATCAGCGGCCGATGGCCCCGTTCGGCGATTCCGCTGATCGCCCGATCCGCATCGGCGAGAAACCTCGCCGCGTCGTAGGGTTCGTCAGGCTGCACCACATCGATCAAATGGTGGGGCACCTGCGCTTGTTCTTCGAGGGTCGGTTTGGCTGTGCCGATATCCAGCCCGCGGTAGACCTGCATCGAGTCCGCGCTGACGATCTCGGCGTTCATCCGAGCGGCGAGTTCCAGCGCCAGGGAGCTCTTGCCCGAGGCGGTCGGTCCTGCAATGACGACGAGGTCCGGACCGACGTGGGGTTCGGTCGATTGACCCATCGATCACTCTCTTCCGACCCGGCGCAAAATATCCCGCCAGGGCAGTCGTGCCAATACGGGCCGCCCGTGGGGACAGTGTCCGGCGAAATCGATTTGATCCATCTGCTCGATCAGCGCCTGGGCTTCTGCCGGTTTGACTGTCTTGCCGGCGCGCAGGGATCCGTGGCAGGCCATGGCCGCGAGCAGGTGCTCCTGGGTCTCCCCGGGGGAATCGACCCGTCCCTGCTCGCAAGCCAGCACCATGTCGGCGAGCAAGCGGTCCGGAGAGGTGTCGGCGATCTCGGCCGGCACGGCGTGAATCGTCACCCGATCCGAGCCGGAGCGCGATATCTCGAGACCGAATTTGTCGAGTCGGTCCTTCAATGTTTCTATGCGATCCGCATCGACCGGGCCCAGCTCCACCGTGTGGGGGACGAGCAGCCGCTGGGCGGCGACCCGGCCCCGTCTCAGCTGTGCGTGCAGGCGCTCGTAGGTGATCCGTTCGTGGGCCGCATGCTGGTCGATGATCACCAGGTCCTGTTCACTCTCGAACAGCAACAGTACCCCTTGGGCCTGGCCCAGGTAGCGCAGCTCGCCAAACTGCTCGCTGGTCGTGTCGGGTGAGCCCAATATCGGGAATGTGGGCGTGTCGGTCACCGGCTGAGCGCGCTCGTCAGAACCACCGGCAGAGACCACCGGCGTGGCCTGCGCTGTCGACAACTCGATCGGCCCCTGCGGCCTTGCCACTGCCGGAAGAGGCCGGTCCGAGGGGGGGGGCACGAGGCGGT
>JANQET010000460.1 GCA_028278265.1 Myxococcota bacterium
GAATCCGAGTCCGCATCACTATCGGAATCCGAGTCCGAATCGCTGTCAGAGTCAGAGTCCGAGTCGCTATCAGAATCCGAGTCCGAATCTGAGTCCGAGTCCGAATCGCTATCAGAGTCTGAATCCGAGTCTGAGTCGGAATCACTATCGGAATCCGAGTCCGCATCGCCGTCAGAATCTGAATCCGAATCCGAGTCGCTGTCTCCTCCCTGGTCATCATCGTCATCCTCGGTTCCACCACCACAGGCGAGCACAAAAACCGAGCACACCAACAACAAACCCAGTACCGCAGTCCATTTCTTCATTTCATCTCTCCTTGAATTTCTGCTCCGCTGCAGGAACACTGTTTGACGCGAAA
This sequence comes from Myxococcota bacterium, assembly GCA_028278265.1. GTDB lineage: Bacteria > Myxococcota_A > Polyangia > JAAYKL01 > JAAYKL01 > JANQET01. The sequence continues at coordinate 359 of JANQET010000460.1, forward strand.
AAGCGCGTTTCCTGTTGGACCGCGCCAAGTCTGATCGTCAACCCGAAATTCAGATTTGAAGTGATTTGAGGATGCTCATCCAATCGCGGCGAGCAAAGGAGCATCCATTACCGGTACACAAACGCCTCGGGATGCCGTTGGGCCCATTCAAGAATGGCTTCTCTCACCTCTTCCACCGGATCGAACCCCAACCAAGATCCATGTGCCGGCCCACCCAACTCCTGGCGATACTGCAGGAATGCACTCACCGCCCCGAGAGCTTCATTCTCTTCCCCCAGGGATCCAGCCAGCTCGACTCCCAGCGATCGAATCAATTTTGCCGTATTATCGGCGCCGACCGCTTCGAATGCGTCGGCTGTGTCAAAGGCGATTTCCCGATAATTCCAAACAAATTGATCGACCCCACCGTTGCGGTACTGCGCCACGAAAAGATCGATAATCGTCGCGGCGCGAACGGCAGGTGGGAGCGAGCGGAATCGGGCATAGGCAGACTGTCTCCTCTCCTCGCTCACGGACCCGCCGTACAGATCCGGCACGTCGATGCCGAAGAAATCGGCGATATTGCTCGCGTCCGGATAGGTGAAATTCGGGTCTGCCATATCTCTGGCCGACTCGCGAATAGACCGGAGTTTCTCGTCCTCATCCATCGACTTGTTCTATTACGAGAATTCAAAGGAGATCAAGACAACATGTGGGGCGATCCGTGGGGATTAGAGGGGATGCCACTCGCCGTTGGCCGCATCGCAGATCAGTTCACCGAGCTCAGCGGTATAGGTCGGAGCGTACAGGAATTGATCGAGCTCCGTAGTTTCTCCGGGAAAATAGATGCAGTAGCCCACCACATCGATCCGTCGAGTGCATTCAATGCCAAATACCGCGTTTCCCGTTGGACCGCGCCGAACCGAATCGTCAACCCTGATTTTGAAAACTGCTCAGTCCGAAAGTTACTTGGCGTATCGTGCGGCTAGATCCTCCAGCGCCCTATCGGCTACTTGTTGGCTGGCCCACTGGTCCACGGTGATGGTCACCTTTCCCGCCTTTCCGGGACTGCCGGAGGGCCCTTGGGATCCTGAAGGGCCATCGCTCCCGCTCATTCCACTCATTCCACCGGAAACGTACTTGGTGACCGGCACCTGTTTCGTCACGGTTTTGCCGTTTTCATATTGGCTGCGGGATTCGTACACAGTGCACGATGTACTGGATCCCCCTGCGCCCCCCTGTCCGCCGCTTCCGCCCCGGCCTCCCGGACCTCCAGCACCAGCGGCTCCTCCGACACTCTTGAAAATTTGCCGGGCCAACTGTTTCATCCCGACACACTGTCCGGGCAGGCATCGGACCCGCGCCTGTACGGTACCCCCGTCGCCGCCGTTTCCCCCGGGGCCCCCGTTACCGCCCCTCCCCCCGTCGTACCCGCGCCCCCGGCGCCACCGCTGGTATAGGGACAAATGGCCGACGTTCCCCGCATACCGGCCATCCCGTCGCTCCCCGGCGAACCGGTCCGCCCTGTCTGCCCCTGTCCGCCGGCGCTGATCACAGAAAAACCGGGAGCGTCGCTAGCTTCCAGCACAATCACCCTCGTCGGTTCTGAATCTCCTTCGACGCTGACCTCGATGACTACCCGGCCCCGGACGCTGAACATCGTTGCTCTCAGCGGCGGCCCCTGCGCTCCCGTCCCGGCAGCAAATCTCGTGTCTTGGGGTTGTTCGAATCGGATGGGCAGAGCGAATTGAACGATCGGCCGTCCTTTGAATGAGAACGTGAAATCGAGCGTTGAACTCTGCCCCACCAGGTGCAGTGCGGCACCTGCGGTGAGACCTTCTGCAAAACGAAGCTTCCCTTGCTCGTCGAGATCGGCGGCGATATTGGAAAACTCGACCAGGCTCGAGGGGATACAGGGCACCAATGCGAGAGATCGAGGATCACCACAGAATGTAATCGCCTGTGAGATCCCCTCCACGCTGATGCTCAAGTGCCGGCGCAAATCTATCACCGGCAACAACTTCTCCTTTGATTTCGATCGGTGTTTGGCGAACATCCCGACTTGCCGCGCTAACGGATCCTGCTTGACCCACACGGACCAATTGGCGACGGTGCTCTGCTCGAGAACAGCGCTGACCTGGGCATCTGCGGGCAGGGGAATCGCATTGACCCCGGTGCTCATCAACCGCTCCAAGGTTCCCCGGGGATCGTCGCGCACTTCCTCGATCGTCGATCGACCGATGCGCACCTCCAGCAATCGCCGTTTGGCGCCAATTCTCAATTCCTCATTTGGCAATCGGCGCATCATGCGCTCCAGCGTCTTGGGTGCGTCGACCGTGGCCAACAGTGCCGGGGTGACGGTCTTGCCCTGCCAACGCCCCGATTCCAGCTCCAGTGCTTCCCGCATGTCCGATACCAAGGGGGCGACCGTGGGTGACAAACGGTTGTCGGCTTCGATTTGACGGAGCTCTTCCAGCAATCGTTCGTGTTCGGCCCCGGGCAATGTCAGGCCCGCCGGCCGTTGAACGATGAGGTCGTGAAAGATTTTTATCCCGGTGCCGGCGGTCGCATCGGATGCGGCCGCGCCCTCGACGGCCTCGAGATAGGCCTCGGTCAGTACCACCAACAACTCGGTGGCTTTTTGTGACTTGAGACCGTCCAGCATCTGCTTGATGCAAGCCTCCCAGATGGCAGGAGAAATTCGTTTTTTTTGGAGCGCCTCGATCAGCGATTCATAATCATCGGTCTGAATTCGAGACCCGACCTTTCCCGCACAGACGCTCGGATCGGCCTCTTTTTGACTCAGGTAGTGAAGAAGTGCGTGGGTGGGATGCCGGCGGGAGTCCGCCTTCAACTGGGCTTTGGTGTAGGGGTAGGGAAATCGCGGCACACAGGCCACGGCACAGAGCATCGTCAGACCAATGAAGACAATTGAATAAGGGCGCATGGCACAGCTCTCCTTTCATTTGTTCTAGCTTACCGTATCACGCTCGAGGCGTCTCAAATGAGACCGAAAGACACCGGGCCGTCAACCGTCACTCAGGTATCGTCCCTGGTTGGTCGGGCCGCATTCTCCTGGCACCACTTGCGATCAGGCCCAAGCAGCGCTATATACAGCCCAGGAGGGGAAAGGGGTTCTGACTGTCCGATGAAATTGTCTACGCGCGCCCGGTACGCACTGAGAATGATGGTTGAAATCGCAAAGCAGACCGAACAAAGAGACACCGCCAACGTCACCGTGAGTCTGCAGACCGTATCCGAAAACACAAACATTTCGCGACGCTATTTGGAGCAGCTCGCCATCGCGCTGAAAAACGCATCCTTGATTCGAGGCAAAACCGGCAAGGGCGGGGGGTACAACCTGGCCCACCCGGCCAAGCAGATCAGAATCGGCGAAATCATCGAAGCGGCTATCGGGCCAATCAACATTGTCGATTGCGTGCGCGAACCAGAGGTTTGCGAGATGAACGACGAGTGCGGTTGCCGTCCGATGTATATGGAGATCAATCAGCGGATCACCGACACCTTGAACGAGTTGACCCTGCACGCGATCGCCAAATCTCACGCCAACGGCAAAAAGAGCGCCTGATGGAGTTTTGGCGCAACGACTATCTCAGCTGGTACATCCCCCGGGTGATCAACGAATCCGCCGATCAGATCAACCTGCACTCCAGCGGGGTCAAATCGATTGAGCAGTCCGAGTTGACCCTCACTTCCGGTGATCCTTACGAGATGGCAACCCGATTCGAAGAGGGACTCGCCAGTTGGCTGGGACAACCACCGAAATCGGTTCTATACACCCCGGGAGCCACCGGCGGTACCCTGCTCGCCCTGCTGACCCTCGTCGGCGCGGGCGAATCGATCATGGTGGAGACGCCGATTTACGAACCGATGTTGCGTCACGCCCATCGCGCGGGTCGAGCGATTCCGTTGGTTCGCCGGTTTGAAGACGGATGGCGACTGCCCCTGGATGACGCCCAGCGCCAAATCGATGCCACGACCCGGGTGGTGATGATCACCGAGCCACACAACCCCTCGGGCCGGCTTTCCCCCAAAGAGGACATCTTCGCTCTGGCCGAAATCGCAGCCCGGCACGATGCGGTGCTGCTGATCAACGAAGTGTACCTGGGCTACACCGAGCGCCCGACCCACTACGGTTTGGCCGACAACATCGTCGTGGTCTCGAGCCTGTCCAAGCTCACCGGTGCCTACTGGGCGAGGCTCGGCTGGCTCAGCGCCCCGCGACGGGTGACCCAACAACTGCGCGGCGGCCAACTGAACATGGGCATGCCGCCGATACCGTGCATCCAGTTCGGCATCTCTCTGCTCGACCAACTCGTCGAGCGACAGCAAAAGTCCAAAGCAATCGCCCACCAGGGTATCGAACAGGTGGAGAAGTGGATGGCGCAAATGCCGATGCTCGATTGGCAGCGCACCGACGGACCGGGATTTGCGTGCGTCAAGCTTCCGCCGCAACTGGATGATGCCGCGCTGGCCCATCGACTCTGCGAGGAGCACAATGTCCTGTTGATCCCCGGCCACCACTTCCAGTCTCCGGGCACCGTACGCTTGGCCTGGCTTCAATCCGACGGCCAGCTCATCAACGGACTGACCGTTCTCAAAAACGTGATTGAACAAACAATCGCCCCGTAGCGTCAGGGGGTGATTGATCCCACTCTTAGTGCAGCGCTCAATGGCAATTGGGACCTTCTTGTGGATGAAGGCTATTCAGGCGACGATTCGATGATGTAGACCGACCCTGAACCCGGGTAGTCCTCGCTGCCCCTTTTGGGTGCACTGATCGCCACAAAGCCCTCCCCCAACCCCACTTGCTGGCCGAAATCGATACGCTCACCCGGTATGTCGAGGGACCACCGGCGCTGCTCTTGCCAAACCTCCCCTTCCCGCTCAAAGAGCACCACGCCGTCGTACCCGGTGTTCGCCCCGGTGCCATGGACGCCGGACACCAACAGGGTGTCGCCGCGCAGATCCAGGTGGGTTCCAAAGGACTGGCTGGGATAGCCGAAATCGACCGTCAGTCTCGCAGTCTCGATCCACTCACCGAGCTCCCGGCGGTAGACGAACACCTCATCACGCCTGGATGCGCCGACTGCCAGATGATCTCCCGACAATGCAACAGATGACCCGAATCGAAAATTTTCATTGGTGTCATCGGGTTGAAGGGCGACCAATTCCGACCACTTGTCCCCCTCCCGCTGGGCCACGAACACCATGTTCTCGTCCGACCAGCCCAGGGCAACAGAATCTCCGGTGATCGCCGCTTCACCCCGCCAGTTGGAGAACACCGTCACCGGCGGTTTCAACTGTTGAGCGGGAACCCATTGGCCGTCCACCCGTTCGAAGAGGTAGGCCGAACCCCGCCATGCCCCGTCGTCGGTTTTGAAATGTCCCTTGGCCACGGCGACATCGCCGCTGATCGCCACCCCCTGGAAATAGGGGCGCCAATCGACGATATCTCCCTCCTCGAATCGCATGACCTCGGCCCACGTGTCGTTCGGTTGTTCCTCGTAGAAAAACACCACCTCCGGTTTGGTCATGGAGACGATGAACCGATTGTAGTCGAACCCCATCACTTCGCCGAAGTAGCGATATGTCTCATCGATCGCGGGAATAATCGTTCCGGATCGTCGCCAGGCCCCCCGCACTTTCTCCCACAGGTGGATCGCCCCTTGTTGCCATTTGCCGTAGTCCGCATCCGGTGTCACAACGGCGACGCGATCCCCCCTAGCCTCCATTCTCCAACCCAGCCGGGCATCCACCTGGGATTCGTCCGCGTCTAGACGCCGCGCCTCTCCACACCCCTCGCTCACCGAATTGAGCGCATACACCACCCCGGCCCGGTACCCTTCAGCACTCGAATACGGCGCACCGACCAAGGCGATTTCACCAGCTGTCGCCATACTGCGACCAAACTGATCTCCCTCTTCATCGGCGCAACTGGCAATGGACGCCCCTTCTGACCAGGTCGCCCCATCGTGCTCGATCACGCGAATCTCGCCGGGAACGGTCTCAAATCGCCGGGTCGGGGTTCCCACCAAGGCGCGGTCGTGCGCGAGCGAGACAGCGGTCGCCGAAGAGACCGGGGTGCCCGCCTGAGGCTGGGGCAGGACGAATGTCTCTTTCCACTTTCCGCCTTGTTTCTCGAAGAGATGGGCCAGGCCCTCCTCCTGGAGACACCCCACAATCGCGCGATCTTCGCGAATATCGACCGAGTAGCCAAACCCCAAGTAAGCGTAATAGCCCGGCGCATAGCTGGGATACAATTGCGCCTCGATCTGCCAAGTGCCTTCTTGATTTTCGATGATCCAGGCCTTACCGCTGTTCTCGTGGAAGTTTGAAAAAAAGTTGGTATACCCGACCACCGCCCGCTGCCCATCGATCGCAACCCGCAGCGCTTCCTTGGCTTTGGGTTCGAAGTCGAACGTATCGATGTACTGCTGCACCTGCCATTGGCCGTCCGTGCGCTGAAAAACGTACACGCCGCCGTTCTCTGTAGCCGTCCCGGCCAAGATCACCTCGCCGTTGGTGGCGATGCTCGAGCCGAAGCGGCTCTCCGACCCGACAATTTCGTCTGTCAACCGCTGTACGAATTGCCACGAATCGCCGAACCGCTCGAAAACGGATATCCCGCCGTTCGAGTAGGCGTGGTCTTCCCCCACGACCAACAGATCACCGCTGACCGCCAATGCGCCGCCGAACGAAACGCCGGGCTCGAATCCCTCAATGTACTCGCGTCCCAGGCGATCGACCAGGTGCCAGCGATTGGCCAGCGCCCTCTTGTACACGTAGACCGCTCCGCTGAACGGCGTAATTGTGCTGTCCTTGGGCACCCCGACAAAGGCGTAGTCCCCGCTGATCGCCACTGCTGTGCCAAAGGCGGCCTTGGCCCGGACGTCGTTGAGCTCCAGCTCGGTCCAGAGCTCAACATCGGTATCGGTGTCCGTATCCGTATCGGTGTCCGTATCACTGTCCCCGTCTGTGTCCGTATCCGCGTCCGCGTCTGTATCTGAATCGGCATCCGCGTCGGCGTCGGTGTCCGTGTCCGCGTCGCTATCGGCGTCCGCATCTGCGTCGCTATCAGTATCCGCATCTGCATCACTGTCTGCATCGACATCAGTGTCGGCGCCGACCTCGTCGGGGCAGTCAGCTTCCTGAGGCACACACGCCTCGTTGCAACATTTCCAATCCGGTGCACAGGGACAGGGCAGCGGATCAATCGGCTGCACCTGGCTGCAGCTCAACAGCCCGATCACCATCATCGAATAAAAGAGACGCATGCGAATCCTCCGCTCGTTGTGCCGCTATTTTGGCGAGGTCCAGTCGATGACATGGATCGCGCCCGATTTGGGGTAGTGCAGGTCACCGGTGTAGGGCGCGCTAATCGCGGCAAAACCGTCGCCCAGTCCGACCCGATGTCCGAAATAGGTGGACTCCCCGGGGATGTCGAGGGACCAGCGCTTTGTTTCCGACCAACTCGCCGTGTCCACCTCGAACAGACCGACACCATTGTGTTCGAACTGGTCGCCCACCGACCACAGCCCAGAGGCGAGCAAGGTGTTGTCCCGCAAATCCACCGCGTGGCCAAAGCCCCAGTTCTCTTCTCCGATGCTCATCGAGACCCGGGCCAGCTGCACCAACTCTCCCGCCTCCTGCCGATAGAGATAGACCACGCCCCGTTCCTCAGGGGTAATTTCCCGTCCATTCGCACTGACCGCCACCAGGTCCCCGGAGACGGCGGTGCCGGTGCCGAAGCGATCCCCCTCCGAAAGATCGTCAGGCTGTAATAGGAAAGGCTCACCCCAGCCATCCTCGGTTCGCTGAGCGACAAACGCCATATTCCCGTACAACCAGCCCAACACCACCATCTCGTCACTCAAGGCCACTCCCCCGAACCAGGCCCGGGGGTAGTTCAGCGGCACCTGGACCGGCGGTATCAGATGATGAACCGGGATCCATTGATCGTCCTGACGTTCAAAGAGATACGCCGACCCCCACCAGTCGCTGCCGGAATGATAAAACCCCTTGGCCACCGCCAGATCGCCGGCGATCGCCACACCGCTCGAAGCGGGGAACCAACCGCTGATATCGCCGGACGTGTACTGGGAGATCTCACGCCAGGTGACACTATCCCGCTCTTCAAAAAAATAAACGGTCGCTGGATTGGTGGCGGAGATGATCGCCCGGTCACCGGCAAAGGCCAAATCAGTGCCGAACAGGTGTTGATGGGCCAGATCGCGATGGGGGACAATCGTGTTGGTCCGTTGCCACCCCCCTCTGACCCGACTCACCTTTTCCCAGATATGGACCGCTCCGGACTGATAGTCCGTATACGAGGCATAAGGAGCAGCGGCCATCAGGCGATTATCGCTCACATCGAGAACCAACCCCAAATAAGCTTGATACTGGGATTCATTGGCATCGAGTCGGCGGGCCTGCTGACATCCGTCGTCCAACGAGTCGAGCGCATAGGCCGCCCCTGCGTGATGCCCCTCTCCACTGAATTCCGGCGCGCCGATGATCACCGTCCTTTCCGCTGCCGCCACACTGGCGCCAAACCGGTCCCCGGCTTCATGACCGCAGACGAGCGCACTTCCCACCTCGTCCCAGGTGCCGTCCTGATACTCGATGACCCGCACCTCGCCCGGACGATCCCCGGACTCGCGGCCCGGTATGCCGATAAAGGCACGATCCCCGGTCAAGCGAACCGCAAGATCGAAATTGTAAGTCGGTGAATGGCTACCCCTCTTGGGCCAGTAGGCATATGTCTGCTGCCATTTTCCGTCCTGTTCCTCGAAAATGCGGGCTTTGGCGCCTTCCTGCGAAGATCCGATAATCACCCGTGAACCGAGGATATCAACCGCATGGCCGAATGTCTGATGGGGGTGGTCCGGGACAAGCTCGGCGGTCACCTGCCAGGTCTCACCTTCGGACTCGAGGATCCAGGCTTGTCCGTTGGCACCGTCGGACGGATCTTCGAAGGGATAGCTGATCACCGCACGGTTGCCGTCGATGGCGACCCGCATCGCGTGATCATAATAACCGATGGTGTACAGATGATCGATCAGCTGGAGCTGTTGCCACACCCCGTCGAGTTTATGGAATAAATAGATGCCACCGGTTTCCCCGGCCACCCCGGCGAGCACGACCTCTCCATTTGTCGCGAGCGTCGTCCCGAACAGGTCTTCCCCGTCCAAAGCACCGCCGGACAATCTGGCCGAAAAGTGCCAGGTATCTCCTGAACGCTCGAAAATGAAGATCGTACCGTTCGTAGAGCTCCAGTTCTTATCGCCCACAACCAACAGATCTCCGCTCGCGGCGAGCGCCCGGCCAAAGTGTGAAGAGGACGGGAGCGGTAAATCCGAGTATCCCCGACCCAGCCGATCGACCAGGTACCAGCTGTTGTTGCGGGCACGCTTGTAAACGTAGACCACACCACTGTTGTCATAAGGCACATCTTCTCCGGGAACCCCGATAAACGCGTAGTCGCCGCTGAGGGCCACCGCCTTGCCATAATTACCGTCAACACTGGCATCGTTCAGATCGAGCTTGAACCACTGCTCTTCGACGATGCCGGAGTCCGTGTCTGAATCCGAGTCGGCGTCGCTGTCCGTATCAGAATCGCTGTCGCTGTCCGTATCAGAATCGCTGTCGCTGTCCGTATCTGTATCACTGTCGGCGTCACTGTCCGCGTCCGTATCCGTGTCCGCATCCCCGCCGGTGCACACCCCTTCGACACAAAACAACCCCGGATCACACGATCGCGGCACAGACCACTTCCAGCAGCCGTCCGGTTGCGTTTCACAGACTTGGATTGCTTCATCAATGCAACGGGCCTGACCATCGTCGCAATCGGAAACACACTCTTCGGGACACGGCTCGGACTGAGGGACACAAACGCCGGTGCAGCATTTCCACTGTGGCGCGCAGGGACAGGGGAGCGGATCAACTGCTGAGGACTCAGTGCATCCCGCGAAGACAAGAATTAATGTAAACAAAATCGTCGATCGCACATCAAACCTCCTTTTTGTCAACGAATGTGAAGCCCGATCCGGACGAAATAGATTGTGAGCCCAGCACGACGGAGCGATCCGGCTAACCGGGCTGATGCTATTGACCTGACTCCCATTCGAAGACGCGAAGCTCCCCACTATCGGGGTGATGTGCGGTACCGGCGAGCGGTGCGCCGGTCACAGCGATTCCGTCATCCAATGTCACTTGCCGACCGAACCCGATGGGATCCCCCACCGTTTGAAATGGCCACTGCCGGGTCAACTGCCAGCTGCCTTTGACCAACTCGTACAACACCAACCCGCTCTGCTCGGCTCTTTCCGTATGAATCCGGGAAACCGAGGTCAGGATGGCATTGTGCTCCAGATCGACACTGCACCCGAAGCGCGTGTCTGAAAAACCAAACCCGTCGACGAGTTTGTCCATTTCGACCCATCCGCCGGGCTCACGTTGATAGACGTACACCGCACCTTCTACGGAGGTCAGGAGTTGGTGGTGACAAGCTCCGACCGCCAAATGGCTGCCACTCAGCGCCACGCTCCCACCGAACCTGTCATCGGGACCGGCATCAAGAGGGGCAAGCGCGGTCAGCTCACCCCATTGGCTGTCCTGCTTGGCGGCGACAAACACGGTGTTGGTCATCGGGCATCCCAGGGCGACGAAATCGGCAGATAGCGCGACTTCGCCTATCCAATCGTCCGGCGATACATCGACAGGCGGCACAAAGTGATGAACCGGGGTCCACTCGCTGCCCAACCGTTCGAACAGATAGGCCGAACCCATCGTACCGCGAGCCGACGTATGTGTCCCTTTGACCAAAGCCAAATCACCGCTGATCGCAACCCCTATCGACTGGGGAGACCACCCTTCAACATCCCCCGCTGCGAACCGGGCGACTTGCGTCCAGGAGCCCGGCGGCCCCTCCTTGAAAATGTACATCGCCGGGGGGAGGTCGGTCGTGACGATCATCCGGTCATAGTCGAAATCGAGCGCAGTGCCGAATTGCTGGTTTTCCAACCCCCAGGATTTGGGAACGATTGCGTTTGCCCGCTGCCAAGTTCCATTGAATTTTTCCCAGAGATGAACGGCTCCTGAACGAGGAGACGCGTAGGTGGCATACGGTGCGCTGGCTGCGACGCGATCTCCCCGCACGGCCACCCTGGTTCCCAATTGGGCATCGACCTGAGCGTCTTCGGCGTCGAGTCGCATGCCGTAGTCACACCCCTTGCTCACCGGATCGATGACAAAGGCCGCGCCGGCAAGGTGTCCCTCGATATTGGAGCCGGGAGCGCCGATGATTGCGATGGTTGAATTTGTGGCGAGGCTCTTTCCGAACCGATCTCCTTCCTCGCCTCCACAACTCAATGGCTCGAGAATCTCCTGCCATTCCCCGTCGATGAAATCGATCACATTTACTGTGCCGGGCGCAGGGGTCGACGCCTTGCCGGGGAGACCGACCAGCGCGAGACTGGTGCTGATTTCGACGGTCGAGTCATAGATCCAATCGGGACCGGCCTGACTGGGCCGATAGGCAAACGTCTCCTCCCACACGCCGGCTTGCTCTTCGAAGATATGAGCGATCGCTCCGCTCCCTATTGAGCCGACGATGATCAGCCCTCTAGTTATATCCAGTGCATAACCAAAACTGGTATGGACGACCGATGGGATGAGCTCGTCGGTCTTCTGCCAAGTCTCTTTTTGATCTTCGAGAACCCACACCCAACCATTCTGACGGCTAGTTGGATAGAGATTGGCAAAACCGATCACCGCTCGATTGTCGTGCATTGCGACGCGCATCGGTTCATGCAACTCATCAGTCGGCACATCGAGGCCTTCGATCAGTTGTGTCTGTTCCCACACATCAAAGCGTCGTCTGAAGACATACACCCCTCCACCAGGACGCACCACACCGGCGAGGATCGTCTCCCCGTTGGTGGCTATTTGCTCGCCGAACCCCCTCTCGTCGGAGGACGGATCTCCTGCCAGGCTGTTGACATATTGCCAAGTCGTACCGGTCTTTTCGAACACGTGGATCCTGCCGGCATGACTATCTGACCTCGGCTCGCCCACGACCAACACATCATCTCCCCCGACGGCAACCGCCTTGCCGAACTGCTCGGTCACCGGCAGCCCATCCAGGTACTCTCGTCCCAACCGATCCACCAGGTACCACGAGTTGGCAGTTGCGCTGCGATAGATATAGACCGAACCGCAATCCCCCTCCGGTGATTCATCACCCGGTACCCCGACGAAAGCGTGTTCCTCGCTCATCGCCACCGAGGTGCCGAACTCGCCGTACGCATTGACATCATTGAGATTCAGGATGGTCATGCTGCCGGTGTCAGTATCGGAATCCGAGTCCGAATCTGTATCCGTATCTGTGTCCGCATCGGTATCCGAGTCTGCATCTGTATCCGAATCGGTGTCCGAGTCCGTATCAGTGTCCGCATCCGTATCTGCATCCGAATCCGCATCAGTGTCCGTATCCGAATCTGTATCCGTGTCCGCATCAGTGTCCGTATCCGAGTCCGAATCTGAGTCCGTATCCGTGTCGGTATCGGTATCCGCATCAGCGTCGCTGTCCGCATCCCCGGCGGCAAAACAGGTGCCGCTCTCGCAGATCATCCCGGAATTGCACTGGTGCAGGGTGAGCCAAGCCGTGCATCCGCTCAGCTGGAGTTGACACAGTTGAACCGTGTCCCCCTCGCACTGACGCTGTCCATCCGTACAGTGTATGGTGCACTCGTCGGCGCAAAGTTCCGTTTCGGCAATACAAATCCCCGCGCAACATTTGTAATTGTCACCACATGGACAACGGCGATTGTCGATGGAGAGTGAATCGGTACAACCGAGAAACACAAACAGGGTTAAGCTCAAGCCGAGTCTCTGCATATTCACTTCTGATCCCTACGGATCACTCTCGTCAGTTTGGCGGTAGACGTTAAATCATCAAAAAAATTCTATGCTCCACCGCCGATTAAACGTATATCACATTCTATTAATGAGGTGTGGCGACAAAACCTTTCTTTTTTTTCGTCCGGCGAGGACCGGTAGCGCGTTGGTATAGTGAAGTGCTGGTTAATACCGACACAGTACGAGTGGGCGAAAATTAAGTAATTGCTTAGATTGATTGACGATTAGCAATACATTGAAAAATTCTGCCCCAAGGCAATCGATCTCCGCAGAACGCTTCCATGAGGGGGGCAAAGCGGTGTTCGAAGCGTGTTATAGGCAGTATTTTACGGTCGTTTCGGCTGCTGTGGGGAGATACCTTCGCGGTGCGGACCAAGAGACGGTGATCCACGAAGTGTTCTTCAAGCTGATGACCGACGCCCAGATGCGCCAGAGCTTCCGTGGGGGCTCTCTTGGCGCGTGGTTGTCCAGAGTGGCACGCAATCGGGCGATTGACTATGTGCGAAAACACAAACGAGAGACAATAGTGCCCCCCCAGGTGGCACTTGAGCTTAGTGCAGTAAAACAAAGCGCCGATCCGACACCAGAGCAGGAGTGGGCGCTGTTCATCGATCAATTTCGCCGCGCGTATCTCCCGCGGAAATGGGCCCCGGTGTTCGAGCTCCGATTCACCGTCGGCCTGAGCCAGCGCGAGGCGGCGGCCAAACTCGGTATTCGGCGCACCACTCTGGCCTATCAGGAGCAGCGCATATTGGCCCGTTTGAGACAATTTATCCGACGCGCCGAGGAGGTCTGATCGATGAACAAAAAAACAACATGTTTGTTCTCAACCTTAATCGATCAGCATTTTGCCCTGCGGATCACGTCAGAGGCGGAACAGCGTCTGCGCGCCCACCTGCCCCAATGCGCCTCCTGTCGACAGCAGTACGATCGCTACCTCCTCGCCTCCCGATTGAACCCCAACGCCCCGACCGCCGAGGAGCGGTTGGGCTCGGCACTGGGATTCAGCACCGCAAGCCGCGCCAGAAGACCCGTCGCGGCCACGACCGGGGCGGTGGTCGCCGCCGCATGCGCCGCACTAGTGTTCATTTTCGTCACGACCTCCAAACCAGAGGAAGACGATGGCTTCACCAGCCGTGGAACCGCCTCGAGCCCGCGCACGGATCTCGTCGTGTATCATTTACCAAAGGGCAAGCAACCCATTCGCGTCGACAAAGCGATCGGCGCTAGCGACGAAGTGGCGTTTGCCTACGCCAACCCGACCGGGAAAAAATACATGTTGGTCTTTGCCGTCGATGATCGGGACAAAGTGTACTGGTACTACCCGGCTTGGACCGAGCCCAAGCACAATCCCACGGCCATCCCGATCAAAGCGACGCCGAAATTGCACGAGCTGCCCGAAGCGATTCGCCATCAATACGCCGGCGCGCGATTGCGCGTGTTTGGCGTTTTTCTGAACAAAGCCCTCACCGTGCGACAGGTCGAAGCGGCGATTAAAAGTGGAAATCTGCGTTTGCCTGATGGGCTGAATCCGCTTATCATCACCCATAGCTTGAGTATTGTTAGGTAAATGATGGTTCGCTTGGTTAAATTTCTCGCAATTGTGTTCCTGGTCACAGCGCACGCCCAATCCGGTTTTGCCGACGACGCGAAGCAGGCTCAATTCGTGTTGACCATCGGTGTCAATCGCAGCGTCGATCTCAAACTGCCGCAACTGCGCTATGCCGATGATGATGCGGTGCGTTTTTTCGATCTCTTCCGGGCGTTGGGAGCACGGACCTATCTGCTCACTCGACCGGATGAAAACACGAGGCGCCTCCACTCCCAAGCCGCTGCCGAGGCGCGCACCCCGACAAAACAGAACTTCGACGACACCATCAGCGCCATGCGCCGGGATATCGCCCGCGCCAAAAAGCAAGGGATAGAAACCACGGTCTATTTCATTTACGCCGGGCACGGGGGCACGGAAAAGAGCGTCGGTCACTTGAGCCTCGAAGACGCCGCGATCAACGGCGCCGAGCTGGCGAACGCGCTCAACACAATTGCCGCAGACAAGGCTCACCTGATCATCGACGCCTGTTATTCCGTCTATCTTGCATTTGCTCGTGGACCGGGCGGCGCCCGTCGTCCCCTCAGTGGGTTCAGCCACCGCGCCCTACTGGTCGATCGCGACGACATCGGGTTGCTCCTGTCCACTTCATCGGCCCGTGAAAGCCATGAATGGGAGGCCCTGCAAGCCGGTGTGTTCAGCCACGAAGTCCGTTCGGGTCTCTTCGGCGCGGCTGATGCAAATGGGGACGGGCAGGTCAGCTATCGGGAGATCGCCGCCTTTGTCGAACGGGCCAATGCGGCGATTCCCAATGAACGATATCGGCCCCAGATCTTTGCCCGGCCGCCCAAAAACAGTCATATCCTGCTCGATTTGAACCGGGTGGCCCAACAGAAGTTGGTGATCAGTGGCGACCAGAGCGGCCACTACTTCCTGGAAAACTCCTTGGGGGTCCGATTGGCCGATGTGCACAACG
>JANQET010000020.1 GCA_028278265.1 Myxococcota bacterium
GGCAGTCGAAGTGACCAAGCTCAGAATTCAAACCGCGGCGATCGTCTACGGAGCCATGGCTGCTTTCGCTCTGGGCTGCGCCTTTTATTTTCGGGACAATCCCAATATTTATCACCACCCGAGCGGATTTCTCGACGAGCCCTTTCCCCTGCTCGCCGGGCTGGTGCTCGGCGGGGGCACGGGCATTGCATTCGGGCTCGGGGTGGCCTGGTTGACCCGCTATTCGGTGTATCGCTTCGCCTGGGCCCGCAACCTGCACATGGAGTTTCGGGGCATCTTCGGTCCCCTGCGCAACACCGACATTGTCGCTTATGCCCTGTTCTCCGCAGTGGCTGAAGAGATGCTCTTTCGCGGGGTGCTGCAACCCTGGTTGGGCATCGCCTTGACCAGTCTCATTTTCGGCGCGTTGCATATCGCCCCGGGGCGACGGTTTCTGGTGTGGCCGTTTCAGGCGGCGATCATGGGATTTGCCTTCGGCGGACTCTATTGGCTCTCCGGCGAGCTGTCCGCGCCGGTGATGGCGCACTTTACCATCAACTACCAAAACCTGCATTTCATCAACCGGTACGACGCTTCATTGAAATTGCCCCGATCGTTTAGAAAAGGGTAGGCACGGGGGCCTACCCCTACAGATAAATCGTTGAATTCGAATTCTTCGGTAGGGGCGGTTATCCGTCGATGATTGTGAATCTATCCGAGGAGATCGGTTCTTCCCGGGCGCCCGGTGCCCGGAGAATGTACGGTTCGGCGTTGAATACGCCGCATTTGCGTTGGTTGCGGTAGAAGCCCCAGCGCAGATAGAGCCGGTTGTTCCACGAGAGCAGCGGCTTGGGGGGCGGCCGGTGGGGGCCGGCGCGGTAGAGGGCATCCACTGCCGCGGCGTCGAACATCATGTTGCCCGAGGACTTGACCACGCGCACCTCGTTGACTTGCCCTCCGGCCAGGATTTCGAATTCGGCCACCGCGTGCAGGGAGATGTCATTGATCGGGTCGTCGGGCGCGAACATGGAGAGGGAGTCCAAGAAGCCGTCGGCAAAGAAGACGTGCATCTTCTCGTGGACCACCCAGAGGTAGTTGCGAAAGAGTTTTTGGCGATTGCCCAACGGTTCCTGATTGCCCGGCTGCACCCAGCCCTTGCGGGTATGCAGCGCCTTTTGCACTTTGGCTGAGAAAGCCCCCAAGCGCAGGGAGGTGCCCCGGTTGCGCATCGACTTCTCCCGATAGGCCTTCCGCTCCTTGTCCGCCTCTCGGCCGAAGGCCCGTTCAAAGGAGGACCAATCCGGTTTGAGCTGAATTTTGGCCAGCTCCTGTTGGGTCGGTCCCTCCGGTGCGGGTGGGGCCTGGGCCACGACAGGGGGCTCGATCGGTGGCTCGGGTTGTACCGGATCGGCTGTTTTGGGCACGGGCCGTTGGGTCGCCGGGGGCCGTTTTTTGGGCTGGGGGACGACCTTGGGCTGGGGAGGCACCGGCGGCGACGGCGGTGGCTGTGGGGGGGGCGGCGATTCGACCAGCATTACCTCGTGTTCGTCGGGGGGCTCTTTTTCGGGGACCTCCCAAAACAGACCCAGACCGCTCAATATCAGCTGGTGCAACAAAAGGGCAATGAGCAACGCGACCAGAATATCCGGGGGCAGACGGCGTCGCTGTGGCTCGTAAACAGACATATTTTCACAATATAACCCTTTTGCGGGATTTGTGAAATCCGGTGGCTTGATTGTTTTGATCGTTGAGTGCAATCATCACGCCGATGTTCGGCAAACTCAAACCTTTGTTTACGGTGAGGTTCATCAAGTTCTGTCAGGTCGGCGCGAGCGGCGTGTTGGTCAATCTCGGTGCGCTGGCGGTTTTTTCCGAGGTGCTGAGACTGCACCTCAATTTGGCCTCTGCACTGGCCATTGAAGTGTCGATCATCTCGAACTTCTTGATCAATGAAGTGTGGACTTTCGGCGATCAGCGGAACCTCGGGCAGGGAGGTCGAGCCCGGCGGGCGTTTCGTTTTCACCTGGTCTCCATCGTCGGTGCGGCGGCGCAGTGGACGGTTTTCGTCGCGCTCAATACGGTCTGGCTGGCCCTCCTGTTCGAAGATTCCGGGCAGGTGAGGGAGGCCCTACCCGGTGGATCGTGGGTTGAGCAGTACCTGATTCTACCGGTCACAGAACCCCCCGATGTCGGGAATTTAAAATATATTTCGCAGCTGTGCGGGATCGGGATGGCGACCCTGTGGAACTATTTTGCCAACTTTTATTGGACTTGGGGGGTGAAACCGTCGTCCACTGGGAAGTGATGACTGAAACCGCCACAGGAAAACGAGTTCTGGTGTGCATCCCCACGTTCAACGAGCGCGAGAATATTGCGCTGATCGTAACGGCGGTGCTGAAACAAGTCCCCCAGGCCCATATTCTTGTGATCGACGACAACTCCCCTGACGGCACCGGGGCGTTGGCCGACGGCATCGCCGACAGGGACGAGCGGGTGTTCGTCCTGCACCGGCCGAGCAAACAGGGGTTGGGGCGGGCGTACATCGCCGGCTTCAAGTGGGCCCTGGCCCGGGACTACCAGCGGATTGTCGAATTCGATGCCGATTTTTCCCACGATCCGGCCGTGCTGCCGACCCTGCTCACCCGGTTGGAAAGAGCGGACGTGGTGATCGGCTCGAGACGGGTGCCCGGCGGAGGCGTCAAAAATTGGGGACCGCTGAGACGGTTCGTCTCTTGGGGCGGCAGTGTCTACGCCAAAACCCTGTTGGGCATCCCGATCAACGACCTCACCGGCGGCTTCAACGGCTTTAACCGTCAAACTCTCGAGCAATTGGACTTGGATACCATCGAAAGCTCCGGCTACGCCTTTCAAATCGAAATCAAATACCGTCTCTATTGCCTAGGGCTGAGAATAGAAGAGATACCCATCACCTTTGCCGACCGCTCCCGCGGCACCTCGAAGATGAGCAGCAAAATATTCGCCGAAGCGATGTGGACCGTGCTCAAGCTGCGGATTGGATCGGAGCGATGAGACGATTTCGAGATATTCCGTAGCGAGGGAATTCCTACAGCCGACTATTGGGGCACGCAGAAATATCCCCGCTGTTTTTGGAACGAATGGGCCAGGCCGGTACCGCGACTGGTAGTGAGTGTGGTTTGGGTGCAGGTGGTTGTCGCCGGACATGGACCAAAATGGCCCCCACAATGTTGGGTGCAGTAGCCCTCCATCCCGAAAATCCAGAACTTGCCGGTGTCGGTAATGTTGCAGAGATGGGTTTCACATTGACTGGAGGAGACGCAGCTGTCGCCGACCGGCGTGGCGTTCTGCTGACCATACCACCACAGCACCAGACCGAAGATGGAGAAGGGGAGCAGGAAGGGCAGCAGCTTTCGCGCGACTGCGAGACGGCCGATCCGTGTGGGTCCCGAATTCGCCGGGAGCGGATGGACCGATGGCTCGGTCGGTTCGCTTTTTTGTCGTTCGAAGATCTCTTCGGCGAACGATTCGATCGCGGTGATCAGCGGACCTGGGGGCGGACCTTCGACCATTTCACAGCCCCCGCCTTCGACAGTTTCGGCAGGCAGCGGAAGAGTAACACCGGCTCCCAGCTCACTGGTCGCATAGGTGGGCGGTGTTGCCGGGGCGTCGAGCAGCGCCTTCATCTGTTCGGCGAATCGGATGTATCGCTGGTGCGATATCCTGCTCGGTCCTTCAAAGCGGCCCAACTCCGGTGAGGACCAATGGTCCTCCACTTTGACCAGCACCTCTTGTTCCAAGATGCGGAACGTCAGCTCCAGGGACATGGGAAAGAGGCAACCACCGGAGATGCTCGCCGTGCCTTGCCGGCCCACAATCGAGTCTATGGATGAGTCGTGTTCCATTGATCGTTTGATTGTTGTCGAATTGTAGTTTTTATACAGCGGATCAGTCAGCGGTCAAATAGAGGTTGTCCACGTTGAGCGCGTCACCGGGCTGGGCATTGTACGCGCTGATCGCGAAGCCGGTGAAGATTTCCGAGAGATCCAGTCCGACAAAATCGGATAGGGGGATGGCCAGGTCGTGCCACTGGCCATCTGGGCTGAAACCGTAGTCACCGGCTGGCAGATAGACCGGGGCGGTGTATTTGTCTTTGGCCAGACCGATATCGACGGTTAATTTTGCGGTTGATTTGAGCGACGCGTGCATGGTGGTCCACTCTGCAAAACTCACTGAGCTCTCGACATCATCGTCGTCGTAATAGTGGACGCCGGCACCGAACCAGTTGGGCTGCTTGGCGACAAAGGCGACGGCCTCCCGGCCCTCCGCCACGTCGTCGTAAACCCGGTCCCGTCGGCAGCTGCCCTCCCACTCCCAGATATACACCCGGCGCTTGTTCTCGAGCGGTGCACCAAACTTGGTCATCCCCTCATAGAATGCGCCCACCGAGAACCGACTCTGCTCATCAAGGGGTTCATCGAGATCCCCGCCGGACACTTGAAACGGCACGCTGGCGTAGGAGACCGTGCCCCGTCCGTCATCCACGTACACCGTGAGGCGGAACGGTCCGGCGTGGCGGGGAGCATCAAAGGAGATCGTGGGGGTTTGCGACTTGAATTCGTCGTACAACACATAGGGTGGCGGCAGCTGCCAGAGGATCGATTTATTGAAGGGATCATGTCGCACAGCCCAATGGTAGCTCAGCTCATCCCCCTCGAGGTCCGAGACGATCACCTCGGCTGGAACGGACGCGCCGCCGCCGAGGGTGATCCCACTGCCGTTCGATTGGCCGTCGATGGTCAACTCGGAGATTTGCGGCGCCCGATTCTCCGGCCACTCACCGGTCCACAGCCGCTGCATGGTCTCGAACGGTTCAGTGGGTCTAAACCAGGGATCGTGCAGGCCCATCAGATCGGCGGTGCCGTAGTTCTGATGGCCTGAAAAGATGATGTAGCTCCCCAGCGCCGCGGCGTCCTCTTCAACATTGTGATAGGGATCGACGAAGCTGGCGGCCTTTTCCGTGGAGGACATATCGATCGGTACCCCCCAAGCGGTGACCGGCACTTCCCACCACCCGCGTCCCCCCCACTCGGTGACCGCGTACGGTTTTTGCCAACCGGCCTGTCGAACCCGGTGCGGTAGGCTGGCCAATCCTCCAAAGGAGTTGATACCGACGAAATCCAGGTCCGGTACCCGAGTGGCGACCGTGGTCAACAGCGCGTCGTCTGCGAAATCGGTGACCACTGTTGCCGTGGGATGGTTGGGGTCCTCCTCGTGGATCATCTTTGACACATCATTGATGGCCTCCCAGAACAGATTCGTTTCCGCGCCGCCGTTGAGCTCATTGCCTACGCCCCAGGCGAGTAGCGCGGGATGGTCTTTGTGTCGCTTGACCACCTCTCGAAAACGTTCGGTTTGAGCGTCCACCAGCGTCTGGTTGGAATAGTCCAAATGAGGCTCGTGGGTAAGCCACAGTCCGGCCATCACGGTCAGTCCGAGGGCATGGGCTTGATCGAGGGTCTCGCCGAGACTATCGGACCCCCAGGTGCGAATCGAGTTCGCCCCAAAGGCGGCCGCATCGGCCATGTGTGAGAGGTAGCCGGCACCGCAGATATAGAAGGGTTGATCGTCGACATAAAGCTGATTGTCACGCAACGCGACATGCCTCGGCCCTTGATCCGGAGCTGCGGGGGCCAGGGTGCACTTGCGATACGGATCCTCGTCAGCATCAGCGTCCCCGTCGGCGTCCCCATCCCCGTCGGCATCTCCGTCCCCGCCGGCGTCCGCCTGGGAATCGTCACCCGTACTGCAACGCACACCGGTCACCGTCAAAGCGATCAGCAAGACGGCTTTTAAAACCATCACTCGAGTATCCATCCAATACCTCTCTTTTTAATCCCCGCCCCATGGCTGAGAACAACCTCTTTTGAAAAATGCACGGGAGATTAAAAAGTTCAAAAGTCGGGCTTGGTGGGATTGGTTCCCTTCGCCATTCCGGTCCGGCAATGGGCCGTGGGAACGGGGTGGCTATTCGTCGTGTTCATCTCCTTCATTGAGGAAGGTGATGATCTCTTCAAAAACGATGTCTCTCGTCGGCTCGAGCAGCGGGGAGTGCGCCGCTCCGGGAACGATGACCAAATCGACGGTTCCGCCGTAATCCGCCTGAAAAGCATTCACGTCATTCAGTGTGTTCATGATGTCCGCGTCCCCCCAAATGTGGAGCGCCGGAGCGCGGCCGTCCTCTGCCGGTGAGGTGGGTAGATAGAACCCCTCCAGGGTGGGACCGGTGGCGTACACCCCGGGAAACGATGCGATGGCCCAGTCCAACACCTGGGGTTCGGCCGCGGAGAGAACCATGCCGTACATGTCCGGGGTGGTTTCGAGATAGGGCAGACTCTCCAGCAGGGCCTGGAGCTCGGGAGTGAAGACGTTTTCTTGGACAAACGGACTGAATTCCTCGTAGACAAAAGAAGTAAGCACTATTTTGCCCACGTGGCCCAGAGGGACGGGACCGCCGACGCTGCCCAGGGCCACCGCCAGTCCGGCGCCCATCGAACCGCCGAGAACGTCCACCTTGCTGACTCTGCGGGCCGAACGAATGAGCTCGAGGAGGTGCCCCGCCTGGGCCAGGCTCTTCTCAAAAGTCACCTCCCGTCCATCCTCGGGAAACGAGCTCTGCCCGTACCCTTCATAGGTGACGGCAAAGGCGAAAAAACCCTGCTTGGCCATGCGCTCCAGCGCGTTGTAGCTCGCGTCTCCCTCGATAGTGGCGTCGTAGATGCCGTTGGTCACGAAGGTGGGGGTGAGCATCAGGATGGCGCGACGGGGTTTGGTGAACACAGACCTGAGCGTGAATTTTTCCAGGATGTGCAGCTCTGCGCCATCCGGGGTGGTGACCAGGTGTTCATAGCTGAACACTTGACCCCTGGTAGCTCGGATATCCTGGAGATCGGTCGGTAGGGCCAGCGGGCCGCTGTCCGCTCGCTCGGATGCGGCTGATCGGCTTTGCCACCCCAGGGCGAACACTCCCGACAGGACAATGCAAAAGAGGGCCAACCTTGGACGATGTGCGGACATGGGGACTCCTTTCAACAGAGGTCTGTTGTGCGGTGACGGGGATCGAAGAAACCACTTCTTCCGATCCCTCGGATCACACCACTCGACAAAAATTTTTCTGATATCTCCACTATAGAAGAAAGTGAGGGCGAATTGGATTATTTGGCACAATTTTTTTAAAAAAAAGACAAAATGTCGGACGAATGCCATCCCTTGTGTTGAAACGACGAGGGCTACAAATTCCAATTGTCAACGGTATTTCTCCTATTGGATTCACAAAAAGAGGGACTAAGCTGAAATCGTTGACGGATTATTTGCCACCGAGTCGGATGGGCGGGTCAGCCGGCGGATTGCAATCGGAGGAGTGAATGACCGGCAAATTAACGATAGAAAATAGAAGTTGGCAGCTCTGGGGGGCTCTCCTACTCGTCGGTGTTTGCCTCGGACTGTGTATGGGACTCCGCCGGCCACCGGCTCCTGTCGCTCGAGACGGTTCAGGTGAGCGATTTTCGGCGGAGCGGGCGATGGCCCACTTTGATCGCATTTTCAAAACGGGTCAGCCGCATCCCGTGGGAACGGCTGATCATCAACGGGTGCGCCAGGCGATCCAACGGGAGCTGGACGCCCTGGGACTGGCCGGTGAGACCCAGCAAGCGGATGTGTGCGGAACCGACTACACCACCTGCGCGCGGGTCACCAATGTGATGACCCGGTTCAAGCCGCCCGGAACGCCGGCCGTATTGTTGATGACCCACTACGATTCGGTGCCGGCGGGACCCGGTGCCGCGGACGATGGCCATGGGGTGGCCGCCCTGTTGGAGCTGGCCCGTCTATACAGCACCACCGAACCCCACCGTCACGATCTGATCGTGCTGTTCACCGATGCAGAGGAGACCGGATTGTTGGGGGCGCAGGCGTTTGTCGATCAGCATCCCTGGGTTGAGGACGCGCGCCTGGTGGTCAACCTGGAAGCGCGGGGAACCACCGGGGAGAGTTACCTCTTCGAGTACATCGGTGCGACGGCCGAGCTGGTCCGGCGTTACGGTGCCTTTGCCCCGAATCCGGCGACCAACTCGGTGACCCGAATGGTCTATGAGATGCTGCCCAACAACACGGATTTGACCGTGTTCAAGAATCGCGGGGTGAGCGGTGCGAACCTGGGCTTTGTCGACGGCGTGTCTCGATATCACACCCCCTTGGACAATCGCGAACACCTGGACCTCGGCTCGCTGCAGCATCAAGGGGACAATGCCTGGGCGTTGGTTGCCGGTTCGGTTGACACGGATTTTGAAGCGCTGGCCGAGTCTGCGGGAGAGACCCTGGTGTTTTTCGATCTGTTTACCTGGGGGGTGTTCTCCTGGTCGGTGGCGGCTGGTCAGTGGTGGACCGTCGCGGTCTGTGCGATGTTTCTGGTGTGCCTGGTGTTGGCGGTTCGTCGCCGGTTGATCGCCGGGCGTCAACTGGTTTGGGGTGTTGTGTGCGTTCTTTGCGGGCTGCTCAGCGCACTGCTGATCGCATTTGCTCTGCAATGGGTGTTGTCGGCGGCGCAGCTCGTTCCGGCGCGTCTGCCGGTACCGGCCCATTTGGGAGTTGTTGCCTCATGGGTCTTGATCCTCATCTTTCTCGCGCTGTTGGGACTCGCCTCGATGTTTGGCAAACGGACCGGCAAATGGGGGATGTGGGCCGGCGCTTGGCTGTTTTGGATGATCTGCGCTGTGACGACGGCGCTGTGGCTGCCGGATGTCAGTTGGATTTTCGTTCCCGCGGTGACCGTCGCTGCCGCGGGGGCGATCATTCGGGTGTGCTCGGGAAACAACCCGTCTTGGCGAAACGATGTGGCTATGCTGGTGCCCTTCGGTGTGGCCGGACTGTTCCACGTCTATCTGATTTGGGCGACCTCCGCCACGATGGGGGTGAGTGTTACCTCGCCGGGGATTTATGTTAGTGCGTTTTTCGGACTGTTGTTCTTGCCGGTGCTGGCCGTCCAGGCGAAGCGGGTCCGTCAAAAACTGGCCCTTTTTACGACCGGACTTGCAGTGCTGGGTATCGTGCTCGTCGCGACCCTGCCGGTTTATACCGAGGCCAAGCCCCAGCACATCAACGTGATCTACCAGCAGCAAACCGCCGCAGATGGAGCGGCAACGCGTCATTGGCTCGTGTCAACCTTCGGCGAGCCGCTACCCGAATCGTTTCGCCAACAGGCCGCCTTCTCCGCCGACCCGCTGCCGATAGTCCCGTTCAGCCGGGAACGATCCCGGGCATTCCATACCGAGGCAACAGGAGCCCCACTACCCGATCTGGTGCTGCGACTAGAAAACAAAGCCAAAAATGAACGTGGCCACCGGGTGATGCACTACCACCTCTTCTCCCCGAGAGGGGCGACCAACGCGGCACTCTCCTGGCAAGACGATCGCATCCGAAAAATAACCATGGAGGGCAAATCCGCCACCTTCCGCAAGAGCGGCGACTGGTTCGGCGTCGCCTACTACGGCATGTCACCCCAAGGGATTCGAATATCCCTCGAAGTGGAAGGGGACGAACCCTTCAGCCTCTGGGTAGCCGACCGGACCTACACCACCCCCGCCGGGCTAGGGGATAAGCTAAAACAAGCGAGGGGAAAAAGGGCCAGCCCCTGTCACCGAGGAGATACGACGGTGGTGAAGGTGGAGTGTTTAATTTAGTCTGTCACGACAGCGGTTGAACGCAATGGTTTCAACTCAGATACCTAAGTAGTTTTCGTAAAAATAGGCAAACGACATTACGATCTCGGCTTGGCCGTAAGTCGTTTCGTCGTCGACATAGCCAATATCAATACCGTGTAGGCCTGTCCTCTTCCATTGCTGGCAGTAACCCAAGTGTAAAGGCTTTTCACATTCCCAGCCGTTATATGGATCGAACCACATTGCTAGATCGCGATTCCCTTGATTTAGGGCGCTTGTACCTCCATTATAGCAACACCAATACCAATCTGCTGGAGGATCCCCAGCATCAGGAATCGGTGCAGCGCCCATCACGTTTGAATCATCTGTTGGTTGCATAACCAAGTAGTGAGCTGTATGACCAAGTCCAAACGCATGAGCGACTTCGTGTTCCTCCACAGCTCCCCGATCTGTATCATCATCGAGAATTCCATTGTTGTTGATATCGCCAGAAGACATATTCTCGTCTATTCTCACGTAGTCGATCGTAACTGCTGGACTGCAATTGTTCACATCATCACAGCACCGTCCTCTGTTGTAACTATTTTTTGTATTGGAAAAGGCCCCTGAGCTTTGGTACCATTTGTAGTGATTGGCAATAACAATATTGATTGCGTCACTGCTCAATCCTTGAAATCCGCTGTGATTGCTTAGGCATTCTTGCCAACCTTCCGTAGTATCGGCATCGCAGTCAAAAAATGAATTCGGGCAATCACCGCCCTCTTTCTTCTGTGCATAGTAAGTGCTACACATATAAAAGGCATGATTGATGTCTTTTTGCGATGCATCAGTGACAGTCGGATCGTACCAGTCCCCGTCCCAGTTTATTGCTTCATTGAGTACAAAACGAACCATTGGGCGATTATTTTCATTTGCGAAATGATAATTCAATAATTCGATTTCATTTTCTGCAAATCCCCGAAATTCTTCATCGGTAAAATTGAAAGTAGAATCCGCGCCATCAGGAGGTTGTCCGTTGGGCATCATATCGGTGTCATTTTCGACTGGATTTACCATGTTGATTACATTGACTTTTAGTCTGTAAACGCCCGCTTTGAAGCTGCAACCGTTTTGTGCGTGAAATCCGGGGTTTAAAAGAACTCTTGGGGCTCTCAGCTCAATATTATCAGATGGGTCAATAGTATGTGTTCCGGAGGTTGTTATTCTGTCAGTTGCCAAGACGGTCCGGCTATCCCCGGGGTACATTGAAGTCATATTCGGAACAATTGGATTGGTGGAAAACTCCGCGTGCTCGGGAATATGATCGACCACGATTTCCGTCGCCCAACAAACTCCCGATAGGAAAGTTAGGATAGCAAATACCAGCCCAAATCGTGTGCATAAACTTCTGTTGCTTCGTCCTCGAGTCAAGCCTTCCCAATGTCGCTTCCATGTAAACATTGTTTTTACCTCCTTGCAAATCACTTGAGGTTATCGAGGCGAACGAACATAAGATGCACCGATCTCCTCGATTCGACGAGCCAGTTTTCCGTTCGATTCTCTCAATTCTCTGATCTGTTTGTTTTGTGCGATGGTGTATAAAGTTAACTCTTCAATCTTTTCCAGCAATTGAGTGTAGGCCTTACCCAGCGGGACTGTGCCGCCTTTCTCTTGCACTTCCTTCTCCGAGGCGATGCCAGGAAGGTGATGGTTCTTGTCAATATAATCGGCAACCTTTTCTAGGCTCATTAACTGATAGTTGTCATCGAATACGTAGTCGGCAATATTGGCCACCACCTCGATCTCTTCGGCGAGAATTTTTCCGCCCACCTCCAACTCGTTTTGTATATCATGACTCTTGGGAAGATTAATGCCTACTCTCGCATTGGTGCTGGAGCCATCGTGTATTTTAAATGCAATTTTGTTTTTGCTGGAGTCGTACCCCGTTCCGTCACCATCTGCGAAATAAAGATATAGGGCGTCTCTTCCGCCATCGTATCGCCAAATTGCGGCCTCGACACAGGATGGATCTTGGCACATTTTCAGTCTGGAGGTTTGATCTTGATTTTCTGGTGAAATGATCATTTCTACCGTTTCACCCTCCCCGTGTACATGAAATTCGGAGAGCGGAGTTGATGTATTAACTCCAACATCGCCATTCTTTTCAAATGTCATCGCGTTTCTACCCGATCCCCAATCGGTGATTTTGAGCTTCTGAGAATCCGAGCCGTGCATGTACATGTACCACTGATCGGCTCCGTCATTTCGCAGCAGTACACCGGCATTACTGGGACCCGATGCGTTCAGCTTGATATAGTTGTGATTGGTAGTAGTGCAATCGCAGGTTCCTCGGCTTGATTCCTCCGTCTGATAATACAGATTCGCTGCATCCAGTGATTGCAGCTCATTCGCGGATTCGCCTTGCAAGTTACCTGAAACGGCCACTCCTGGGTTTGTTGGTTCGTTGGTTTCTTCCGACAGAAGATCGGTCCTTTCTGTAGATAACTGTTGCTCAAATTCAGGTTGTGGGAAATCTATTTCCTCGCAAGCTAAAAAAATGAATAGTCCACCGATCAATAACAATACTTTCTTCATGGTTCTTTCCTTTCTTTGATTGTTTTGACCTTGAAGTCTTAGAGTTTTTGCTCGGCCTTTTGTTGGGACTTCAAGGTTTAATCCTCTGTGGTGGGTCTATCTTGAAAAAATCATGCCAAAAGGGGAAATAGACGAAGATGCTTTAAGCAGTGATTGTGCCAAAGATCGTATGGGTTGTAACTGCTGTAACATAATAACTGATTTAGGTAACAGTTTAGATCACAGCTGTTTTGCTCATTGTAATGAATTCATGTTGTTAGGTCTGTTACCTAGCGTAGGTTACAGGTAACGTTACAGGTGGAAGTCCACTTCTCACTTGAGTTAGTAGCCGTTGGTCTCGTAGGCCAGCAGCTCTACGTTTTCGATTGTAGTCCCGGTGCCGATGGTGCCGGCGGCGACCAGGTTTCCGTGTCCTTGGTAGGCGCCGATGTTTCTGGCGATGATGCAGGTTTCGTTGGATTCGCACAAACCGTTTTCGTTGCCCAAAGCGTCGCTAATGCGCTCGTAGGCGTTTCGCAGGAAAGTGATTTCGCACGACGTGCCGTTCCAGTTGGCGCCGGGAATTGAGGCACACAATCGTCATCGATGCCCACGTTGGTATCGTTGGCATCGCAGCTGGTCTGCAAATCGGTGACGAGCAGCAACCCGTTGAAGATGATCGAGGTGTTGTTGTTGTCCGTGTTGATATCCGTAAAAGAGGCACTGGCGTTGTCCGCTACTGCAGTATCGATGAACCGGTATTCTCCGTCATCCGCGTCGGTGGTCAAGCCGCCCGCATTGTTGACGATCGCTGAGTTCATCAGGACGTTCATCGTGGGCGGTGAGGCGGCCCTGAGGCCCACACCACGGGCCGCGGCGTTTGCTACGGTGGTGGCGACCACGATGTCGCCGGGTTTGTCCTCCAATCCCATGTTGTTGCTGTTGTGAATCGCCGCTTCGATGAGCACGTTGTCCCCATTGAGAAATAGCCCGTAGCCGTGCACATTGCTCACCTCGACATTGGTCAGCACGTTTCTCGAGCCGGTGATGCGGACGCCGTCGCCGGAAGTCCCGCTTCCGAATGGCGCACCACGATGTGTTGCAGCAGGTTGTTGTCGCCCGTGTCCACGCCGTGCTGCCCATTGTCGGCCGCCGTGATGTTTCTAATTGTCGAGAAAGTCGCACCACAGAGCAGACCGGTGGCCGAATTTCCCGTCGACAAGACGTTCTCTATCAACACCTGCTGGCCGGCTCCGTAGGCAATGCCGGTCCGGTTTCCCTGCGCGGTGATATTACGGATCTCGTTGTACCAGCCCGTCGGTTTGAGCCCTTCCCAGCCGTTGTTCGTGACAGTGATGTCAATGAATTTACCGTTGTTCGTCGAGACCCAGATGCCGTGGTTGCTCGCACCACTGACCGATACGCGACGCAGCACGGCGGGGGAGATTCGGACTAGCCCGCGATCTCTTTGATCGTCAGCCGGCCGGGATCGGCGGTGCCCAGTCCGTGGGCCGCCGCTTGCTGAATCATTCCGATCGCCTTGGGATTCAGACCGAGCAGTTTGGCGCAATAGGCGTCAATCCCAACCGAGTCCCTGCCGACCACGACTCGATTCAACTTGGCCAGCTTGCCTGGTCCGCCCGGGCCGTTGGTGGAGAGCACTTCGCTGGCGTCCACCACACAAAGAGCGGGTTTGCGAAGGGTATTCAGATCGGCGATGCATTGGGAGAGGAAAGCCACGTCCCCGTAGGACTCTTTGGCGCCGGAACCGTGGTGAAAGAACTGGTTGGCCTCGTGGGTGTTGGCCCCCATCAGGTTCTTCAGATTGCAGCTCATCAGACACCCCGTGTGGTGCTTGATGATCGGCAAGTTGATGTAGGCGTCGCAGTCGAACAGATCCTTGATGATTTTGACTGTCTTCAGAGACTTTCCCTGTTTCACCGGCTTGTCCACGTAATTTCCGGTGCACTTCTCGATCGCGGCGATCGCCTTTTTGTGTTTTTTGGATCGGGTCGTCTTCGCCCAGAACCCATCCGGTGGATCGAGGAGAAAGCGGATCTTTTTCGCGCCCAACTCGCGGCACATCAACACGGTGGCCAACACGACGTCAGGGTGGGTGTAGCTCCCCGGGTTTTTCCACCAGGGCGGTGAATTGGCCAGCAACCCCACGGTCGCCCCCGGGGGGATCAACGGTTTCCCTTGTCCGAACACAGCCAGCGCCCGCTCCGTATTCCTGAACCGATCGGTCCCCTTGACCACCACCACATCAGGGGTGTTCTTTTTTTCGGCGGCACCAATCCCACCCACCTTTGTTCCCACCAGCGCCGCAGCGGTCAGTGCAGCGCCGGACTTCAAGAATTCGCGGCGATTACTTTTGGTCATCGTCTCCTCCTATTGGGACAATAGTGACGCGAGAAGCGACTGAGATCAACTCCCACCCGACCGAAGTGATGGGCTGGGCCGGGAGTAGTCGGCAGATGTCTCCCTGTAGACCCGGTTCAGCTCGGCGATGACTCGGGGTCTGTCCAGCCGATCGAGCACCTGCGCAAACGGACGTTCTGCTCCGAAGACTCGGCTCAGCACCAGGTCGAGCCCATCGCGGGTGAATAAACCATCGTCGACAAATCGTAGACACGTATTGATGAAAATTGCCTGGAGCCGCGCCTTCAGTGCTTCGGTCGCTGCGGCATCGGGGGTGTTGTGGGGGAAGGGGGCGCCAACTGCCTGAGGAGTGTTCACCGGCGAGCACACTCCATCGATCAGCGGTCGATAGTCGGCGCGAAACGACGGGGGCATGCAGCTCACGTATCGTTGAACAGCAGCAGCAAACACCGGCCGACCGATTGAATCGATGAGCGTGAGTTGCCCGATGGGCAGCAGGATTGACGTGGAACAGGTGTCCACGACCTCGGGAGACCACCCGTCCTGCAGCGCCCTGAACGCTTCTGCTTGTAGGGGCAGCAATAAGCGGTTCGTGGCAAAGGCATGGTTCTCGTCTTGGATCACCAGCTGCAGGCCGAGGGATTGGGCGAACGCCGTTGCCGCGGTTGTGCGGGGCTCATCGATCGACGGGGGGATGATCAGCTCGGCGAGCTCGGTCAGCTGGATTGGAAAAAAGAAATGAAGACCGAGTGCCCCCGCCCAGATTTCTGCAGGCAGGATCGACGAGCTGTTGCTCAACACCAGGGGATCGGTTTTCAGCCGGTCGAGCACCCGGTGCACCATCTCCCGTTTGACGCCCGTATCTTCTCGGGTCGATTCGATGACCACGGATGCCGCATCGGGATCGAGCGCCTCGGGCAGGACGAAGCGGTTGGAGAGGGTCGGGATCAACTCGGGTGAGCCCAGCGCCAGACGACGCATCATGCGGTGTACGGTTCTCTCAATCGCACCGAGACGCTCTTCACTGGCGGAGACCCAGTGCAGTGACCAACCCCGATTGAGTAGACATGCCCCGATATCGCCGGCCATCTTGCCGGTGCCGATGATGACCGCTCGGCGGATCACAGCCCGAGCTTTCGCTGGGCGTTTTTGACGTTGGCATAGTCCAGTCGGTCGAACGGCATGAACCGCCGGTTTTGGCTGAGGGAGATTCCTGGGCCGCATTCGATGACCCGTTCGATACCCCTGTCGACGAACGCGCCGACCACTTGGCGCCAGTTGATCGGGGAGGAGAGATTCCGGGCGAGAAAATCGATCACACCGGCCCGGTCGGTGAGCCGCTCCAGGTTGATCGATGAGATGATCGGCACCTGGGGATCGGCAATGGGCAACTCGCTCAGAAATTCGGCGAACGGTGGGGTGACCCCGGCGAGAATCGTCGGATGGTGATAGGGAATGGCCACGTCGAGCAGCTCGGCGGTGAGGGCTTCCCGGCTCACTGCATGGGTGAGAAACTCGCCGAGGGATGTTTGCGGACCGGAGACAATCTGGCAAGTGTCGCTGTTGGTGTTGGTCAGTACCACGTCGTGGAACCGTCCGCCCTGTAGCATGGCGCTCACCTCGTCGCGGCTGAAGCCGACCACCACCCCCATGCCGCAGGGCTCGAGGGGAAGGGCCGCCGCCATGACGCGGTAGGCCCTGTCGAGAACGTGGAGGCCGGTCTCGAAATCGATCGCACCGCTGGCGACGGTCGCCGCGTAAATCCCGAAGCTGTATCCCCCGAGCAGCTCGGGCCAAAGACCTGCAGATCGAATCACATCGGCCATGCCGCAGGAAAAGGCATAGGTGAAAAACTGCCGCTCCCGGTCGTCGAACCGGTCCGGCTGCTGATCGTCCAGAAGGTCGACGAGATTGCGGCCGGCGAACGCCGAGGCGGCGTCGAGGTAGTCGGAAAAACAGGTGGCATGTCGGTGATGAAACCGGGCTTCCGGACCGGCCAGCTTGACTGCCACTCCGGGGAAGGCAAAGGCGGTCGGTCTTTGACCGTCCCGCTCAGAGTTGTCGCAACACATACCCGGCCTGCATGAATTTGGACACCTCGGTGACAAAGCTGGCCACCCGGGCGCCCGGAGCGAGGGATTCTTCTCTCAAGATCCGGTCCAGACAGATAAAGACCATCGGTGGACCGCTGTAGCCCAGCTCAGCCAATTTGGAGTAGATAGCGGAGCGTTCGATGCCCAGGGCAGCCAGCTCATCGATCACCGATTCGACAATGTGCTTGGTCGGCAGGTTGATCTGCATCAGCGCGATGGTCGCCGGATCGATCCCCCCGCTGTCGA
Source organism: Myxococcota bacterium (assembly GCA_028278265.1). Taxonomy (GTDB): domain Bacteria; phylum Myxococcota_A; class Polyangia; order JAAYKL01; family JAAYKL01; genus JANQET01. Next base: position 16,946 of record JANQET010000020.1, read on the forward strand.
GCATGCGCTCAAAGCCCCTAGCGAAAACCGATTGCCCACCTTCCTGGAAAACGCCGGAGGAGAGGGCGTTGCGAAACCGCTGTTTGAGGTGGTGCCGTCCCTGATCCCATTCCTCCTTCGGACTGAGCCACAGGGCCGGTCGCTCGTTGTACATCAACGGTGCTCGAGAGCCGCCGATCGATTCGATGTAGGTGGTGTCGATCACCAACCCGGTGGGTTGTTGTCCGTTGGCGCTGAGCACCAGCGCACCCGCTCCATCGCTCAAAAACCAGCGCAGAAAAAGCGACTCCTTGTCCACCAGCGGCTGGTTGTAGTATTCGGCGCGCAGCTCTGAAGAGGAGACATTGGATGAGAGAACCAAAGCCCGTCGATTCTGGCCTGCGCGCAACAGTTGGTGGGCCAGGTAGAGCGCCTTGTAGGCCGAGGTGCAGTTGGCGTGAATCGAGAGCTCGTCGCAGACATCGACGCCCAGGGCTTCTTGAATGCGCACCGACGCAGTGGGCATCTGGTCCTGGTGGGCCGACCCATAACAGATGAGGTCGATATCTTCGGCGTCCATCCCGGCGGCGTCCAATGCCTGCTGTGCCGCTTTTACTGACATGGTGACATTGTCGTCGGTAAACTCCCGGGTCACCGGATCCATCGCGTAGTGGAAAAACTCAATGTCCAGCAGCTCCCTCATTACGGGTGCCGAACGGTGCAGCCATCGACGGATCGGCGCCGGGGCATCGGGCAGGTCACCCAAGATCGCTTCGCTCTCGGCGGCGGGAATCGGTCGACCCGGAAGATAGGCCCCGCTCCCAACGATGTAGACGGCGTCACTCATGGGGATAATTTATGCGGATTTCGAGAAAATACACACCCCGTTTTGTCCGCCAAAGGCGAACGCGTTGGACATCACATGGGTCAACTGTTTTTGTCGTGCCCGGTGGGGGACGAAATCCAAGTCCAGCTCCGGATCCGGATGGTTCAGATTGATCGTCGGTGGGATGATCCCCTGTTCGAGTGCTTTGCAACAGATGACCGCCTCAATGCTCGCCGCTGCGGAGAGACAGTGGCCGGTCATCGACTTGGTGGACGAGACCGGAATTCCGCGGGTGTGATCGCCGAAGACGGTTTTAATCGCCTGCGTTTCGTACAAGTCATTGAGCGGGGTGGAGGTGCCGTGGGCGTTGATGTAGTCGATGTCCGCCGCGGTGAGGCCGGCGTTGGTCAGCGCCAATTGCATCGAGCGGGCGATGCTCGTTCCCTCGGGCTTGGGCGAGATGATGTTGTAGGCCTCACTGCACAGGCCGGGCAGGGCCATTTGGGCATAACAGTGGGCGCCCCTGGCCCGGGCCGAGTCCAACGCCTCGACCACCATCATGCCGCCCCCTTCGCCGATCACAAATCCGCTGCGCTCCAGGTCGAACGGTTTCGATGCCTGCGCCGGGTCGTCAGTGTGTTGCGCCAGGGCCATCAGTGCAGCAAAACCATCGACGTCCAAATAATTGAGCGAAGAGTCACCGGCTCCGCACACCACGATATCGCATTCTCCGCTGGTGATCAGCATTGCCGCGGCATGAAGCGCGAAAGCACCGGACGAGCAAGCCGTGCTGATCACCATGGATGGGCCTTCGAACTTGCCCTTTAGACTGATCCAGGCGGCCGGTGCGCTGGCCATGTTTTTGAGAATGCGGTGTCGGTCGGGATCGGTTGTGGTGGGAGCATAACCCGTGCCGGTGGCACCGACCACCACGCCTACTCGCTCCGGATCCAGCCCTGCGTCGTCCAGTCCGGCGTCGACCCAAGCCATTTGTGCCGTTACGCAGGCGATTTGGGTGCCGCGGGTCATCTGCCGGCGCTGTCTCGGTTTGAGGTGCGCCTTGAACAGCTCCTCAGCACCTGAGGGCAGCTCGACACCGAACCGGGTGGTCAGTCCCTGCGGTTCGAAGAGAGTAAACTCCCGGGCTGGACTCTCACCGGCGACTAGACCGGCGAAGCTGCTGTCTGCGTCGAGCCCGAGGCCGGTCATCATCCCCAACCCGGTGATCGCCACCGTTGGCCTTTTCATCGCTCAGCTGCCACTTCGCAGGAGGACCACTGCAACGACCAACTCCCGGTGGTCCAATGGGTTCGGTTGGATTTTCGCGTGGACCTGATCGATCCGATAACGGGCCATCAGCTCCGGACTGAGGGTGGGCGATGCACTTTGGCGGTCGGTGTGCCACAACAGCTCGCAATCGGTGAATTCGTAGGGTTCCCCCAACGCCTTGAACAAAGCCTCTTTGCAACAGAAGCTGGCGCACAACCCCTGCCGAGGATCGGCCAATCCACGGGCGTGCGCGATTTCCTGCTCGGTGAACACGAACGGCATCGGATGTCCCGGATCCTGTTCCAGATCGGCGAAGCGATCGATGCATTCGATATCGATTCCCGTGCTCAACAGGGGGGCCTGGGACGCCGACCGTTTGTCGCGATCGATGTCCATTTCCGCGCTCAGTGGAGGGGGGGCGGACTCAAAGCGCCACGTTAATGATGTCATTGCCGTGTTCGACCAATTTCGTCGTCAGCTCGATGACCTGACCGATGGTATCGGCCGGTTTTTTCATCAGGTGTTGGCCCAGGGTCCGCAACTCGACCGACAGACCGTACTTCTTGCGAAAGATCTCGAGCAAGCTGAGCAGCATCAGCGAATCCCCCTCCAATTCGGTGATGATATGCGTCTCGTCGGAGAGCTCATTCACGTCGATATCGCACTCCTCGGCAAAGTAGTCGTAGGTGATTCGCCTGATCTCGGTGAGTGTCTGTTGATCCACTTGATTCATTCGTTCAACGCTCCTCGCCGGAGTATCAACAAGTAAAAAAACAAGTTAGACCGGCACCTGCATACGTAAGGGAACGTACCCCAAACCGCGGGATCGGACAAGCGCAGGGTTTGTCGACCGGCGAGGACCTTGTCGCAAAAAAAACCGATGTGGATCTGTGTGCCCGGCTGAGCCGTTGTTCAGCCAGAAATAACGACTGAATGCTGTAGAATCTATCGACTGCAGTACTTAGGGCTCGCGCAAAAATAAATGCCGAGTTTTGAGAGTGGAGGCGCAATTCTAACAAAGAGTGAGAAGCTCGAATACTCGGGGTATTTGGGCGCCGAGCGAGGCCGTTAGAATTGATGGATGTGCGCTCAAAACGGTAGTTATTTTTGCGCGAGTCCTTAGGCCCATCTTGACCACTTGCATGACAAAACTAAATAATATTAAACAGATACGAATTCGCGTAGATACGCA
>JANQET010000021.1 GCA_028278265.1 Myxococcota bacterium
ACGGGATGGACGGAATGGACAGAGGGGAGGGGAGTTTGTTTGGTGTGGGGTTGGGGGTTGCCCGGGGCTTGGTGGTGATTACGTAAGTGATGTTATGACTGAAACAATCACCATACCGGTTGTGCCCTTGCGAGGGTCGGTTCTTTTTCCAGGGCATATGTTTCCCGTCGTGGTTGCGCATTCGGGAACGATGAGGGCCGTGGAGGAAGCTGCAAAAAAGGACGGACGGGTTTTTGCGGTTGCGCAACGCAAGGAATCCGAAGAGACATCAGCTGAAAATCTCTTCACCACGGGGGTGATCGCCAAAATCGGCATGCTCAAGCGCGGGCTGAACGGAATGTCGATGATGCTTCACGGCGAGATTCGGGCCCATGCCGCCCGGTATACTGCCGACGATGAGTTCCTGGTGGCCGGGGTTACTGAAATCAAGGAGATGGAGCCCCTTGAAGTGAATGATCCTGCGTTCAAGGCGCTGTTCGCCGAGACCAAAGAACGCGCTCGGGAATTGGGTCAGCTGTACGAAGTTCCCAAGGAGGTGATACGACAGACACTGGACGGCAACAAACGTCCGGGACTATTGGCCGATCAGATCGCCGGCTTTTTGGATCTGCCGGCCAAAGACAAACAGGAGTTGCTCGAAACCCTCAGCGTTGAACAGCGCATCCGCCAGGTGCTGCTCCACGTGCAGCAGCGCATCGATATCCTCAAGGCGCAGCAGGACATCAAGTCGCACGTCCAGGAAAAACTGGGCGAGCGCCAGCGGGAGATGTATCTGCGAGAGCAACTCAAAGCGATTCAGCACGAGCTGGGCGAAGACGGCGAGCAGGTCGGTGAAGCCGAGGAGTTACGAGACCGGCTGGCCAAGCTCGACCTGCCCGAAGAGGCCCGCGCCGAGGTGAATCGGGAGCTCAAGCGCCTCGAGCGATCCGGCCCCGGTTCCTCGGAGACCCAAGTGATCCGCACCTATCTGGAGTGGATCGCCGATCTCCCCTGGAACAAAAGATCGGAAGATCACTTCGATCTAAAAAGAGCCGAGACCATCCTGGATGAGGATCACTACGGATTGCAGGACGTCAAAGACCGAATCCTGGAGTTCCTGGCGGTAAGGCGGCTGAGAGAAGAGAAGAGGGGACAGGGAGGAGAGAATGGACAGGGAGAGGAGAATGGACAGAATGGACTAGATGGACGGAATGGACAAAGGGAAGGGGAGGGCGCGTCCATTGAGTCAATATCGTCCATTAAGTCCATTTCCCAAGGCGCCTCCCCCCAAGGCGCCTCCCCCCAAAGAACCTCCTCCCAAGGCGCCTCCCCCATCCTTCTCTTCACCGGTCCCCCTGGCGTTGGCAAAACCTCAATCGCCAAGTCGATCGCCCGCGCCCTGGGACGAGAATACGTTCGCGTCTCCCTCGGCGGGACGCGGGACGAAGCGGATATTCGCGGACACCGTCGCACCTACCTGGGCGCCTTGCCCGGTCGAATCATTCAAGGGCTCAAGCAGGCGGGGACCAAGAATCCGGTCTTTCTGCTCGACGAAGTCGACAAGCTGGGCATTTCATTTCAGGGGGACCCGGCCAGTGCGTTGATGGAGGTGCTCGATCCGGCGCAAAACGATAGCTTTGTCGATCACTACCTGGGAGTGCCCTTTGATTTGCGGGAGGTGCTGTTCATCGCCACGGCGAATTTCGTGCAATCGATTCCCGGTCCCCTGCTCGATCGGATGGAGGTGGTGGAGTTCACAGGCTATACCGAGGACGAGAAGGTGCAAATTGCCAAGGGCTACCTGGTTCCCCGGCAGCTCGAGGAGAACGGTATCGAGGCGGAGAATATCGCGTTCACCGATGAGGCGATCGCCCATATCGTATCCCATTACACTCGGGAGAGCGGCGTCCGGCAGCTGGAACGGGAAATCGGGCGTTTGGCGCGCAAAGCGGCGAGACGCCTCGCCAGCGGGGAGACGAGCGCTGTCGAGCTCGACGAGGCATCGATTCAAAAGATGCTGGGGCGGCCCAAGGTGCGACCCGAGCGGGCCGCGCCGGACAACGAGATCGGGGTGTCCACGGGCATGTACTACACCCCTGCCGGCGGCGACATCATGTTTGTCGAATCGTCGATCCGCGAAATCCAAAACAGTTCGTCCGGCACGGACGGAAGCGGTGACGGCTTTGGTCCGGTATCGTTGATTCTGACCGGGCAATTGGGGGATGTGATGCGGGAATCCGCACGAGCGGCGCTGACTTACGCTACGACGCGAGCCGGCGAACTCAGCATCCCTTCGACCCATCTGGGATCGGTGGAGGTCCACATTCACGTTCCGGCCGGGGCGATTCCCAAAGATGGTCCGTCGGCCGGGGTGACGATGGCAACCGCCCTGGCGTCAGCGATGAGCGGCAGACCCGTGCGCAACGACCTGGCCATGACCGGCGAAATCACCTTACGGGGGCGGGTGCTGCCCATCGGCGGGATCAAAGAAAAGGTGCTCGGCGCCCATCGCGCGGGAATCAGGCAGATCATCCTACCCGCAGACAACGAAGCGGATGTGGACGATATCCCCCAAGCGGTGCAGGACGATTTGGTTTTTCACTTTGTCGAATCTCTCGATGAGGTGTTGGATATTTCGCTGCTGTCGGCGACCCGCACCCCCTACCACCTGAGCCGCAGCGCGGTGCTGACCGCCGGGGGACAACCGATGCGCAGCTTCGGTTTTCCCACGGGTGCTGACCGTTTTAGCCCGAATCCTCAATAAAGAGACAATTTCCTGCCGGACAATACAAATTGACCCTTTCACCACCGGGCTGGGATCCTTTGGCGGCAAATCTGTCCTCACCGATTGCCCAAAAATTATTGAATTCCGCAACAATAGCTGTTGGTCACGGCCATTCCCACCGTGGGGTTCGGTTCGGCATGATATCTGAAGCGGCCCGCATTCTTATCGGTTGAAATGTCAGGAACTACCCCAATGGTCGTGTTGGGGGGAGGGACTGTGATGAATATTCTGTTGTTTGCCCCGGCCTCCCCGGGGTTGGTGGGCGAATTGCGCCAACGGGTGGCCCGGGTGGCAGCTGACGCGAAGGTGGAGCTGGTACACACCCTGGAGGTGTTGGTTCAACGGCTGCGAATGGGTGATCCGTCGATAGATCTGGCCATTTTATTTGCCGCGACCCGGGGCATTCTCAAGCAGATCTGCGGGATGAGAAAGCTGTTCGGAGATGCACGGATCGTCTTGGTGGTCGCGGATCAGGAAGAGGAGACGGTGGCGTTGGCCCACCGCCTTCGACCGCGGTACATCGACTACCTCGATGGCGGTTATTACCATCTCGTTTCCGTGCTGCGCAAAATGATCGACGATACTGTTCACTCTTGCGGATGAGCCGGATTCGGCGGCGATCAAAGGGAGGGCGGGAGATCTCTGACCCTGCCCTGGCATGCGGATTGCCTCTGATACCAAGGGTATCGCCTCGGCGTTTTTTTCGGCGAGTCCAAAAAGGGGGAAGATATGGAAATCGATCGACAACCACAGTTCGTCACTGATATGGCCAGCCCGCATTGGTGGCCCCAATCCCGCCCTGCGCCACCCATCTTTTGCGATTGCTGTCCGGTATTTGCGGTCGCCGAATTGGGGCGCCGGCCCCTGTGCATCGGGTGCCTGGTCGATGAAGTTCGGGCCAGCAGCGATTCTCGCATCATCGAGCAGATCAGACCGTTGCGGATCTTTTGAGTCAGCCTCAATGTTGCAGAAGATTTTGCGCCGTTGAGGTCAGTTCTTGACTGCAGGGAGGGCGGAGTGGCGGAGCGGGATGTCGTATTGCTTCAGTAGCGAATACAGGCGCGACCGGGAAAGACCGGAGATTTGGCAGGCCTGTTGCTTGCTTCCCCCGGTGATTTCGAGCAACTTCAAACAGTACATTCGTTGGGCTTCGTCAATAATCTGATTGCGAAACTCTTTGAGCGGCGGCAGGTTTTCTGGCAGTCTGATCAGCTCCTGGGGATCCGGGGATGGGGCGACCACCTGCTGCGGTGCAACAGAGTTTCGCGCCAGCTTGACCCGGATGCTGGTCGGCAGATCTTCGGGAAAGAGGATGCGCTCCGGTCCGGCCGACGCCATCGCCTGCTCCAGGGCCTGGTTCAGTTCTCGCACATTGCCCGGCCAGTCGTACCGCATCAGCGTGGCAATGAAATCGGGCGAAAATCCTTTTAACTCCGTTCGATATCGCAGGCAGGCCCGGGTGAGGTAGTCGATCACCAACGGCTTGATGTCCTCGAGGTGAGCGCGTAGAGGGGGCAGATTCAACGACATCGCACGGATGCGAAAGAGAAGGTCCTCGCGAAACTCCCCCCGCTCGACCATCGCTTCGAGATTTCGGTTGGTCGCTGCGATGAGACGGAAGTCGCTGGTCTGCTCCTGAGGAGCGCCCACCGGGCGATACTTTCGCTCTTGCAGCACACGGAGGAAGCTCTTTTGAATCGACAGGGGAAGCTCACCAACTTCATCGAGAAAGAGGGTTCCACCATCGGCCTGTTTGATCAAACCGTCCTGGGTTTTGTCCGCGCCGGTGTAGGCACCTTTCTGGTGGCCGAAGAGCAGGCTCTCCACCAAGGTATGGGGCAGAGCGGTGCAGTCGACGACGACAAAATTTCGATCGGCGCGATTGCTGTTTTCGTGCAGTGCGCAGGCGAACAATTCCTTGCCCGTGCCGGTCTCTCCGGTGATCAGCACGTTGGCCTCTGCACTCGCCGCGTAGGCCAGGAGATCGAGACACTGGGTAATCGCCGGGCTCCGACCGACGATGCCGTCCCGTTTCAATCGAATCGGACGCCGGCGCGATTTTTTTTCTTCCTGGTATTGAAGGGCTCGCGTGAGAGAGAGAAGGATTCTCTTGGCCGATGCCGGTTTTTCGATGTAATCCGATGCGCCGTTCTTGATCGCATTCTCGGCTTCGTCGGGATCGCCGAATCCCGTCAGAATGATCACCTCCGGATTGGGATCCATCTTGCGGATCTGCGGGAAGAGCTGAAGGCCGTCTCCATCGGGCAATCGCACATCCAGAAAAACGACGTCATACGCATCGGCGGCCAGCTGTTTGAGACCCTCCGAAGCGGTAAGCGCGCTGGTGCAGCAGTGATTTGATCGCTCGACGATTTCAACGAGAAAGTTGTTGATCTGTAAATCATCGTCAATGATCAGTATCTTCGCCATACGCAACCCCTAACTTTTACAAGCGGCGTAAGTCGATCAATGATCGGCACACCGCATTGAGGCGCAGACCATAGAAAAGTTTACTGCAAGATGCAATAGAATATTCAATCGATAACTCAGAAAAGATGGGTTTGAATCGATGGGGAGAATGTATCTGTTTTCGAAATTTAGTGTAAGTCTTTTCTGATTGGTCAGCCGGCTATCCAGAGGTGCGGAATAAAAAAACATAAACTAGAATTTGTGTACAATGGCGACTTGTATCCGCTGAAGCGGTCCAACCCTTTTTGTGAATCGGCCCCGTGGAGATATTGGCTGGCGATGGACAATTGCGAGAGGGTCACGATATAATATATATACATATTTCTTCCAAGAATAAACGGTGTCGACATCATCGAAATACCGTCGAGTCCTATATCGTGGGACAGTGTCCAGCAAAACAGCACCCTTGTGTTACCCGATATCAAAATAAAGACCCCGTGGTTACTATAATTTTCCACTCCACCATCTGGGTGAAAACAAACTACGCACCGAACAGGTTGAGGAATCGTTTGGAATGAATTTTGCTTAATTAACCCGATGAGATGTTGAGCGGGTGCATAAATGTACTGAGGTTTGTAAAAGTAAAGGGGTTTTCTACAACCGCTTCTATGGGAGTGGCGCAGTGATCGAACGCGACGGTAATGGGAAAACCAACGACTCGATGTCTTCAAGTGATCAGCCCGCGCATGAAAGCCGGCGTTTCAGACGGCCGTCCTATGCCAATATGGAAAGAGATGCCTATCTGGCAAGGGGAGGGAAACGGTCGAACCGTAAGGTGGAGAAGGGTGCGCTGTGCTAAATCCGCAACCGCTGTTCCGTTCACCCCCGGCGCACAACGGGCGAGTCTGGCCGAACCAGTCGCGCCAGCCCCGTTCGTGCGCCGGGTGAGGACTGCGTGAAGGGATCCGCCTAACCTGAACTAGTCCAGCCTAACGCGAAGAATGACGGTCATTGATCGCGGTGTGCTGCCCTTCGAAGATTTTAATCGCGGTGAGGATGTAGGTAATCTGAGTCATTGCATCTGCACCCAGTTTTTCTCGAATACGCGATAGCCGTTTCCACAGACTGGTTTCCGAGATGTGAAGTTGGCGGGCAAATTCCTTGATGCGAGGATAGCCGAACTTGGCAAAGTCGCTGAGCAGTACGACCTGGTTTTTCGAGAGTTTTCGTGAGCGGAGAAAGGCGGAGTCGAGGATGGGATCATAGCTCTGCCCACTCGGTTCATCCTCCTCGTGCAGCTGCAATAGGCGGACAACTTCATCGGATAGATCATGGGCCGATCCTTTCACGATATAGTCGTTCGCCCCGGCGAGAGCTGCTTGAAAGAGGGCCGTCGGATGCTGGTCGGCGGTCAGCATACAGATAATACCGCCATACCCCGCTGCTCGGGCTTGGCGCACACAATCGATACCGGTCTGCTGTTCATCTCCGAAATGAATATCGAGGAAGACCAAATCGAGGGGTCGGCTGCGAATCACAGCCAAGGTATCGGGGATGTTGACTGTAGTGAAGATGTTGTTCTTGTATTTGAACGACAACACTCGGGCCATCGATCGCAGAATCGATTCATCATCATCGGCGATCAGGATCGCCGGCTGCTCATTTGGGGTGTGGTGACACATGGTTTTCATGTCTCCTAATATGACCGCAAAAAAAAAAATCAAGAGGAGTTTTCTCCCGCCTGATAGCCTTTCTTGATGAGGGTGTAAAAACGGGCTTAGCATTGTAAGAATCGAAGGGAGTGGGATTGCATATCGATTCATTGATTCAATGGGAATCGGTAACGGTTCTTTAAAGGGTGGTTATAGAATTTCCTTTGCATTGGATTCGAACCGGAACTCGTCTCAACGCCTGACGCCGGGTTGATCGATTACTTTTGTTCATGTCTGGTTCGTTGGTTAAACAAATGCTGTAGGATTATAAGGGATCTGCCCTTTTCCGGCCCGGGCTTTGGATCGCTGATGACCGGTTGCATGATCTTTGCATGGCGCCGAATTCAAATAGGGGCGCACGTGCCCTGTACACTGATGAAGAGATTTGGCTCAATGAAGAAAACAGCACCTCTGGCGTCCCGGAGCACGCGAATGGAGACTGCTCGCGTGAAGATGGTTGAACTAGATGAAGCTCTGTCCTTGGATCACCCCTCAGGTCGACTGCATCCACCAGCGGCGATCGAGGAGCGCTCAACTGGCCCCCACGAACCGCCGCCGGAGCGCCGTCATCCTGCACCGACCGGTGACTTCAACCTGCGAATTCTGTTACACGCGCCCGCCCGTCACATCGCCGCACACTACGGGAGGAACACGCTCGAGCAGATTACCCATCACGCCGGGCTGGCTCCCCGTCAATTCGACGGCCGGTATCACTGGGGCTCGCTGGAACAGGTCGAGCGGTTTCTCGAAGCGGTCCGCGATATCGTGGCGAATGACGAAGAGTTCAAGACAGCGATGGCCTACCGGTTGCACGAGTCGATCGGTCCGATGCGCTTTGCCATCCGCGCCATCACGCCGCTGAAGCTGTACAAAATGATGGTCGATACTTTTCACCTGGTGTCCACGATCAGCAAGTTGCAGATACACAGTTCCACCCACAACAGCATGGTGTTGCGGTACCGCAGCGAGAAGCGCGAGTCGCGATTGATCTGTCTCTCCCGGCAGGCCCAGGGAGCCGCCCTGCCGACCTTGTGGGGACTGCCCCCGGCCAGACTGGTGGAAAAGAACTGCATTACCCGAGGCGACGATTACTGCGAATACCAGCTGCAGTGGTTCGAGTATCGCCGGTCGTTACCATTGTTGTTGGGTCTGCTGCTCGGCGGTTTGTCAGCGCTCGGCATCACCTTCACTGGTCTGGGATTTGCGCCGTGGGTGATTTGGCTGCCGGTGGTCGGCGCGCTGACCGGTCACGGCCTCGAATTGTATCGGATCAACCGAATCAATCTCGGTATATGTGACGAGAGCAACGCGGCCCTGCGAAAGCTCGCCGAGGAAGACGCCGAAGCGAGGCAGGAGATCCTCGGGCTACACCGGCGACAACGGGAGTGGACCCGGATGCTCGAGAAAAAGACTACCAATAGAACCGTTCAACTGGAGAAAGTTGTCGAACAGGCCAAGGCGTTGCAACTCAAGCGGAGCGCCATCCTCCGCGGCTTCTCCCACGACCTGCGCAACCCCTTGGGTACGTTGCGAATGAACGCGGTCTATTTGCGCGAGCAGGCGTCAGAGCTGGGGACCGAGCAATTGGCCGCCATTGACGATTTGGAGGATGCGGTTGTACGGATGGAAAGACTCCTGGTCGAGCTGATGAAAATCAGCGAAACAGAACGAACCTACGTGCGAATCGAACCGGAGACCCTCGAGGTGGAGTACCTGGTGGAACAGTACCACCGACGGGTTCGCGCGCTGGCCTATGGTCGGGATATTCGCGTCAGCGTGTTCGCCACCCGCGAGGCACCGGGGACCCTAACGACCGATGTGTCGATTCTCGATCGCGTCGTGGACAATCTATTGACCAACGCGGTGAAATTTACCAGCAAGGGGAGCATTGTCGTCGAGCTCGACGGCCGGCCCGGATTCCTGACGATAAAAGTCTCTGATACCGGGCGGGGGATCGAGCCGGCGAAGTTGAAACAGATTTTTCTGCCTCACGGGGTGCCGAATCCTCACTCCACACCTCACAGTTTCGGCGTCGGCCTGTCGGTTGTCGTCCAGTTGATGGCCCAGATCGGCGGTCAGCTCGAAGTGATGTCCAAACCAGGGGTCGGCTCCACATTCTGGGCGCACTTCCCCCTCGAGCTCGCAACAGAGGATCCGTCCGGGTCTCAGGACACAGCTGACCCTCCCATATTGGCCCATCTCAAAGACCGTCTGATGCCCCACGACCTGATCGACCGCATCGTCCATATCAGGAGAAAGAATGACAATTGATCGAGTCAAAATTGAAGATTATCGAGAACAACTCAATCTCGTCGGCAGGCGAGGCCGAATCCCTGCGGGTGATCGACGTCTTTCTGACATACCTTAAGGCAGAAAAAGCGACCGTTATCTTCGGCATTCCCGGCGGATTGATTCACCCGCTCTTTGAGGCGGTCGAAAACGATACCTGCTTCCGGCTGGTGATGAGCAAGCACGAAGAAGGCGCGGCCTTTATGGCTGACGGGTATGCGCGGGTGAGCAAGCGACTCGCGGTCTGTGCCGCGACCGCTGGCCCCGGAGCGACCAATCTGCTCACCGGTGTGTCCTGTGCGTTCGCCGACGGTGTGCCGATGGTCGTGGTCACCGGTCAGGCGGCGAGCAATGTGATGGGTAAAGGGGCAGCCCAGGAAACGAATCGCGAGGACATTGACATTGTCGCGATGTTCCGTCCGGTGACCAAGTACTCGACGATGGTTACCTCACCGGAGTGTATGGCCCATCATCTCCGCCGGGCTCTGCGACAGGCCCTGTGCGGACGGCCCGGGCCGGTGCATCTCAATGTGCCCGTGGATTTGTGGGAAAAACCGCTCGCTGAGAACTGGTATGACCCGGCGACCTATCGCGCCGCACCCCTGTTGTTCGATCGGCGCAACGCCCAACGGGCGGCGGAGGCGTTGATGAAGGCGGAGTTTCCCGCCATTTTAGCCGGCTCGGGGACGGACATTGCCGGTGGCGAAGATCAGTTGCTGTCGCTGGCCGAGCTGCTTCCGGCGCGGGTGGCTACTTCCCCCAGAGCCAAGGGGACATTCCCCGAGGATCACCCGCTCTCCCTGGGGGTGATGGGGATCGCGGGACATCGCCCGGCCCGGGAGACCCTGCTGGGTGGACGGGTCGATGTATTGTTGTCGGTAGGTGCGTCACTCAATGAAACCACCACGATCAATTGGGATCACCGGCTGAGACCCAGTAGTAAGTTCATTCAGCTCGATGTGGATCCGGATCGCATTGGTCGAAACTATCCGGTGGATATTCCCCTGGTCGGAGATGCACAGACCATTATGATGGAATTGGTTTACAACGTGCATCGCGGTATTCGGCAGGGAAGCGAGGTCGCCTCAAAGTGGAACCGCGAAGCAGCCCCGTCGACCAAGCGCGACCGGCCGGTAATTGCTCAAGGGGACGGCGGTACTCGACTCTTCCCGCTCACACCGAGAAAATGGCGGGAGGAGCTGAGCCAGCTGTTGCCCGACAATGCGGTTATTTTTTCCGATATCGGTGGTCACATGCTGTTCAATCTCCATCACCTCACCATTCGGCGTCACCAGCGATTCGTCCTCAACCTGGGATTCGGTTCTGTCGGACACGGTACGGTGTCGCCGATTGGCGCGGCGATCGCCGTTCCTTCACGTCCGGTCGTCGCGATCGTCGGCGACGGGTGTTTCACAATGAACGGGATGGAGCTGCTCACCGCGCGAGAATACAACCTACCGGTGATCTGGATCGTCGAAAACAACAACATGCACGGCATCACGTGGTTCGGCAGCCAGCTGGTCGGCCAGCGCAAACCCTTGCGCGCCGCACGCTATCAGAAGCCGCTGGAGATCGCTCGCATCGCTGAATCGATGGGGCTTCGCGCCTGGCGTGTGGAAGCACCTGGGGAGTTGCCCGAGGCCTTTGGCAAAGCCATGTCCAGCCGGCAGCCGACGGTGATCGAGTGTCTCGTCGATCCGGAGGTCGCTCCACCTCTCGGGGATCGGGCCCGGTCCATAGCCGGCTTTATTGACAACTAACGGTACCCTCAAGAGGAGAGGTCGATGATGAGCAATCGAAATGTCCGCACGGGAATCTTGGGGATCGGTACTTACCTGCCGCCGACGGTTCGGACCAATGAGTGGTGGCCCCGGCAGACCGTTGAGAGATGGCTCGATCGCCACGTATGGGACAAACAGAAAAAGAAAGAATACGACGACCAACCCCCGCCGGCGGGAATGGCCCGGGTGCTGGCCAAAATCGAACAGTACCGCAGCGATCCGTTTCACGGCGCACGAGAGCGGCGCGTAATGGATGAGAGAACGACCGCCGGGGAGATGTCCCATTTCGCGGCGAAGGAGGCTCTCGAGCAATCGGGGATCGATCGGGGAGAGATCGATCTGTTGCTCAGTAATGCCTTCATCCCCGATCACCTCGGCGAACCCCACGCCTGCGTTGTTCATCGCCGACTCGGGCTGTCTCCGGAATGCATCACCTTTGATGTCGATGCGGTGTGCAATTCTTTTCAGATGCAGTTGGGCATCGCCGAGTCGATGATCGCTGCAGGACGAATCCGCTATGCGCTGCTGGTACAGACCTCCGCCGTGTCCCGGGTCAATCCCCTTGAAGAATCGTTTGCCATCCATTTCGGCGATGGGGCCACCGCCGTGGTCGTCGGGCCGGTCAGCAGGGGACGGGGTGTGCTCAGTCAGGTGCACCGGACCGATGGTCGGGCCCACGGGGCGATGGTTTGCACCGTGCCGGACAAGCAATGGTGGGAGGAGGGTCGGATCTGGGCGGTTTGTCTCAATCGCTCAGCGGCCAGTCGAATGTTCTTGAGTCTGGCCGATCTGGGCAAAGAGGTGGTGTCGGAGGCGCTCGTCCGGGCCGAGCTGAGCAGGAGCGACGTCGATTTTTTCGCCTGCCACCAGGCGACGGTGTGGTTTCGCGAGGTGACCCAATCCTTTCTCGAACTGAAACAGGCAAAGACTGTCGACACCTATACTTGGGCCGGCACCCTGAGCGGGGCCAATCTCCCCTTGGTGCTCTTTGAAGGTCAACGTCTGGGACTGTTGTCGGACGGTGATCTGGTCGCCATGTTTCAGGGAGGGACCGGAATGACCTATTCGGCGACGGTATTGCGTTGGGGAAAATGAGAGTGTCCGGCGTCCAATAGTTCCAAGCCAACACTGTAATTGCATTGGGGGAGATCTCTCCTGGCCTACACGGTGCGTTTGCCCTTGACGTTTAGGGGGTGAGCGCGAAACACTATTGGAAACCAAATTCCGGATCTCCAATTCGTTCGAGGCAATTGGGACCGAGGTGGACGGATTGGAATCTTCCGGTAGAAACAAGGAGGGCGAAGATGTCAGCATTGCAACAGGAGGCGTTGGTCGGCCTGAGTCAGGTCCAAATTCCCTTCGGCACCCATGCGTGTTTGTTGTATGACGATGAGGCCGAGCGACAGCAGATGATTGCCGAGTTCATCAAAGAGGGGGTTGAGGCGGGGGAACGGGTCGGCTACTTCACCGATGCGATGACACCGGAACAGGGGCGCACCATGTTCACCCAAATGGGGGTGATGGGGGGCAGTGTGCACCACGATGCCTTTCATTTCATCGACACCAACCAAATCTGCCGCGGCTATGGGAGTTTTGAACCCAATGAGTTCATCGACCGCCTCTATGCGTTTTGTAGCAGCGCCACGAAGAGGGGCTACCTGGGCGCCCGCATCTGTGGGGAGATGTCCTGGTCACTGAAGAGCGTCGACGGCAGAAATCGACTGATCAACTACGAGGCCGAGGTGTCCAACGTCATCGAGTCGAGCCCTGCCAGCGCGATCTGTCAATACGACTTCCGCCTGTTCGGCACGAAGATGATCGCCGATGTGATTCGCGTCCACCCGGTGATCATCATCAACGGCATGATCATCCAAAACCCGTTCTACGTCGATCCAGATGAATTCGTGGAACAGGCCTGATCACACACTACACCGCCGGATAACTTTTTCCTGGATGAATATCGTACTTGTGTAAGATAGCGATGAATTTCTTGAATTCGCTGGGCGCGATCTTCAGTTTGGTGGACAGCTGTTTCAGACTTTGCTCTGTAGTGAGATATTCCTCGCGTAGAAAACGCCTCAGTTGCTGTTTGTTCAACTCCCGCTTGATGAACATCGGCCAAAGGGCGGTCCAGAAATCACCGCCGTCGTCCAGTCGAGCCCACAAGTCCGGTGCATTGCTCGTGGCCGCCGCGGCGCCTTGGATATCCCGGTGTTGAATGATCCTCTTGAGTTGTTCACCGGTGATCGGGCTGGTCAGCTGAACCCCTGCCCGGGTCAGCACGGTGAGGAGCTCGCGAACGTTGCCGGGCCAGTCATGTCCCTGCAACGCCTGCCAAAAACCAGGGCCCGGGGTCTTGTTGCGCAACAGATCCCGGTGCTCCAGCACCAGTTCGCGGATGTCGGCTTTGCGAATGCGCAGCGGTGGAATCTCGAGTTCGAAGACATGCAGGCGATAGTACAAATCCTCTCTGAATTGACCAGCCTCGATCTTGGCGCCCCGAGTACGTGTGAATCAGCCCTGCTAATCGGCTCTTACCCACGCCGGTCTCGCCGAGCAGCAATATCGGCCCGTCCTCGAGGGCGTATTTCAGCGTCAGGTCGCGGATGTGGCCGATTTCGTCGCTGCTGCCCGTGATACCGCCAACATCCTGTTGGCTTTTTTTCACCTGCTCGATTGTCTCGCCGAGCAACTGGCCAATCACCTTGAACACCTCTCGATCGGTGGTGCTGAACGAGCTCTTGGTGCCGCTGTCCACGTAGAGAAAGTAGTCGTCCGAGATCATGGGTTGTGTCACCTCGGATCGTGTCTCGCGAATCGTAATTATCACACAGCGGATATTCGTTTCCATCGCTCCGAATTTCATTGACATAAGTGGCCAAGTAGTTGCCGTAACTGTCACAGGGAAAATAGTGCCAGGGATAGAGATTGAATCGCTTGGGTGGATTGTCATCTTTGAATTGAATGCGATATCTAAAGAATCTGGCGCGGCATTTGTCCCACGGGTCGGTGCGAGGATCCTCTTCGCTGGTCGCGGCACCGGCCCGCTGCAGCATGGCCACGTCTTCCGGGGTCAGCACCTCTTTGCTGAGAATCGAGTTGACCAGCTCCTTGGTAATGGGGGGATCGTCCTCGGTCACCTCTTCGGAGAATTCGTCCGTTGGCAGATCCCCTTCGCTGAAATCGTCACAGCCCACGAGGGGCAGGGCCACCAGAAAAAAGAGTACCAGGCATTTCAAATGATTCATTTCAGTTTCTCCTTTGTTGATCCGGGTAGTCGGGATCCCCTGCCGGCATTGCAGGTTGATCCGCGCTTGTTGCGAGTTGCTCGCTCCTTTTTTGCAGGCGGTGGGCCAGGATTGACGGACGGAGATCTCGCCGAATTTTAGCGGAGAGTCGATTGAACGGATTCGAATGAATGGGGGAAGATAACTCGTGGGTTATCCCATTGAGCGCGTATCGCATCGGGAAGATCGCCCGGGGGCCTCCTGTTTTTCAGCTTTTGGCCGCCGGCGACCAGGACAACTCCCTGGTTACCCGAATACCCCCTCGGTTATCCATGTCGGCGTTTTACCGTGGAATGGGCTGCAAAATAGTGTCACGCAGACCGTGTCACATGGACCGGGTGCGTGCTTTATAAATCCGAGCAGTAGTTGGTTGATTTGACCATCGCTTGGGCGACGTGGGTTAAAAGTGGCGGGAAGGTGTGGGAGTCGAACCTACCCGGGACAAATTGCCCCACACTGGATTTGAAGTCCAGGAGGCCCACCGGAGCCTATACCTTCCCATAACTCACGGGAGAATGTGTTTGTCGCCCTCCCGCACCGTTATGCCTGCCTCGTCAAAATACTCCAGAATGGCCTGGGTGTATTTGCGGGACACGCCCAGCTCATCCCTGAGCTGCGCTATCGTTATACTATGATTTTTCTCCAACAAGTTCAAAACAATTTCTTCGATCTTGGCAAAAGTTTTTTGGTGGTAGCTGACCTTGTTGGTCATCCGGATGACCCGTTTGCGGTTGTTCAGCGCGGCCATGATTTTATTGAATTTGGATTGCTCCACGTCGAGGCGTTTGCGAATTTTCTCGGTCAACGGGCACTCGATGCCCGCGTCGATGAGAATTTTCTCGACCTGCTCGGCGATGTGCTCTTCTGCGCTGCTCAGGGGCACTTGGTAGCCGCACAACCAGATCGACGTCCCTTCGCGTTCGATCACCTGTTCGGCGATCAACTCGTCCAGGATGAAGCGAAACGTGGGCTGGTCGGTGTGCTTGAGCATGGCCGAGCGCATGTCGTTGAACGGCGCGCTCAGTTGATCCGGGTTGCGCTGCAGAAATTGGTTGATCAGCCCGACGAACCGTTCACACAAGCTTTTGCGAAAATCCGCGTGCAGGTAGCGGATGGTTTTTGCCTCCTGCCGGGCGTGAATTTTGTTGGCGTCGACCAGGGCGTCGAGGGCAGCGGTGATATCCGCTTCGGCTTTGCCCAGCAGGACGAAAATTGTTTTGTTCTCGATGGAGTTGTTGCCCGCCTGAAAGACCATCTGTTCGGTCTGCGCTTCGGTGTTGCCTTCGAGTTTCTTCAGACCGGCGAGGACATTTTCGTCGAACCGTTTGTGCTTGACCGGGTTGGCGTCCAGAATCACCCCGCCGCCCACGGTCATCAGCGGGGAGACGGTGCGGATGACATACCGGTCACCCGGTAGGGCCACGGTTTGGGACTCGAGGATGAACTGGGCCGGACCCGAATCACCGGGCTGGAGCTTGTTGCGATCCAGCAAGGCGACCCGGCAGAGACTCTCCGAGGTGCCCGTGTAGAATTTCACCCGGGTCAGGTTTTTCAAGACACGGGACGACTTGAGCAGGTTGAGGTTGCCATCGAAACGATTGGACGGCAGCAGGGTGTCCGGCGCGCCGAGGGTCTGGCCCCGGTGCAGGCGGTCTTTCTCGACGTTCAACAGGTTCAACGCGGTTCGCTTGCCGATGACGCTCTTGTTGGCTTTTTCGTGGTGCACCTGCACCCCGCGAACCTTGGTTCGGATCCCCTCGGGAAAGACCTCCACCTCGTCCCCCGCCTCAATCGCGCCCGAGAGCACGGTACCGGCCACTACCGTACCGAATCCCTGCATGGTAAACACCCGATCCACGGGCAGGCGAAACACCCCGGTGTCGCGGCGATGACGCACGGCGCTGCCCACCTCGTAAATCGTTTGCTTGAGCTCGTCGATGCCCGTGCGGTCGATGGCAGAGGTGGCAATGATCGGCGCTCGTTCGAGAAAGCTGTGCCGGACAAAGCGGCGAACCGCCTTGGTCAGCTCCTTAGTTTCATCTTCGTTGATCAAATCGCACTTGGTCAGGGCGACTACCCCCGCGGGAATCTCCAGGGTGCGCAGAATATCGAAGTGTTCTTCAGTCTGTTTGTTGACCCCGTCGTCCGCAGCGACCACCAACACGGCCACATCGATATTGGCCGCACCGGCGACCATCGTTTTGATCAGCTTTTCATGGCCCGGGACATCGATGATGAGGGCTTCGCAATTGGGATCCGGGGTTTTCATGAAGACAAACCCCAACTCGATGGTTATGCCCCGCCGTTTTTCCTCGGCCAAGGTGTCCGCGTCAACTCCGGTCATCGCCTTGACGAGCGCTGTCTTGCCGTGATCGATGTGGCCGGAGGTGCCGACGATGATGTGTTTTCTGGATTGAGTATCCGATGACATGGGGCTAATCCGCGGTTTTGGCGCCGAGTAGGTGTTGGAGCGCCGATTTGACAATTATATCCTGAGAACTGTCGAACGTTTTGAAATCGAGGTAGAGACCGTTTTTGTGGAGCCGGGTGAAGATCGGCGGGTCATTGAGCCGTAGCTGTTGGGCAATGGACGCTTCGGATCGACCGGACGAGAGAATGCGCAGCGATTTAGACGGCATGGTCTCCGCCGGAACCGAGCCGCTGCCCACTTGGGCGTGGCTGTCGACCACCTCCAGGCTCACCCCGGCGTCGAGCGCCGGCTCGAGGGCACGGCGCATGCGGTTGGCGCGCCGGGCCAGCTGCACCGGACGGGCAGCGAACATGCGATAGACCGGATGGGTCTTGGTAATCGTGTCCGGGCGCAGGAACAGTTGCAGGGTGGCCTGCAGGCCGGCGATGGTGGTCTTGCCCACGCGCATCGCTCGCCCCAGTTGGTTCTTTTTGATCTTCTCGATGACCTTGGCCTTGCCGACGATGATGCCCGCTTGGGGGCCGCCGATCAATTTGTCGCCGCTGAAGCAGATCACGTCGGCGCCCGCCTTGATGCTATCCTTGATCAGGGGCTCCTTTTCGAGGCCGAATTGCCCCAGGTCGATTAGCGCGCCGCTGCCGATGTCGTCAATCATGTGCAGACCCCGCTCGTGGGCCAGATCGGCGATCTCCTGTACACTGGGCTCACTGGAAAATCCGACGATGCGGTAATTGCTGTGGTGCACCCGCATCAGCGCACCGGTCTCTTCGCCGATCGCATTGGCATAGTCCCTCAGGTGGGTCTTGTTGGTCGTCCCCACGTCCCGCAATTTGGCCCCGCTGGTCTCCATCACGTCGGGCATGCGGAAGGCGCCGCCGATCTCCACCAGCTGGCCTCGGGAGAGAATCACCTCCTTGCCCTGGGCCAGGGTGTTGAGAATGAGCATCGTCGCCGCTGCGTTGTTGTTGACGACAGTAGCCGCCTCGGCGCCGGTGAGCTCGCAGATCAAGTCGTTCAGGTGACCGTCCCGGTGACCCCGGCGACCCGTCTCGATACTGGTGGCCAAGGTGCAGTATCCTTCAATTACATCGTTGATCGATTGGATGGCGGCCTCGGGGAGGACCGCCCGACCCAGTCCGGTGTGCAACACCACCCCGGTGGCGTTAATCGCTTTTTTCAACGAAAAGCCGTACTTGGCCGAGACCTCCTGTACGATCCGTGCGACAATCCACTCCGAGGCATTGTCAGCGGTCGGCAGCTCGGCATCACTTTTCAGACGAAATTGCCGGCGAATATGGTCCAGCACCTCCCGGGCGGTCTTCAATAGTACCTCTCGACCAAATTTATCACTGAATTCAACTAGTTGTGGATCATTGAGTAGAATTTCCAATGAAGGTAAAGATTGCAGCAGGGTTTTGGCCACTCGCTCCTCCTCAGGCAATTAATGATCCCGTTGTCGAACGTCGAACGGGTCGAAAAGCTCCGCGCATCATAGTATAGGAAGATTTATGAAAGCAAATGGTAAAAGGGCGTCAAATGTACACTAGTTGAGAAAGTTATATTTTCTACATTGCCATAGAATGTGGCTTAAATAAACGATTTTCGTTTGTTTTTCGGCACGGGTCTTTGGGGAGACGCCGGTGATCCCAGCGCTGGCCAGCAGGCGCGATTCGCGTTGGCAGGGGGCTGCGACTGCTCTCAACGGCGCTGTTCGAGGATTTTTACTGGGGTATCCACCGTCGATCGGGTACGATTGACCTCATGCGCACCCATTTGGTCCAGTATAACGTTTATGGTTTATTGCTTGCGATGCTGGCTACGGCCTGTGGAACCCCCAAACCCGCGCCACAGCGTGGGACAGCCGTTGATAGTAACACCGTCAATCCCGCCTCTCAGCCTCACCGCTCCCCGTTGATCAAGGCTCGATTTGTCGATATCGGATTGGATCACGATCAGGCGGACCGATTTTTGGAGCTGTTCTGGAGACCCGATGGGCAATTGCTAGTCATTGCACAGCGAAACCGGGTGATACAGATTCTTGATGGCACCACTGGCGCTGTTCTGCATAGAATCTCCAATCCAGCAATCGATTACAATCGCCCGAAAACAGTTGCGGTGAGCCCAGATGGCGAAAACGTGTTCGTGGGACTCACCAGCGGCAAGCTGGGTTGCTGGGACACGAGCAACTTCGAATTGGTTTGGGAGCGGGAGTTTGCCGGCGGAAGTAGTCTGTTTGAGCTGATTTCAGTTAGCGTGGATGGCGAGTGGCTGGCCACCAGTCGCAAGTATGAGAATACAATTCAAGTCTGGAGCCTGACCACGGGAGAACTGTCGGGTACCATTGAGACGGAGCATGTTATGTCGATGCTGTTCAGTGCTGACAACCAGCTGGCCGCAATGGTAGGAGGGCAAGGTTTCATCTACGACCTCTCCACCCAAGAGCCAATCGCGCGCTTTGACGATGGTGGTTACGATATGGCGTTCAGTCCTGACGGTAAATGGCTGGCTATGGGCGTTGAAAAAGAGGTCTGGTTTTGTTCGACACGGCCGGGAAAGAAGGTCAAATCCAGGCAATATCCATTTGACCATTTCATCATCCCGGAAAAATGCCCCAACATCTTAGTCGGTCATAAGAGTTTGGTTACCGCTTTGGATATCGGCCCGAAAGGTAGGCTGCTGGTCAGCGGAAGTTTCGATCGCACGGTAAGAATTTGGGATGTTATGATGGGTAGACTCCTCCACACGATAGAAGATCACCACCACGCCGTCGATGGAATCGACTTCAGCCCCAACGGAGCGTTCTTCGCCACAGCTGATCGTTCAGGCCTGGTATTGTCAAGAAGTGTAAAAAGCACTCTCTCAAAGGCGAGAATTTCCAATTCGAATTCTCTCTAGACTGAACCCCAAGTGTCGCCGATTCGGTCAACCTGATTTGAGTGGGCGTTCCAAATCCAAGCCAAGTCTAAGCGCTGGGAGAGATTTTTTTCGCAAAAACTAGTAGGTGTTTATAGGAACCGAGAGAGTCCGAGACGCAGGAGCTCGGACTGTCGGTGGTCGAGCGAGCGGTCCTCAACGGTAGTTATTTTTGCGCGAGTCCTTAGGCCCATCTTGACCACTTGCATGACAAAACTAAATAATATTAAACAGATACGAATTCGCGTAGATACGCA
>JANQET010000022.1 GCA_028278265.1 Myxococcota bacterium
AGGGCGTGAAGCCCGACTGGTCGCTGCCGGACCTGGAGCTGCCGGACCTCGGACCCGGCCGACCCGCCGCGCCCCGGCGCGCGAAACGGGCCAAGCAGCGCCAGCAGCCCGAGTTCGACCGGCCGTCCGCCGATGCGCTCCACTGCATCCCAGGAGGCGAGGTCGTAGGCCGGCACCACGATCCGAGTCACCCCGCGACGGGCAGCTCGGTCGATCACCTGGTTCAGCTTGTCGATCAGGGGCGAAAGGCTCAAATGGCAATGGGTGTCCACGAATTCCATCTCGCCCATAACCTACACGGTTTGGGTTGGAAGTGACAAGAGCGGGGAAGTGACAATTGCCGGGAACTATTACATCAGGGGGACGAACAGCTGTCGAATGTTGCCAAGCGGCGCCGACCCGATGGTGCCACAGCCGCAGCCACCCGAGGTGTCATCACCGGCATCGTCATCATCATTGTCGCCGTCGGCGTCACTGTCGCTGTCCCCGTCTGAGTCCGAGTCCGAGTCCGAGTCCGAATCCGAATCCGCATCTGCATCTCCGTCGGCGTCTGAGTCTGTATCGGCGTCACCGTCTGAATCTCCATCGGCATCCGAATCACTGTCAGCATCTGAATCGGTGTCCGTGTCTCCATCCGCGTCGCTGTCGGTATCGCCGTCGGCATCCGTGTCACTGTCGGCATCCGTATCGCCGTCAGCATCGCTGTCCGCGTCCCCTGCTGCTTCGAGCAGCTGGCGCAGGTTCAACCGGCCCCCAGAAACACAATAATCGGTCAGCCCGGCCACCGGATCGACGCTGTCCAGCAATCTCTCTTTGAGATCGGGTATGTCGTCTGTGCCGAGTTTTGAGGCGAGCAGGGCCAACGCGCCGCTGACATGGGGCGTTGCCATTGAGGTGCCGCTCTTCTCTTCGTACCCGCCGGGGGTGGTGCTGTAGACATCCGACCCCGGTGCGGCCAGATCGCAGCTGGTTTTGCCAAAATTGGAAAAATCGGATTTTTGGTCGTCCGGATCGCTGGAGATCACCGTCACGATGCTCTCGAGCTCGAGAGCGGCCGGGTAGACCGCGGTCTCCGGGTCGTCGTTGTCCTGGCTGAGATTTCCCGCGCAGCAGACGTGAACCATGCCCATCTCACCGGCGGCTTGGAATGCGGCCTCGACATTCGGGTCCGAGGGGTACCCGTACCAGGAGTTGCTGGTGACGACGAGGTTGTGTCCGGCCTCTTTCATCGCCATGGCGTATTCCATGCAATGGGGGACGCTCGACGTCATGCTTCCCGCGCCGGCAGCGAAAATATTGCAGGCCATCAGCTGGACCTGCCAACAGACCCCGGGGATGCCCACCCCTTCGTCGCCTACCGCTCCGACGGTGCCGGAGCAGTGTGAGCCGTGCCCGAAGGTGTCCATCGGATCCCCCGGCACGTCCGCCCCCGGAGCGATGCCGTGGATATCATCGATCCAGCCGTTGTCGTCGTTATCGATACCATCCCCTGGGGTTTCGTCCGGATTGACCCACATATTGCCGGCGAGATCGGGATGGGTGTAGTCAATCCCCGTGTCCAACACCATCACCACGACGTCGCCGGCGTCGGTGTGGATATCCCAGCCCGCCGGCGCCTCTATCTTCTCCATACCCCACAGTTCGCCGTAATCGGGATCATTGGGAACGGTCCGGTCGGCCAGGTGGATTTGGTGGTCGTATCCGGCGTAGCGCACACCCCTTTCAGCGCCGAGTTTTCGAACGAGCTCGGTCAACTCGGCTGCGGTGCGGGCCGGGGCGTCGAGTTGAAAGTAGCCACAGGTGATCCCCATGTGTTCAGAGGTTCGGCGAAAGTGGACAAATTTCGCACTGTACTGTCCGGCCAAGCGGCGCGCACCCTCGAGGGAATCGAGCTGAAGCGAAATCCGTCCCGCATGGACCAACAGGGTCTGGCCGTCAACGTCGCGCGTCACCGGTACAAAGGTGACCTCAGCCCCGGCGGAGTTGATGGAACAAATCGAGAGCCCGACGGCAAACAGCAATGGTATGGAGTAATGCGATATTTGGTTTCGTTTTGAGTTCTTCATTGAGAGATAGTACGAAATTGCCACTGGAATGGGTGGCAAAAAGTGATCCGAACGGACGGACGCAACCGGGCCAGAGACCTGATGGGCCGTTGGCCGCCTGGCCGGAATCAAGCCGGCGTCGACTCCGCCCGATCGGCTGAGCCTGTTTTTTTAGAACTGCCCGCCAATAAAACGACTACAATTATAGAAGACTTGGATGAACAGGGAGGAGTGAGCTTGATGAAACTGAGAAATCGAATTGTGGGGCTGTGGCTATTGTTGGCCGGGGTTGCCCTTATCGCTTGCTCCGGGGGGAGCGATGCGGGTGGGGATGTGGATGGGGGTGATGCGGACACGGACACGGACACGGACTCGGATGCGGACACGGACACCGACGACAGCATGTGGGATGACGACGATGACAACGATGACGGAGATACGGATAGTGAGGACACGGATGCACCGATCCCCGGCCTGTTGATTGGCACGTTGCGCGATTTTGCCTCGAGCCATCCGGACTTTGAAAACGGAACAGGTGCAGAGACCGGGATAGTGGCATCTGTTTTGGGGCCGGATAAAAAACCGGTGTACGCGGGCGGCGCGGGCACGCTGACCACCCACGGGGCCGACGCGTTTGACCAGTGGTACCGGGACGTGCCCGGTGTCAACCAGAGCACCGAGTTCACGATTCAACTGGTGGATGACGGCAGCGGCATTTTTGTCTACGACAATCAGGAGTTCTTCCCCCTCGACGGTCAGCTGATGGGCAATGAGGGCAATGCCCACAACTACCACTTCACCTATGAAATCCACACCGAGTTCACCTACCGGGGGGGCGAGGTGTTCGGCTTTACCGGTGACGATGATCTATTTGTTTTTATCAACGGTCACCTGGCGATCGATTTGGGCGGTGTGCACGGGCCGTTGAGCCAAGAGGCCGATTTGGATGCCTTGGCCGGGACCCTGAACATCGAGCCGGACAACGTCTATCCCCTCGATTTTTTCTTTGCCGAGCGCCACCTGGTACTTTCGACCTTCCGCATTGCCACGACCATCACCGATTTGACGCCGATTGTCATCGAATAGGGTTTATCTCGGATTTATGGGGAGCTTGAGGAACTGCGCTCCGGCCGCAGGTCGTGAATTACTTTCGCACTGACCCACCATGTATCAAAATCGCCGTTGCGGTTGCTGCTGAAAAAGAGCACCTTGCCGTCTGCTGAGAGATAGGCCCGGCATTCGGAGTGCTCGGTATTGATCGTTGGCCCCAGGTTGACCGGCTCGGTCCAGCTCTGGTCCTTTTTGCGCCAGGCGACGTAGAGATCGAATCCTCCGGATCCTCCCGGGCGGTTGGAATCAAACAGCAGAAAACTGCCGTCCGGGGCGATATGGGGATCTTCCTCGATGTGGGGTGTGTTGATGACATCGCCCAAGTTCTGTACCTGTCGGTATTCACCGTCCTGTGGGACGGACTGGTAAATGTCGAATTTGCCCATGCCCCCTTTGCGACGGCTGAAAAAGTAGAGGGTTTTGTCCCGGCTCACAGAGGGCCAGGTTTCGAAACCGGTGTTGATCGGGGCCGGGAGCCGGACCGGCTCGTTCCATCCCTTGGAGGATTTGGTGGCACTCCACAGATACAACTCATTGGAAGGACCACTGCCGTCGATATTTTTGGTCCAGGCAAAAATCACCCGCTCACCGGTGCCGACCGACTCCAGGTTGTAGATCCAGGGTTTGCCGATCAGCTTGGATGGATACGGGGCGGTCCATCTTCCATTGAGTCGCTTCATCAAAACGAGGGGTTCCTTGGTCCAGTCTCCCTTGAAATCGACCGGATAGCGGTAGAGAATAAATAGATTGTCGTCGTCGAAAAAACCGTGCATCAAGTCCCGGCTGCCCTCTTTGGAGACGATTCCCGGCGCAAATAGTTCCGGCACCGTGCCCGGTGGCTGCTGACCGAGGTAGCTTCCGAACAACCCAGCGGATTCTGTTGATTTAAATTGTTCGATAATCGCAATGTCGACCCAGTAGATATCTGATTTATTCTCATAGAAGCGGGAGAAAAAGAGGTACTTGCCGTCCGGGGAGACCATCGGTGAATATTCGTACATTTTTGTGTTGATGGTATTTCCCATGTTTTTCGGAGGGGTCCAGGTGCCGCTCGTCTGTTTGAAACTGATGTATAAATCCGAACCGCCCCTGCTGTCGGGCCTCCCTGCTGAGCTGACGATGAGGTAGCTCTCATCGGGGGCCACAAAGGTGTCCCCTTCCTGGTGTGGGCTGTTGATCCCCTCTCCCAGGTTGACCGGCTTGGTGAAAGTCCCCTTATCGATGTCGGAGTAGTACACATCTTTTCCACCCAAACCCTCCGGACGCACGGCAGAGAAGTACATCCGCCCGTTCTGAGTAAAAGTGGGGTAGGTTTCCCCCTCTGTCGTGTTGATCAAGGGACCGATTTTTTTCGGATCGGACCAGGTATTGTTCTGTTGTCGGCTGACCACCAAAATGTCGTGTTTCGTTCCTTCTCCGACCGAGCAGAAGTACAGTCGGTTCCCATCGGGGCCAAACGCCATGTCCACATCCATCCCCTTGCCGGAAAAGGATGCCGGTTGGGGCCGACTCCACCTGTGTTCTATTCGCCGTGAAACCATGATCACGCAGGTGTCGATCGGTTTTTGGGTGTATACGGCGAAATAGAATTCATCCCCTGTTGGGGAAAAGACTGCATTCAGCTCGTTTCTGTCAGTGGTGGTGATGATCCCCGGGGCAAAAATCTGGGGAGTCATGCCGGGGGGCTGTTGACCCAGGTTGGGACCTTCCAGCACGGGAAACGGGTCACTCCTGGAGCAGCAAAGAGGACAAATTCCCAGAGCCAACCCCGTCATCGAGAGAACCAGAAAAAGAGCGAACGACTTGAGATTGGTGTGACGGGTGGGTGAGAATGTGCCCCCGGTCGCGATGGATGTCTTTTTCATGACAGGCACCTTGCTCCCTGTTGGTGAGGTTACGCCGCGTGGATGCTCTCTCTCATGAGGCGGTAGCCGTCGTCTTCTTTGACGACTCTGAAGTCACCTGAGACATCGACCACCTCACCTTTGTAAATCAAATTGACGAAGAGATGCTCCCCTTCGGCGTCTACCCGATCCCCCTCATCGTCCCAGTGAAAGGTGTTTTCAATTTCCAAATCGTTCAACCAGCTCAAGTCGTTGCACCAGACCTTGCCCTCGAGGGTGTCGTCATCGACCTCTTGGTCCAGCTCCTCCAGGTAGATCAAGTAGGTATCTTGCCAAATGCTCCAGACTTGAGATTCCCAGTCGTCAAATTGGTGTGCAACCGCAGCTTTGGCCTCGTCGAGCTTGCCGCTTTGGAGCAGGGAGAAAAAGGCCTTTACCTCAGATTCTACTTCCGCCTTTGTCGGCGGTTGGTCCCATTTTTTCATGATAGTCCTCTCATATGTATTGGGTTGTTTATTTTACCGCGAGCGATCATCCGAAGCAATCGCGCGCCGATTCATTGTTGTCACTATTGGTCCACACTGGCCCAGCATTCGATTTCGACCATCGCCCCCAGGGCCAGGCCGTCCGCGCCGAAGGTGCTTCTGGCCGGGAGATGGTCGGGGAAAAACGAGACGTACACTTTGTTCATCCTCTGCCACAGGCTCATGTCGTCGAGCATAATCGTGCACTTTACAATATCTGTTATCGAGAGGCCGTGCTGTTCGAGCGTGCGCTCGATGTTCTCCATCGTCTGCCGGGTCTGGGCTTCGATTTCCCCTCCACCAATTTGTCGGTTTTGGGGTCTATGCCCAGCTGTCCGGAGAGGATCAGCAGATGGCCCACCCGCACCGCTTCGGCAAAGGGCATCTGTTTGTCTTGGTAGGGGAAATAGTCGACACTTCCTATCTGTTTACATTTGCCGCACCCCGACAAATCGATCGAGAGCACCGCCATCAGCAGTAGCAGCGCATAGTTGAATTGCATGGCCGTCACCTCTTCGACCAGACCGTACCCCACTTAACCGAAATCGTCCCACATTTTTTTGGCGTAGCGGCGGCTGACGGTCAACGGCTCGGTGAGATGTCGGACATGGAGCCGGTACGAGCGGTTGAAAAACTTCTCCACCTGCGTGACGTAGTCGATGTTGACGATCGCCGAGCGGTGAACGCGACAGAAGTGATCCTCGGGAAGCCGCTGTTCCCATTCCTTCATTGAACGGGAAATGAGTCCCTCCTCCCCGGTGTTGGTTTTGACCAACGTGAAATCCCCCTGGGCGACAATGGCGACAATCCCGCTGATTTTCAAGAATCGAAGCTGCTCGTCAAACTCAGTCAAGAGGCAATCAGTGTAATTGAGCGGTTTGGCCGAGGGCCGGTCGCGAGGTGTCTGTTGAGCCACTCGCCTAATCGAGCGCGCCAGTCTGTCCGGTGAGATCGGCTTCAACAGATAGTCTACCGCGTTGACCTCGAACGCACGCAGGGCATGTTGATCGTAGGCGGTGACAAAGATGATTGCCGCCGTACAGGCAATCTCGTTCAATAGGTCGAAACCGGTTTTACCGGGCATTTGGATGTCGAGAAATATCAGCTCGGGATCGCACCGAT
This sequence comes from Myxococcota bacterium, assembly GCA_028278265.1. GTDB lineage: Bacteria > Myxococcota_A > Polyangia > JAAYKL01 > JAAYKL01 > JANQET01. Next base: position 6,646 of record JANQET010000022.1, read on the forward strand.
CGATTGCGGCGGCGGCGCTGTCGGCCCCATCGGCCTCGGCAATGACTTCTATTTCGGAGAACGCTTTGAGCATCCTCGTGAGCTCTTCCCGCGCCAGACGTTCGTCGTCCACCACGAGTGTCTTCAGCGGTTTGTTGGGATCATTGTTCATCAGTGCGGTTGCTCCTCTCATCCGGATCATTGCTCCCGTCAATCTCGATTTCAATGCACACCTGCTCGGGAAATTTTTGAATCTCGAAGCGGTGGTTGTCGCCGTAGGCATTCATTAATCTTTTTTGGGCATTTTCCATTCCCGTGCCGGTACCGTCGATGGACCGGTCGGACTTTTTATCGATCCAATGACCGGAATTGCGAATCCGGACAACCAACGTCGCTTCTCGGTGATGGATATCGATTTCCAACTTCAACGGTAAGGGACTGGTTTTCATGCCGTGTTTGATCCCGTTGTCGACAAATGGATGAATCAAAAAACTCAGGATGGGCCAATCTTCCACTGCTGGTTCGACCTGCACGCGGCAGTCCAGTTTTTCCTCGAACCTCTTTTTCTCGATCGAAAGGTATAGCCGTAGGGCCTGAACCTCATCGGCAATCGGCCGGAAGGTGGTATCCCGATCGGTCAGTGAGTAACGGAGAAAGTCGGCCAGCTCGGTGATCATCTCCTTGGCGGTAACGGGATTTTCATCGATCAACGACTTTATCGAATTCATCGAGTTGAACAAAAAATGGGGGTTGAGTTGATAGCGCAGCAGTTGCAACTGGGCCTTTTGCGCCAGACGCTGAGCCTCGGCAGAGCGCCGTTGCTCCTCCTGCCAGTCGATCCAATAGTTGATGCCGAAATAGAGGGCGGTCCAGCCGAAACTGACCAGGTAGTATTCGAAGGTGGCCCGGAAGAAACTGATCACCCCCAGGTTTTCGAAAAACGACGCGGTGTACTCGGCGGTCCAGAACGGCATGCTGGTGAACATGTCGAAGTAGTACCAGACAGCCACTGAAACCAGGACCAGCAGTCCCACCGAGACGTACAGCTGCAACTGCGAGTCGGTGCTCTTTCTCAAGCGCCGAAAAATGGGGCGAAAGGCCAACCCGGTCATCAAGAACCCCAAAAAATAGGTGTAGATGATCAGGCACAACAGGGTTGTATCCGTCCGATTTCTCAGAAAGAAAAAATACTTGGCCAGGACAAACACGCTCCAGCCGGAAATGTGCAAAATCCAAAAGAGCTTCTTTCGCTGAAACGGCATGCCTTGTCTCCTCACAACCGTCCTGATTCATATCCCACCGCGCCCCTTACCTCAAGCCCACACCTCCCTGATCATGTCCCTCGTTGATGTCGCTCCCTTTCCAAAATTTTTCACGGCAACAGCGGCCCTTTCGCAGCGCCCACAACACCACAATTGCCGATTGGAAAACATGTTTGGTATTTGTTATTGGAAAAAAGGAAAAATCCGACGAGATAACGCGAGAAAGCTTGCAATGAAATTATAATTGTCTATATTAATTAAATCATACCATAAAAAGGAGGATGGGTTATGAGAACCAATCAAACAACGTTTAGCAAAAGGTTCGCTGCGCGCATTACACCGCTGTTGCCGATTGGGGTGTCGTTGGGGATTGTATTGTGCATGAACGCCCCGGCAAATGCCCAATTGCCGCCGGCTATCTGGGCGCCTGACTATCTAGAGCACTTATTGGACAATCATGTCAGCCCCCACTGCAGCACCCGGGATCGGTGTGTCGAATTCATCGGCGGTGCCGATATTAATGTATTCGACAATACACCGGTCTACTTGGCGGACGCACTCTATTTGCGTAATTTTGACGGTTGGAAGCAGATGAATGCCAAGCAATACGCTTGGGATGTCTACTGTATCGAAGAAAATATGTGCTACGACGAGTTGGGTGCCGACCTGAGCGCCTGGTTCCAGGAGCAGATCAATAACCTCGTTTTCGAGGAGCTGCCGGTCGAGTACGGATTCGCCCAATATTGGGTCAATGCCGAGCACAAAATTGTGACCAAGGAGGACTGGGAGAACGAAGGGATTGATCCCGAGCTGATCGAGAAATCGTGGTTGAACACCGAGGAGTGGAACAAGGTCGATAAGCGCGTCTACACGGTCACGAGTCGGGCCCGAACGATTGACAAAGAGATTATCGTCGAGCTGCAACGGCCGATAGTCCTCTATCCTCCGGGAAGGCTGTTCGATGAGCACAACGGCCACGGGTGGACCCAACATTTCACCGAGAGCACCGCGCTGGCCGATCCGGTGGAGTACGCCCAATGGTTGTTTCACATCGATAGTGAAATACACAACGAATATTGGCCGCGGGTGGAGTTGACCCCGCAACGGGATTCGTACACCGGATTGCCCCATCTACCCCATGTCCGATTTCGTCCGGCCGCGGACTTCGAAGGGGATTGCGGCGTGATCCTCAGGGGGGTTCCGGGGGGCAGCGCCAGCTTCTCCGGGTTTGCTGTGGAAGGGTTCAAAACCGGTATCTGCGCGGGATACGGTCAGCAGGTCGTGATCCACGGTGTCAGCGCCTTCAACAACGACGTGGGTATTGAGGGCAGCAGCCTGGTCATTTCCGGATCGTATGTCATTGAAAACAAAACCGGATTGCGAATCTCCAACTCCCTGGTGGTGGAGACCGCGCTCGAATACAACGAGGTGGCAATCAGCGACTACCTGGGGGGCGGCCATGTGTACACCCCGACCGGTGGATTTCGCTGGGATGACCAGACGATTATTTACTACGAGGTTCCGTATGATTGGGTGGGAACAGACGAAAACGGCGATATCTGGGAGCCGTATCCCCAGCTCGATCCGCCCGAGTGGATGGTCGTGGCGCAGGATGTGAAAGAGGTCGATGGGGAGAAGATTCCCGGATGGGTGGTCTGGGGCAAGGTGAATTACGATTTTAAAACCTATGGTGAAAAGCCGGTGACCGTGATGTTCTACAAATCGGACATGGGGGACAATCCCACAGAGCTGGTTCATGCAGCACTTCTCGAGGAGAACAAGTGGGGCTGGTTCGTGCTCGAGACGTTCCTCGATCAAAAAACACTCAAGCCCGGGGATCCGGTGGTGGTACAGGTCTATCCCGGAGATTGGACCCAGCTGGTTGAAGAGATGGTCGAGCAAAAAGCGGACAACTGGAAGATCGACGCGCAGCTGCGGAGCAACTATTATGACCGAACGATGGCGGCGTTTGTCAAATACTTCCAAAAAGCTCCGTACGTCGAAAAGATTGCCCCGTCCGTGCCGGCAAATCCGGTGTACCTGCCCAAAGACGACGAACCGGTCGTCTGGAAGCCTTCGCCACATACCAAGTCAATGAAGGAGTATCCGCGACAGCGAGGCGGGTCACAGTAACCGCCAATCTCCCGCCCAACTCGTCCACAAAGGTCCTGATAGCTGCGGCCACTACGCATCCGGTACGGAGTCGAGATGGCAGAGACGTATGGCGCGCAAAGTGTTACACCTATTCTCAAGGGGGTTCACGATGAGAAAACGAACCGAGTCTCGCATTGCCCACCTATTGGTTGTGGGCGGATTGGTGTTTGGAGTGGCGGACTGTGCCTCGGTAAGGCCGCGCCTCGATACATCGTCATCAGTTGTTGAGTCGGGACAACCGGCGGCTGCGGCGACCCCGAAGGGCGCGGACCAGCATCAGCAGGAACGAGCGGACCGGCATCAGGAATACGAGCCTCGCTTTCTCGAGCCCGGTGCGCTGGCACCCGAATTTGCATTGATCGATTTGACCGGCCGAACCATCCGGTTGAGTGCGCTCGTGGCACAACTACCGACGGTGATCATCTTTGGTTCATACACGTGATCGCCGTTTCGGTATCGAATTCCTCGGGTCGAGGAAATGGCAAAACGGTGGCAAGGTAAGGTACAGTTTCTGTTTTTGTACAAAAATGAGGCCCACCCTCTGGGTCGGGGTTCGGAGAATGTTCCCGGTTTTATGGAGAAGGTGCAACACTTTGACAAAGATGGGGATGGGTTGATCTCTCGAAATGAATGGCAAGCCCCGATGCTCTATTTCGACGGGTGCGATTGGAACGAGGACGGATTTGTCAACAGTCCCGAACTGGCGGCGATGTATCGAATGGGAGACTTCAAAGAGTTCGCAGAACCCAATACGATTGAGGAGCGACTCGAAGCGGCCCGCTTGCTGCGTCGAGAAATTCCCGGAACTGTGCCCATTGTCGTCGATACGATGGACAACCGAACGGCGGAACAATACTCCAAATTGCCGAATCCCGCCTTTGTGATCGGACAGGACCAGCGCATCACCCACAGTCTGTCTTGGGCGGAAATCGGCGCCATTGAGCAGGCGCTGCGGGAAGTGATCGGCGAAGACAACGCTCCGCCCCGTGAAGCGGAAACACCCCCCAACTGGCAGACAATTGCCGCAACCCGGTGCGCTGATCGACAACAGTAATGGCAATTTTGCCGCTCGGGCAGCCGCTGTTTGTGCGGCAATTGT
>JANQET010000077.1 GCA_028278265.1 Myxococcota bacterium
ATATCAATCTCGAGCCGCTGCCCCGGGGAGAGGGGTTCGAGTTCGTCAACAAAATCGTCGGCGGGGCGATCCCCCGTCAATGGATTCCCTCGGTGGAAAAAGGGGTGGTCGGGCGCATGGCCCGCGGGGTCATCGCCGGCTATCCCCTGGTCGACGTGCAGGTCACGCTCTTTGACGGCAAGTATCACGACGTGGATTCGTCGGACATGGCCTTTCAAATGGCCGGTTCAAAGGGGTTCAAGGCCGGCGTGGAAAAAGCCGCGCCCTACCTGCTCGAGCCGATCTGGAATCTCGAAGTCACCTGCCCGGACGAATACATGGGCGACGTCATGGGAGACATCAACCAACGCCGGGGCAAGGTCCAGGGCATGGATGCCAAGGGCAAAAAGCAGGTCATCCGCGCCCAAGTGCCGATGTCCGAGGTGCTCCGATACGGCCCGGATCTCGACTCGATCACCGGCGGCCGCGGATCGTTCACTGTGGGCTTTTCCCACTACGACGAGCTGCCGGTCAATTTGGCCGAAAAAGTGATCGCCTCGTTCCAAGACGCCGAAGACGAAGACTAGCGCTTCCCCTGTACGATGAAACACCCCGAAAACTGCGAGTTGGGTCCGATTCGCCCCCCGAGCGAGGCGGCGAGTCTGTTGCTGCGCATCACGCGCAACTGCCCCTGGAACAAGTGCACTTTTTGTGCGGTCTACAAGCAGGACAAATTCTCCAAGCGCACCGAAGAGGAGATCATCGCCGACATCAATCGGTACGCCGCGGCGGCGGCCAAGGTTCGGCGACGGGCTGGAATTAAAGAGGATGAGGTCTTGGACTCCCGCGAAGCGGTGCTGACCGGCATTCGAGGTGAGTCGGTCACCGAGGACGAACGGCGGGTCGCTTTTTGGCTCTACCGGGGAGGTCACCACGTCTTCCTGCAGGACGCGGATTCCCTGGCCATTCCGGCGGCACGGGTCACGCGGATTCTACGCCATCTGCACCACTGCTTTCCCACGGTCAATCGGGTCACCACCTACGCCCGATCCCGCACACTGGTCGCCAAATCGCCCGACGATCTGGCCCAGCTGCGCGAAGCGGGACTGACGCGCATTCACGTGGGCCTGGAAACCGCCTGCAATGAGCTGCTCGAGTTCATCAGCAAGGGGTGTACCTCGGAGCACCATCGGGTGGGCCTGACCAAGGCGATCGCCGCCGGTTTCGAAGTGTGCTGCTACGTCATGCCCGGCCTGGGCGGCCGCCAATTCAGCGAAGCCCACGCCCGCGACACGGGCGAGCTGCTCAAGCTGGTCGATCCGCAGCACATCCGCCTGCGCACGCTATGGCTCGATCCGGGCTCCCCCCTCGAAGAGATGTACCGTCAGGGTCAGTTCGAGCCCCTCGAGGAAGACGAAATCGTCGCCGAAATCCGGGACATGCTGCAGCGGGTCTACGGGGCGAACGGCCGGGTGGTCTCAGACCACGATCGCAACCTGCTCACCGAAATAGAAGGGCATCTCACCGACGATGCCGACGACATCGACCAGGTCCTGCAACAATTTCTCGACCTCTCTGCCGAAATACGCGACGCCTTCGTACTGGGACGGCGCGCCGGCTACCTGCGCACCCTGGAGCACTTTCTCTCCGATCCGGCCATCGCCGCACAATTCGTCCCCCTGGCCCGGGAAATGCGCCAACAGGGCAACGGCTCCCTGGTCAAAGGCATGATGGCCCGGCTGGGTCCCCGCTCGATCTGATTCCGAGCCGCCTCGGCTCAATCGCCGGTCCCTTGACCGCCAGTCACTCTTGGTGATTTATTCGGCCGGCATCTGCGGTATCTGGTGGGACGGCAGTGCCTGCTCCTCCGATCCCTCGAACCACCGCTGGGACATCGACTGCAGCAATAACAGTTAACCGGGGACTGTAGAATCTCAGCTCGGCTCAACCCGTCGTTGGGGGAATCGCGCGGACAACGCGGTTACTGTTCGCAGTGGATCGCCACGCGATTGCCTTCGCAATCTTCGAAATGGGCGACAAAGCCGTGTTCTCCGATCGGCGTCTTGGGCATCAGCATCTTGCCGCTTTTGTTGTTGACCTTTTCGAGAGTGGCTTCGATGTCGGCGACGTGAAAGTAGACCAGCGTCCCGGCGTGGGAGGGGGTGTATCCCTCTGCTTTGACCAGCGCCCCGGTGGCACCCGGTGCCTCTTGAACCATCGGGAACCAGCCCATTTTCAGCGGTCCCATTTCGTTGAGGGAAATCTCCACACCCAAGATGGCCTCGTAGAACGCCTTGGCCTTGTCCAAATCGTTTACCGGAATTTCATACGTCGAACAGAACCTCACGCGCGCCCTCAGCATCGCCGAGGTGGCCCAACAGTGCGCCACCAGCCAACGCAGCTTGATCAGACGGTTCAAGGCCGCCACCGGCTGCACCCCGATCGAATACGTTCAACGGGTCAAAATAGAGGCGGCCAAGGGCCATCTGGAAAAATCCGGTATTTCTGTCGAAGAGGTCGCCCAGAGCGTAGGCTACGACGACGTGCCCAGTTTCCGCAAGCTGTTCAAGAAGGTGGTGGGAATGACCCCTTCGGCCTATCGCCGCCGACAGGTCGCCGCCGGTGGTCCGGTCCTGATCGCCGGTGACGGCAGCTGACCCTTAGTTTCTATTGAGCTTGGGCGACCAGTGCCTCTTTGAACTCTTTTCGCACATCGGGATTGGTGATCTCCTGGCCCAGCTTGGGGCTCCGGCAGAAGTGCCCGTTGGGGGATCAGCCGCCGAAAAGTTTTTTGAAGAACCCCTTCTTCTTTCCATCCTCGTCCAGTTGATCGTCGGGGTGGGGGACCCCCTCTTGATTGGGGGGAACCGGCGGCGCCGATTGTCGAGGGGGTGGGAACGGTCGACTCTTTCGCACGAGCCCCGGTGGGATCGCGTCGTCAGGCAGGGTCTCAGGGGCTTCTTCCGCTATGGGTTGGCCGACGCCGGTGAAAATATCGTCCAACGCATCATCAATCCCGTGGTCGTCGAGCAGCGGATCCTGCGGCGGCGGCACCTCACTGTCCCGAGTGATCTCCGAGAGGATGTTGTCGACATGGTCATCGCCCTCTGCCGGTGCCTGCCCTCCCTCGTTTTGAGCGTCATAGTACTCGTCTTCGGAAATCAACTCGACATCATCCTCATCGAGCATCATCTCCACCGTTTCCGAATCCAATTCTTCGATGGACACCTGCTCGTTGAGCAGCAGCCCTACGGCCTGACTGTTGCCCTGCAGGGAAACGGTTTCCTCTTCCGGCAGAATATCCTCCCCACTGTCTTCGTCCGCCAACAGGGCATCGTCGTCCGCACCGAGAATCTCATCATCGGGCACGCCTAGAATCCCATGACCCACATCGTCCTCACTATCGGCGTCGAGAGAGGGGGCGGTGCCGAACAGGGTGTCGCTGATGATTGTCTCGTTGAAATCGTCTTCATCCCCGAACGCCGGCAACGGCCCCGGGGGCTGACTGGCCGCCCCTTGATTGTGGGGTTCGGGCATGTATGAAACATACTCTGCAGAAGGCGGCGGAAGAGACTCGGCACCCTCTTCCCCTTCCTCTTCTTCCTCCAAATCGTCATCGACCAGGTCCGACAGATCGAGCAGCTCTTCCTCGTCATTCACCGTCGGAATATCTGCGGTGGGAACCGCACCGAGAATTTCATCATCCACCGCTCCAGGGGGGATCGAATTCTGGCTTTTGTATTCATCGGCCAAGGCTCGCGCGATCTCCTCCGAGTCATCCAACTGCTCGATGTCAATGGGAGAGATGGCGATTTCGAGACCGGAATCCTCATCGGTCGCGGCCGAGGGCGCTTGGCTCACCGGCGCCGGCTGGCTGGTGGAGCTATCGAGCACAGCGTCGAGCACAGCGTCCACTCCGTCCTCATCGACCGTGGGTGCGACGGAGCTGGATATCAGTTCCTGTTCGGTGATCGCCGGCCGGGTGGGAACATCCGGTTGCTGTTCCTCGGGGGGCTCGATTCCCAGATCGACATCGGGATCGGTTCGCAAGCCCTCGATGAGCAGGCCGTTGTCTTCATCGGCCAGGTCGAGGGTGGGCAGATCCGGTTCGATCGGGGTCTCGAGCAGCGAGTCCGGCTCGACAGTCACCTCGGAGGTTTCGGCGGGTTCGTCAATGGGAATCGCCGCCGGTTCACCGCCGTCGACCGCGAGACCGGCGCTCAAATCTTCCTCTTCGGAGGAGACTGCGGGAGCGGGCGGAGCTGAGCCGACCTCCTCCCCCGGTTCTACCGGCGCGGCCGGCTCCGGCTCGGGTGGCGGGGACGTTTCGGTTTGGGGCGCTGGCTCGGGCCCGGGCCCGGGTCCACCTAACGCCTCGGGCTCGAGCCCGACAGAAGGCTCTGGGGTGTCGTCTTCATCCGCTGTAGCGGTCTTTCCGGCCGTTTTCGACTTGACGCCTGCTGCTGCTCCATTGCGCCCCCGCGCGGGTTTGCGTTTTTTTGTTTTCGAATCCGTCGCGATTTCGGCCAGCATGGAATCGATCGCCTGCAGATCGATTTTGTCCTTGGCCTGCCGAGCCTTGGTCCGACGCTTGCGCACGGGTGCTCCCCGGGAGGCGGCCCGTTTGGCCGTCGATCCTGCCGCCGCTTTGGTGCCGGCCGCTGCCGACCGCTTTGCCTTTTGCGGCGCAGCGCTCTCCTTGGCTTTTTCCGGGGGGGTCGACGTGCTCCCCGAATCGTCCTTGATATTGTGCTCTTTCTTGAACACGAGAACCTGGCTCAAAATCTTGCGCGAACGAGCGTCCAACTTGAGAAACTTGATCTCCATACCCGGTGCCGCGTCGCCTGCCTTGGCGTCCCGAATCCACACCACCTCACCCAGCCCGCGCATCACCGGCTGGCCGTCGGTCAGCTGAAACTCGAACTTGATGCGGGTGCCCTGTTCGCGCGGTTTCTGCGTTTTTACAAAGATGCCGGCCCGGGAGATATTGGGGGCGTACTTGGCGATGAAGTCCGCTTCCGTCGCATACTTCAAACGGGCCCGTATCGATGCGGATTTACCGTTGGACTTTTCCTTGGAGCTCACTTTATCCTCACTCGCTTTCGGTTGCTCGAGCAATTGCGTCGTAGATCTTCTCCACAGCGGCATCGAGCTGATCTGTTTTCGGACCACCGGCCTGCGCCAGGTCGGCGCGTCCTCCCCCTTTGCCCCCGATCACCGCGGCCACCTCCCGGATCAATTGCCGCGCGTCGAACCGCTCGACCAGATCCTCGGTGACCGCCACCAGCAGTGCCCCTTTTTTGCGATGTTCCCCCCCGAGGCAGATGATCGCCGATCCGAGCCGCTGCTTCAGAGTGTCCACCGTGTCCCGCAGCACGGCAGGATCACCGACATCCAATCGGGCGCCGAGTACCTTGATCCCATTGATCGGACGGACCCGCGCCGAGAGCACCTCACCACCTTCGTTCAGCTTTCGCTGGAGCTGATTGATCTCCCGCTTGAGCGCGCGCTCATTGGCCAATGCCTTTTCGAGCTTGGCCACTATCGCCTGGGGATCGGCCTTGAGCAGGTGCGCCGCGTTGGCCAGCACTTGCCGACCTCGGGAGATCCACTCCTGCGCCGCGTGTCCGGCCACGGCTTCGATGCGCCGAACCCCCGCCGCGATCCCGGTTTCGCTCACGATGTAGAACGATCCGATTTCACCGGTGGCCGCCACGTGGGTTCCTCCGCAGAGCTCGCGACTTTCCGGCGAGATAGTGACCAGGCGCACCATGTCGCCGTAGTTTTCCTCGAACAGGGCCACCGCTCCCGATTCCCGGGCTTCGGTGTACGATTTGATCGCCGTATCGACCGCGTGATTCTGAAGAATCAGTCCGTAGACCCGCTCTTCGATTTGGGCCAATTGGGCAGCGGAGAGGGGCTCGAAATGGGCAAAATCGAAGCGCAGGGAATCCGCTGCCACCCTCGACCCTTTCTGGGTGGCGTGGGCGCCGAGCACCTCGCGCAGGGCCAGGTGCAGCAGATGGGTCGCCGTGTGGTGTCGACGAATGGCCAACCGACGGTCCCCGTCGATCACCGCCTCGACCGGGTCGCCCACCCGCAGCCGATTGGTCTCGACGGTGCCCCGATGCACGACCAGTCCGGGCAGGGGTCGCTGGGTGTCGGAGACGGTCATCGAGCCGTCGGTCCAGCTCAGGGTTCCCGTGTCCCCCACCTGGCCGCCGGCTGCACCGTAAAACGGCGTCACCTCCAATACCACCTCAACCTCTTGTCCCTTGGTAGCGTGCGGGACGGTCTGCTTGTCCCGCACGATGGCCAGTACTTGGGCGGACGCGCGCTCCCCCTCGTATCCGACGAACTCGGTTTGACCCACCGAAGCGAGCAGGTCATCGTAAACCGGCGCCACTGCCTCATCGCCGATTTTCCCCGCTCCGGAGATGGATTGATGACGCTTCTTGGCCTCTTCGTACCCCTTCTCGTCGACGGTGAAGCCCTCGTCGCGGCCGATCACCTCGATCAAGTCCATCGGGAATCCGTAGGTGGCGGTCAGGTCGAAGGCTATCTCGCCCGGAAGGGTCTTCGCGCCGTCCGGGCCGACGGTCCACTCTTCGTTGGTGCTCAGCAGCTCCAGCCCCCGACCCAGGGTTTCGCGAAATCGCTCCTCCTCCTGGCGGCAGACGCGATCGATCAAATCGACCCGGTCGGTGAGCTCGGGATAGGCGCCGTGCATGATCTCGACCACCGTCTTGGCGATCTCGTGCATGAACAGGTTGTCGATGCCCAGGCGGTGACCGTGGCGAATGGCCCGCCGCATCACCCGGCGCAAGACATACTCGCGGTAGGTTTTCTCCGGAAAGATCCCTTCGCTGATCAGGAAGGCGGTCATCCGGGCGTGGTCGGCGATCACCCGCAGGGAGACATCCGTGGCCGGTGCGGCGCCGTAGCGGGTGCCTGCCTGGGAGGCCGCTTTTTCCACCAGAGGCTTGAAAACATCAATGTCGTAATTGGAGTCGACCCCTTGCAGAACGGACGCGATTCGCTCCAGCCCGGCCCCGGTATCGATGCACGGTGCGGGCAGCGGCTTCAGCGGTCCGCCGGGTGTGTCGACCTGGTACTGCATGAAGACCAGATTCCACAGCTCGAAGTAGCGCTCCCCATTCGTCAGATCGGCCGGCCCGAAAGCGTCCCCCCGGTCGAAATGAACTTCCGAGCAAGGACCACAAGGGCCGGTGTCCCCCATCGACCAGAAGTTGTCCTTGGCACCACAGCGAAAAATCCGCTCCTGCGGAACACCAATATGATTGGCCCACAAGTCGTAGGCTTCTTCATCTGCCGGAGCGGTTTCGTCTCCGGCAAACACCGATACCCAGAGCTGATTCGGATCGAGCTTGAGGGTTTCAGTCAAAAATCCCCAACCGTATTCCAGGGCATCTCTCTTGAAGTAATCGCCAAACGAAAAATTGCCCAACATTTCGAAAAACGTATGATGGCGGGAGGTGCGGCCCACGTTTTCGAGATCATTGTGCTTACCGCTGATGCGAATGCACTTCTGCACGGTCGCTGCGCAGGGGGCCGGACGCTTGCTCTGGCCGGTGAAAACATTCTTGAACTGAACCATGCCGGCGTTGGTGAACATCAGCGTTTGGTCGCTGGTCGGAACCAGGGGTGCTGACGAGAGGACCTTGTGACGGTTGGATTTGAAATAATCTACAAACGCCCGTCGAATATCAAAAGTCGCCTTAATCATGTTCATCTAGCCTAAAACTTTTCGGACGCCGTGCAATTCCACGGGCTGAACCGCGCCCCTGCAATGGTGTAACTGCCTACAGCAAAAGAAGAAATTCTATTCATTTTGCATTCTACGATCAATTTTCATAATAGAATACAAAACCATTTTTTCCTAAGGGTTTCAAGTTAAAATCGTGCGAAGTCACCCCGAGCCGCGGCCGGCGAAGCGCTCTGTTTGGCATTCTCGGGTTGCGCAATGGGGCTCCTCGGGGCAAAACCGGAGAATTCGGCAGGAGAACCAATATCAAAGGGGTGCGAGTTGACCGGACACAACAAAATCGAAGTACTCACCCAACTGGTCGCCGATCAGATCGCCGCCGGCGAGGTGGTCGAGCGTCCCGGTTCGGTGGTCAAGGAGCTGATCGAGAACAGTCTGGACGCGGGCGCGACGCGAATTCATCTCGACCTCAAGGGCGGGGGGATTCTGCGGATTCGGGTGGTGGACGACGGCCGCGGATTGCCCGCCGATCAGATATCCACCGCCTTTTTGCGCCACGCGACGAGCAAAATCACCTCCCTCACGGATCTGGATGCGATCGGAACATTCGGCTTTCGCGGTGAGGCGCTCCCCTCGATTGCCGCCGTGGCCAAGGTCACGATTCGCTCGCGGACCGCGGACGCGCTGGCCGGACGGCTGCTGCGACTCGAGGGGGGAGCAGTGGTCGAGGAGCAGGAGGTGGGCTGCCCGGTGGGCACCGATATCGAAGTCAGCGAGCTGTTCTACAATACCCCGGCAAGGCTCAAGTTTCTCAAACGCCAGAGCACCGAGGCCGGCCACTGTAGCGACGCGCTGCTCCGGCTCGCCCTGCAACATCCGGAGGTGGACTTCAAGGTGACCTCGGACGGCCGTTCGACCCGCCAGTTGCCCCGGGTGCTCAAAATCGAGGAGCGCCTGGCCGATCTGTTCCGCAAGGAGCATCTGATTCGCGCCGAAGGCGGTCACGGGGGTATCGACGTGCTCGCCGTGCTGGGACCGCCGGAACGGGCCCGCGCCGGGGCCGGCTCCCTGTACACCTATATCAACGGACGCTTCGTACGGGACAGGACGTTGCTGAAAGCGATCACCCAGGCGTTCGGCGGTACCCTCGAATCGGGGCGATACCCGGTGGGACTGGTGGCGCTGACCATGCCGCCGGGTAGTTTTGACGTCAATGTGCATCCGCAAAAGACCGAAGTGCGCTTCGTCGACCCAGGGGCGATCTACCGGGCAACCGTCGCCGTGATCGGGGAGATGGCCGCCCGGGCATCG
>JANQET010000088.1 GCA_028278265.1 Myxococcota bacterium
CACATGCGGCACCATTCTCAAAAAAATGGCATAAATTTAAGCTGTTACGTGAGTGTTGTTTTCAGACCTATGTGGCCACAAGATGGAAATGCGCCCGGACAAGACGCTCAATATCCCTCCAACGACCGAAATTTCACCGTCAAAACCATTGGTGTCGATACCGTTGTGGAGGACTCATTGACAGGATTGATTTGGCAGCAAAGTTTTATTCAGGGCAAGGACTGGCAAGGGGCAGTCGACTTCTGCGATAACCTAGTGTTTGCCGGCGAAGAAGACTGGCGGCTACCTGACTATCATGAACTTCTTAGCATTATAGATTTTTCCAAGTTTTATCCCGCTACAGACTTAGATTATTTTCCAAGTTTAGAAGTGATGTCGATTTGGACTTCATCTGCAAAAGTAGACGACTATTCGGAAGCATGGAGTATGCACACTGCTCATGGTGTTGCCCAAACCTGGCTGAAGACCGGCGAAAAATCCGCTCGCTGCGTCCGAACTGGTTCAACGAGAAAAGCCCTGAGGCGACAATCAGATCGTTACTACATTGCGGGAGTAACAGGAGAAGAGGTCGTACTCGACCGGGCTACAGGCCTTGAGTGGCAATTGACAGTTGAAAAGGATCTGCCTTGGAAAGAATCGCTGAAGCATTGCGAAGAGATAACTTACGGCGGACTAGACGACTGGCGATTGCCGAACATTGCTGAATTGCGCAGTCTTGTGGACATTGGGGTATCCAGCGGCGCGGTGTCAGAATTTCCGGAAATGCCAGCCTGGAGATTCAAATCGTCGACGACATCTGTCTTCCTTGCCAATCACGGAGAGAGATTCGGAATATTCTTTACTTCAGGAGAACAGATATTATTTTCTGATGACGATAGTGATAGTGGTACCGCGATAAAGTGTGTCCGCAGTGGGCCGTAGGCACGCTACTTAGCGATGTCCGGGAGCCAAGTGTTTCTGGTTCGGAAATTCTTGTGTGCGGAGAGGCTCAGTTTAAAATGGTTCGAATCATGCTGATGAGGCCCGAGCCACGTCCAACTGTCGAGCAGCCGCAACCTCCTTGATCGTCGGAGCCGTTGTCATCGTCGTCATCGCCGTCTGCATCACTATCGGAATCACTATCCGAATCGCTGTCTGAGTCGCTGTCCGAGTCGCCGTCTCCATCGCCGTCACCGTCACCGTCCCCATCGGAATCGCTGTCAGAGTCACTATCTGAGTCACTGTCTGAATCGCTATCGGAATCACTATCCGAATCACTGTCCGAATCACTATCTGAGTCACTGTCCGAATCGCTGTCCGAATCGCTATCCGAGTCACTGTCCGAATCGCTATCCGAGTCACTGTCAGAGTCGCTATCAGAGTCACTATCCGAATCGGTGTCCGAATCGGTATCCGAGTCGGTGTCACTGTCCGTATCCGAGTCACCGCCGCCCCAGGGATCACCGCACTGATCGCTGTAACCACCCACAGGAGAACCATCACACCAATCACTCCAGCCAGCTCCCGATCCAGTTTCGTCACCGGCCCAGAAACCGCCGCACTCCTCAGTGGGATTCCAGTCGCCGGTCTCAGCATCAAAGCACGGCGTTATGTCCACTCCTGTCTGTTCTTCGAAATAGGCGACGATTTGGTCTGGACGCTGGTACTCACACGCAGAGTTGCAGGGAGTTCCGGTCGTTCCCTTCCAAACCGTGCCAAAATTCCGCCAAGTGCCATCATCGAGTTGGATATATGCCGGTCCACCGGAATCTCCAGGGCAGGGAGAGGGCATCACGCCCGGATCGCCAACAATAACGTACTTTGAGGAGATTGAATTGACAGTCTGAGCCCCCCAACGAAGCGTACCGCCGTCACTCGCGCCGTAACTTGTCGTGCCATAGCCAGCGATTACTACAGGGGCGCCCTCTTCTAGATACTTGTCTACTTCACAGCCAAAAAGTATGGGGACTACCGGAAGCTCCGTGACCGCTTCATCGAGCAAGCAGATCATCGAATCATCGCTCAAACTGCCGTTCTTGACACAATGATCGATACCTACGGTCTTATCACTCCCGGTGGTACCGAAACTGATAGACGTCGGATCCGGATCACCGCAGTGAACAGCTGTGGTAATTGCCCAGGGATGAACTAGGGTCGCCGTGCACCCTCCGATATATCCGGTCGTGGGAAAACCACATGTATCCATAACCTCGCCTTCCACAATGCGCGTCCCGGTCTGTTGGTCGACGTGCCAGTCGAAGGCCATTGCAGTGGTTGACCAGACCAGCAGTGCGGCGGCAACGACGGCAAATGATATTCGTTTTAGTTTTGTTCTGGTGTCGTTCATTCTATTCTCCGTAATTTTGAATGTGTTCAGATGTTTTACAAAATTGAAACCATTTTTGCATCATTTCTTTGACGGGCTGGTCAGTTCGATAGCGCACTTGATTCTGGTGTGGCTTAGTGTCAATTTCATAGGCACACAGTTCCGGGAGTCCGATGAGTGGCTCAAGGGTGTTGTTAATTACGTTTGAATTTTCTTACTTTTTTTCCATATTGACCAGGTAACAGTTCGAAACTACTTTATTTTTCGATATCAATTAAAATTTTTGAACACTCCAAAGAACGTTCACCATAACAGACGACGAAAATGGTGACCGCCGGTTCCTGAACGGCTCCAGTGCCAGACCGACCGGTAGATTTTGAGTATTTTTTGCTGTGTGACTATGGTCACGTGAATTGGGTCTTGCTCGATCGCGTGCACATTTTGGTGAACGTTCGTGGTGGAGAACATCTTCATTGGATGGGGTGCTAGCTCGTCATCAAACGCATCAACAGGCCGGTGAGTCCTGTCGGGCGGGCGGCTGTCCGGCAACCACAGCCTCCCTGATCGCCATCACCGCTGTCGTCGTCGTCATCTTCATCCGCATCGCTGTCCGCGTCTGAATCCGAATCCGAATCGGTGTCTGAATTGCTGTCCGCGTCTGAGTCAGTGTCACTATCCGAGTCTGAATCAATGAATAGTCAACCGGGCGTGCAATCTGACAAGCGGGATTTGGTGGGGAAGTGTTACTCGATAATCGGCTCACCGAGACAGACGCCGATTTCGTAGAAGAGGTAAATCAGCACCCACTCCTGGGGTTGGGACTCTCCGCCCCCGGTGTCCATGGTCACGTGATAATTGGAATAGAACACCTTGCCGCAATCGTAGGGAAAGGTGAACGTCAGCAGCTGCCCCGGGTTGGCCTGCACGTCTTCGACCCAGACGGTGGGGATCACCGGACCCTCGATATCCCAGCTGCCGTCCGGATGGATCACCACCCCGTGCCCGTCGTAGGCCTCGTATGAAATCGATTCCACTTCGGCCCACAACTCCCGAATGGGAAAATTGTCCGGATCTTCGTTCGGTACCACGACCGAGAGCCAGGCGCGCATGGTGTCGTCCAGGATGGTGGCGGCCGAGTCCCACTCTCCGGGCGTGGCGCCGGGACTGGTCCCGGTATCTTCGCCGACAAAATCGATCACATCGGGAAAGGCGATTTCGGCCCAGTGTCCGGCCCAGCAGGTGCTGTACAGTTTGCCCCCGTCCGCGACATATTGGATCAGCATGTCCCGGTATTGGGTGTGGTCGAGGGTGCTGCAGGTGCAGGGAAAAAAGATCATGTGGTAGTGGTTCAGCGTCTCCTGACTCTCGAACAGCAGATCTGCTGCGCCGACCGCATCGGGATTGGTCTCGGACTCTTCGTACATGTCGAAGTTGGCTGTACCCGGCACCAGCTCGCCGGTGGCGTCCAATTCGGCCAGCCCCATCCGGGCCAACAGCACCTCCGGCCGATCCCAGCTGTTGAGCAACACCGCGTAGTTGGGAATTCGATCCAAACCGTCCGCCGTGTTCGCCCCGGGCAGGGTGGTCGTCTCCTCGGGCACCTCCTGCACATCCGGGCTGGCCGCAATGACAATCTCCCGCTGCCGTTGGAAGAATCCCTTTCGACTGACGATATTGAGCGTACCCACCGGTGCCCTGTCGATCGTCCAAGTGCCGTCCGGATTGGTCAGGGCGTAGCGCCCCTCGGTCACCTCGTCGCATTCGTAGCAATAGGCATTGTCCGGGATCTCCGATCCGTTGCCGTAGGTGACGTAGACCAGCGCCCCGGCAATGGGAAACCCGGAGGCGGACTTCACCACTCCGGTGAGGCTGACCGTGGGCCCTTCATCCGAGTCTCCGTCCGCATCGCTGTCCCCATCCCCATCGGAATCCCCATCCCCATCGGCATCACTATCCGTATCGCTGTCCCCATCCGGTGCACCACTGTCGCCGACGGAACTTTCCTTTTCGCACATCGTCAGCGCCAAGACGGCAGGGACGAGCAAAACGACCAACCAAATCGCCACAAATCGTTTCATTGTATTTCTCCTGCATAAAAAAATACCACCCCCGATGTCGCAGGGTCAACACCATCGGCACCTTGCTCGTGAGCCTGGAAAATTCGATAAATACTACTGGTCAGCGGGCTTACCGGGCCGAAGAAACAGTTGTCTCATCACGGCTCTCCCGTCTTCTCCTGACCTTTGCCAGGGCAGTTCACCATATCAAAATCAGCTCGGTTTAGCGAGTGGATTGGGTGATTTACTTGGTCCACCAGGTCATCGAATCGACCAGAATTGCAATAGAGATAAAGGCGCAGGCCAGGGCAAAAAAGACGACGATACCGTAGATCGTCACCGTCCACCGGGCGGTCCGGGCCCGGCGTTCGTTGTCAGGGGTATCCAGGGTGTCCAGCTCAGGAGCATCGGCCATGATCATCATCGAGACGCGGGCCTGCCGGCGGTGGGTGGTGACGCCCAAAAAGGTCACCAGAATCGCGATACCCAAGCCGAGACTCAAGATGGCGATCATGATCATCCGTTGAAACCGGCTCTTGTAGGCACCGAGCTCAGCGTCGTCTTCGTTGCGAGAATAGACGAGTTGCGGAATCTCGCAATGACCGGCATAGAGCCGGCTCAAGGCGAATGCGGCGGCCAGCCGGTGGTCAAAGCCCTCACCGGTATCGAGGGGCAGGGCGAGTGCGGCCTGGGCCCAGGATTGGTCGGCAGAGGACCGGGTCAGCCGCCGCAAGAGGGTGCGCAAGCCCGAGGTGACCGTCTCGTTTTTCGCCAATTTGTAAAAATGGCGCACCGCCACAGAGCGGGCCGAGGCAAAGGCCGAAGTGGTGAGCTGCACCCGGCTGATCCCGGCCAATGGGGGATCGATGGTCAAGCTGGCCCGATCACTGCTGAGCCAGGCCGAGGTGCTCTGGATCCACTGTCCCTGATGAAACAGATCGGCGTACAGGGGCCCGCCGTTGGCCACCTGGTTGATCGTCAGCCGCACCGGTTCATCGGCCCGGGCAATCGGATTTTGCACCACGGCTGAGATACCGCTGTGAATCACCGGCGGATGCAGAGGGGAGTCGGCCTGTTGGCTGTCGGCACGCCCGGTTTCGTCGGCCGTTAGCGAGGAGACGGGCCGCGCGCCTTTCAGGGTGAAGCCCAGCCGCATGTCGATCGGCATCAGTTGCACCCCGGCCAGTCCGAGCCGATCCGTTGTGATTTTCTGCGGCAGATCCCCCTGGCGCAGACCGCTGAAGGCGATGCCCCGCTCCAGGGCCACGGGGTGACCCGACGGATCGCTCGTCCGAAAGAAGAAGACAGAGCCCAATCCGGTCGGTGCGCCCCGATCTTCGGTAAACACCTGGGCGCGGTTCTCCTCGAGGACGACGGTGGAGGGTTTTTTCTTCGGGTTGGTGTCCGAGGGGATGGTCAATCCCTCTTCCGCCGGGGCAGCGACGATCTCAACCGCGGCGCGGACGGTTCGACGGCGGTTGTCGAAGCGCACGTCGAGCTCGAGCTCGGCGGGTCCCGGGTTCAGCGCGGGCACCTTGTAGTTGCGGGTGAGCGCGACACTATCTGCCGGGCCGGGGCCGTCAAAAATCAGCTGCCGTTCGCCGTTTTGCACCAGGTAGCCGCGAAGGGAGCTGGGCAGAACGTACTGTCCGGTGGGGTCGTCCACCAGGGTCACCCGCAGGGCTGCCGGCCAGCCGGCGACCACCCGCTTTTGACCATAGACGAAAATGGAATGGTCGATGCCCAGTTGGGAGATGCGAATCGCCGCACTGACGAGGATGAAAATGGCTAGGGGAAAGGCGATGAACAGGGTCCAGCGCACCACCCGGCGGGAAAAAAAGTCAGGTGGAGGGTCGGGGGCGGTGTTTTCAAAATCGGATGTGCTCATCTGCAGCCTCGGGTACAGGGTACCAGGTTTATTGAAATTCGTTGGGGTTTGGACACTTTCGGCAAGTTTATGTTCCCTCAAATTTCACGATGGTGTAACCCGGCTGTCACAAAAGTGAATTACATCACCGCTTGAAACTGAGCCACCACAGACCGCAGAAAAAGGAGATTATTGATGAAGCAGTTCAGTTGGAAATGGTTAGCGCTCATTTGGTTTGCAGCAATCGCCGTCAGCGGCATCGCCAGCCAATCCGCCCGGGCGGGTGAGCTGGTGAAGTCCGAGCCCGAAGCCAAACCGTCATGGACAGAACACGTTAAAATCAAAGGAGATTTCAGATATCGATTTGAGCTTATCGACCTTGAGGACAAAGACTTGCGGTATCGTCACCGGGTGCGCGG
>JANQET010000149.1 GCA_028278265.1 Myxococcota bacterium
GCTTTATTCTTCTTCTTGAACACATTTAACTAATTTACCATGTTTGCCATATTACAGGCAATCCTTTTACAACACCCTCTCAGGTGGAGAGGGGGAATGAGAAGAAGGGATTGGGAAGGGATCTCTTCCCTTCTGGCTCCCCTCTCCGCTTGACGGAGAGGGGCTGGGGGTGAGGTCCCAAGGGACTCGGGGTGAGATCTCAAGAGGCCAAGGGTGTGAGGTCCCAACGGGCCCGAGGCGAGGGTTGATTCGCGTATCTTGTGTCCACGCCGGTTAATTTGATACACTACGGATCAGTTGGTCTGCCATCAGCCTAGAAAGGGTCAACCACGATGAACAACGAGAACATTCAAGATCCCTATGTCCGGCCGCAGGATTACAAGCCCCCGCAGACCGATCAGGAGCTGCTGGCCCGGTATGCCAATGGCGAACGGTATTTTGAATGGACGATCCTCAAGAGCGCCTTTTTCGGTGGGGCCAATCTGCGGGGGGCCAATTTTCGCGGGGTGTCTTTGGGCGGTTGCTTCTTTGGAGGGGCAATTCTGATCGACACCGACTTCAAGGGTGCCAATCTGCATGGGGCGATTTACGACGAGCACACCCGGTTCTCCCCCGGATTCGATCCCCATGCGGCGGGTATGAGACTGCGCCAAACGACGGCACCCCCACCGGCGGCTGCGCCGGAATCTCAAACTCCGGTCTAGGGACGGGACACCGTTCCGAGCTCGCTGAGACAGCGGCGCGGCGAGAGATACTTTTCATTTTCCCGATATCAGCGTATATTTCACAGCTATGAGAGCGACAGCAGGACTGGGGTGGCATAGGGGCATCCGCACGGGTGTCGCCCTCGTCTTGGCGTTGGTCCAGTTGTCCGGTTGTGGCGACAAAAAGGCGCAGCTGGACGCCCGCACGGTCCGTTCGAACAAAAATTTGGCGGCCGACACCCCAGCGCGGGTCGGCGAGGCCGGGAGCAGTGAAGCAATGAGCAAGGCCAATCCGCTGATGAAGAAGAAGTACGCTGCGGCGATCTTTTATCCCCGACCCGATTCCCCATTCGGACCCCGCGCCAAGGGAGCGCGCGATCACCTGTTCAAGGCGAAAAACGGTCCGATACTGCGCCTGCGGCTGTTTCTGGGAGAGCCCACGGCGCCGGTGGTGTTCTTTTTTCACGGCAACGGGGAGACCGCCCACGATTACGACGGGGTGGCCGATCGCTTTCGCCAGCTGCCCGCGTCACTGGTCGTCGCCGAGTATCGGGGCTATGGGACCAGCACTGGGGAGCCGACCCTGCACGAGTTTCTCGATGACGCCCATCTGCAGTTCGACGAGCTCAAGTCGGTGCTCAAAGACGAGGGGGTAAGCGGACCAATTGTCGTCATGGGCCGCTCCCTCGGCTCTGCGCCGGCGATCGAATTGGCGCACAGTCGGCCGCAAGAGATCAAGGGGATGATCATCGAGAGCGGATTCGCCCTGATCCTGCCCCTGCTCGAACTGATGCAGATTCCGGTGCACGAGGTGGGGATCAAGGAGCATCACGGTCCGCAAAACCTTAAGAAGATCGAATCGATCGCGCTGCCAACCCTGATTATCCACGCCGAAAAAGATCAGGTCATTCCCTTTACCGAAGGGGAGATGCTCATCAAGGCCAGCGCTGATCCGCAAAAATCCCTGTTCAAGGTGCCCCTGGCCGGACACAATGATATTCACGACCACGCCGGGGATGCTTATTTCGAGCGGATTGGCAAATTGCTGATGAGAATAAATAAGTAGTGGTGCATAAAATCTGTCTTGGCGTATTATCCTGCCCGATGAACAATCCAAGTCAAAGAGGAAAGCGAGATGCGTATATTCCGGTTGGTATGTGTTGTGGGGTTGATGGCCATGGGCGTCGCCGTGCAGGCGGCTGATCGCATCACCGGCAAGATGTTTGCCTCCCGCTCGGAGGTGATCGCGACCAACGGGATGGTGGCGACCAGTCAACCGCTGGCCGCCCAGATTGGCCTCGATGTGCTCAAACAAGGGGGCACGGCGGTGGACGCGGCCATTGCGGTCAATGCCGCATTGGGTCTGATGGAGCCCACCGGCAGCGGTATCGGCGGTGATCTGTTCGCCATCGTCTGGGACAACAAAAAGAAAAAACTCTACGGCCTCAACGCCAGCGGATCCTCCCCCCGGGCGCTCACCCTCGACCACTTCAAGAAGAAGGGGATCGAGCAGATGCCCGCCGACGGCCCCTTGCCTTGGACTGTTCCCGGGTGTGTGGCCGGCTGGTTTGCCCTGCACGACAAATTCGGCAAATTGCCGATGAAACAGGTGCTGGCCCCGGCAATTGAATACGCCCGCAAGGGATTTCCGGTCTCCGAGCTAATCGCTTATTACTGGCAGCGCTCGGTCGAGCGGTTCGAGAAGTTCGAGAATTTTCAGAAACTCTACGCGCCGAAGGGGCGGGCGCCCAAGAAGGGGGAGCTGTTCGCCAATCCCCAACTCGCTGCCACTTACTCCCTGATCGCCGACAAAGGGGCCGCGGCGTTCTATCAAGGGGAAATAGCCGAAAAGATCGTCGCCTACTCCAAGAAAAAAGGAGGGTTCTTCAGCGCAGCCGACTTTGCCGGGTTCAAGGCCGAGTGGGTCACCCCGGTGCGGGTGCGCTACCGGGGATTCGATGTTTGGGAGCTGCCGCCCAATGGCCAGGGTATCGCCGTTCTGCAGATGCTCAAGATGCTCGAAAAGTTCAACCTGAAAAAGATGGGCCACAACTCGGCGGACTATCTGCACACCCTCATCGAGACCAAAAAGATCGTGTACGAGGACCGCGCGCGATTCTACGCCGACCCCGCTTTTGTGAAAATACCGGTCAAGCAATTGGTCTCTGCGGCCTATGCCCAAAAACGGATCGGCCTGTTGAGCAGCGAGCGGGCGAATAAGCAGGTTCCCCACGGGCCGTTCAAACTGGAGCGCGGGGATACGGTGTATTTGACAGTGGTGGACAAGGATTTGAACGCGGTGTCGTTGATTCAGAGCAACTACTTTGGCTTCGGCTCGGGTAATGTACCCGACGGGTTGGGATTTTGCCTCCAGGACCGGGGGGCCCTGTTCAGTCTCGAAGAGGGGCATCCCAATGTGATCGAACCGGGCAAACGACCCTTTCACACCATCATCCCGGCCTTTGTCACCCACAAAGGCAAGCCGCTCTTTTCGTTCGGCGTGATGGGGGGCGCGATGCAGCCCCAGGGCCATGTGCAGGTACTGCTCAACATTCTGGAGTTCGGTATGAACATCCAGCAAGCCGGCGACGCCCCGAGATTTCGCCATTCCGGATCATCCAAGCCGGAGGGGGGGAGCATGACCGACGGAGGCACCGTCTACCTGGAACAGGGTATCGACGAAGAGGTGATGCGGGAGCTCGTCTCCCGAGGCCATCGCCTCTCCACCAACCGGGGCGGATTCGGCGGCTACCAGGGCATCTGGATCGACGCCGCAACCCACACCCTCTACGGCGGAACCGAATCCCGCAAAGACGGCTGCGCGATCGGATATTGATTCGTCCCGTCAAGGATCGGCACAGCGTCCTATTTCACTGCCACCTTCTCCTCGGCGAACTGTCCCAGGTGGAGCAGCCGGTAGGCCGTCTCCCGGTAGGTGTAGCCGACGATGGCCGCCAGGGCGAACAGGATCAGTGGGGCACCGAGCCCGGCGTATTCGGCAAATGCCAGGTGGATCCAGACCGCTCCTACCATTGTGGGCAGGATGAGGGCCGCCCCGAAAAACCGGGTCTTGGGTGCGATCAGCAGCAATGCGGCGACCACCTCCACGAATCCGGTGACGTAGCGCAACCAATCGGGCAGGCCCCATTTGGCGAAGTTTTGCACCAACGGTTCGGCCCCGGCCAATTTCATCCCGCCCGCGCCCAAGAAGGCAAAGGCCAGGCCCAAGCTCACGATCCATATCGCAATTGTTTTCTTCTTTGATCTTCCAGTAGTCATGACACTACCTCCTCCTCGTTCGAGCGCCCGGGTGGGAGGTTCGTTACAGGGGCTGAGCGCGTTGAGCTTCGGACCCTCTTCGGCTCGGTATTTTTTGAGTTTCTATTTACGGCGTTCCCCCATAGAATTCAGGCCTCGGACTCAACCAAAGGAGCAAAAATGAGACCATTCGCGATTTTGATGGGGTGGGTGCTGGCCGGTACTTTGGGCATCGTGTTGTCGTGCGGGGGAAGTGACGATCCCGACACCGGCGGCGATGCGGACTCGGATAGTGACACAGATTCGGACTCGGACAGCGATTCAGACGCGGATACGGACTCGGACACGGACAGCGACTCAGACTCAGATAGTGATGCGGACGCAGACAGCGACAGTGACGGGGATACCGATTCGGATTCCGATGGAGATGGGGACTCGGACGCCGATGGGGATCTGGATATCGGCTCGGCGTGCACCTGTGAGGGGGAAGGGTGTGAGCAGTCGATGACTGGCATCCCGATTCCCAACGGAGGAACGATTATCGGATGCGATGACGTCGGTGACTTGGCCGGTAGTGAGCTGGTCTGCCTGAGGAGCTACGAGGGGGATATGGCGACCAATACCTACTTTGCCAACGGCTACTGCTCCCTGATGGCCACCGCCTGCGAAGGGGCCCAGTTGATCTGTGATAACGCTGAATTCGGCGACCACGGCGCGATGGTCGCCTGCGCTGCCGGGACGGTAATGGTCAGTTACAGTGCCGATGTGGAGGTGGACGTTCTGGGCCAGCTCCTCACTGCCACGATTGACTCCAAGATCTGCACCCGGTCGTGCACCGAAGCAGCCCAATGCCGCAACACCGAGCACGATCCCGTACTGGATGAGCCGACCCAGTACGGCTGCCTCGAACAATCGGGTATTCAGTTCTGCTACGACGACAGAAATCTACCGGAAGAGTACGAAGTGGAGCAATTTTAGGCTGTCACCCGGGATTGTTTCCTCGAAATCACCACGTCCATCCACACCGCCAGCACGAG
>JANQET010000151.1 GCA_028278265.1 Myxococcota bacterium
GAGACACTTGCTCGTCCTCTCGATCGTGATCAATTCTGCAAAAATGTGCTCATTACGAAAGGAGAGGGAGTCCTTAAAAATGGCGAAACTCTAGCCTAGGGAAGATCGACGTGGAGCAACGGGACGAACACCTCGAGACCGGGCTTGAGGCCGGATACGGCTTCGTCTTTGGACAGCCGGCGGGGCCTCAGCGCGACCGCGGGCATGGCCAAGCGCGCATCTCCTTCGCTGCTCACTCTGACCACGGCGGAGGGTAACGGCGGTGCGGCTCGTTTCAATTTTGGCGGGCTGTGTCGCGGCCGTTGCACCGTGTAGGTGACTTTACGCCCGGAAGCCACCTGATGAGGAGAATCGCTCCGGTTCAATCTGGCGCCCGGTGACTCGCCCCCTTCCGCAGGAGGCGCTGCTTCGTCCGCGGGAGCGGCCGGCTCGGGCTGCACCGGACCGGCGCCCCCACCGGGAATCGCCGAGGGCCGGTTCTCCACCTCGGTGGTGGTTTCGTCCGTCGAGGTCGACGCGGCCGATGGCGTAATCTCGAACGAAAACTCCCCATCTTCATAAGATTCGACCAGCACGCCCTCCTCGTCTTCAGGGTTATAGGCAGTGGCGGATGAATACAACAATGCGGTGGGGATGAGCAGCGCCATGCTGCCGACCAGCAACCCGACCGCACCTTGGGCGGATTGCTGCTCCAAAAAATATCCGCCGACTCCCCCGCCGGCTGCGCCCAACACTGGAAAGGTCAAGTAGGCCCAGGTTTTTTTTACGCCCAACAACGCCTGTGCGGCGATGACGAGCTCGGCGCCGGCGATCGCACCACCGGAAACACCGACGAACTTGGCCTCGACCGGCTCATCCGGTTCAATCAACTGGTCCGTTCCCTGGGCTAAACTCTGCGCGGGATACCATGCCAAAACGGTGAGTGTCACCAACATCCCGATCAGATGACGCCTGTTCATGACTTCCTTCCTCCCGACAGGAGACCCGTGACTTCCTATCTCGACCCAGGTCTTGTAGTTGTTAAGCAGTAAAAGAGTAGCACGCTGCCTGGACACGCACAAGTCTATGCAGATTTGCCGATCTATGCTAATGCTCACGCCCGATCGCGACAGTTCGAACAAGAGGAGATCAAAATGGAACAACCCACGTGTAGCTCCTGCCACTATTGGAAGGTCAATGACAATCAAGAGGGTCCTGATGGGTGGTGCTGCCGGTTCCCGCCCTCGGTCGTCGTGATGGACATGCCCGCCATGCCCGGCATGCCCGGGGCACGTCCCGGTCCGGATGTGCACTCCTTTATGCCGGCAACACTCAAGGATTGGTGGTGCGGCGAGCACAAGGGCAAGCCATCGGCAAGCGGCAGTAAGAGCAAGAAAAGAAAATAATATCATACAATTAGACATGAACCGGCATCATTCGAGCTGTTCATTCTACGCCTCCCGAAGCCGGTTTGCGCTCCAGCGCCGACTCCGTCCATTAAAGATATGATGACCGTGATCGTTACATACTATAGGAGATTTCGTCGCCGGATCGATCGTTCGATGCCACAAGGTCGCATTCATGGACGACAAAACGTCAGGCGCTGTCTCGAACGCGCGGGTCGGGCCAAGTGCTTCGCACAAGTGGCGGTGCACCGCCGTCCTGGTTGCGACGATCGTTTTTGTCAGCAGCCCGATCAATAGCGCCACTGATTCCCGGGACCATCCCAGTTTCGTGGCCATCTCCGAAAAAGACGGTCTGTTTCAAAGCAATGTGTTCAGCATCACCCAGGGAGGCAAGGGCTTCATCTGGATGGCCACTGAAGCGGGATTGTATCGATACGATGGGATTGAGTTCAAAATCTACAAAGAACTCGTCACAGACGAAACGAGCCTGTCCAACGACTATTTGACCACGGTGTTCAGCGACCGCTCGGGTCGCCTGTGGATCGGCACCCTCACCGAGCTCGATCTCTTCGACTGGTCCAGCGAGTCGTTTCATCACTACGATGTCAGTGAGGGCGCCAACGCGTTCAAGAAGCTGGTCAAGGCCATTTTCGAAGATCAGCAGGGCATGATTTGGGTGGGCACCAACCACGGACTGGCCCGACTCGATCCCGCGACGGGCCGAACCCACCTCTACAAACACGACCCGACCGATCCGACCAGCCTCTGCGATGACCACGTTTCCTCCATCGATCAAGACCGATCGGGCCGCTTGTGGATTGGGACCAGCCAGTCCGGGGTTTGCGTACTGGATCCCACCACCGAGACGTTTCGTGCATTCCGCCATCAGCCCGACGATCCCACCACGTTGAGCGACGACCACGTGCATCAGCTGCTCGTCGACCGGAACTCCCACGTTTGGTTAGCCACGCGAAAGGGATTGACCCGGTACCGCCCCGATGACCAGCGATTCGAACGGTTCACTATTGGTCCGCACCAGCCGAGCAACCACAATTGGATGCAGGCGGTCTACGAGACCAAGGACGGCCGATTGCTCGTCGGCACTCGCAACGGCGGTTTGTACTGCTTTGACAGAGCCAACAACGGATTCGAACCGATCGGCGGCAGGGGAATCTCGACCAACAAGGATATTCTGACCCTTTTTGAAGATGCGTCGTCGACCCTGTGGGTGGGTACGCTGGGGGGAGGTGTGTATCGCGGGGCCACCCGCAAAAATTTTTTGCTGACGCAAAACGATCCGAGCAACCCCAACAGCCTGAGCCACGACAAAATTCACTCCTTTTTCGAGGACGAGAGGGGTGATCTGTGGGTCGGTACCGGCGGCGGCGGGATCAGCATTTTCGACTACCGGACCGGGAATGTCAGGCACATCCGGGCCAATCCCCAAGATCCCAATGCCTTGTCCAACGACTTCGTGCGCAAGGTGGCCGAAGATCGAAGCGGTCTGCTCTGGGTCGGCACCCAAGGGGGCGGGGTGAACACCCATGACCGCAAAACCGGCAAATTCACCAGACTGCAGCACAATCCCGACAACCCCCGCTCCCTGAGCAGCGACAAGGTGTACTCCCTGCTCATCGACAGCAAGGACACCGTATGGGTGGGCACACGGCACGGGTTGAACCGCTACAACCGGGACAGCGCCGACTTCACCTCATTTAGAACCGATGCGGACGATCCCAACAGTATCAGCAACGACTTCATCTACTCCCTATACGAAGATCGCAGCGGCGTGCTGTGGGTCGGCACCCTGGGCGGTGGATTCAACCGGTTCAATCCTCGGCAGCAGAACTTCACCCGTTTTCCGATCGTCAAGAATATTGCCCAGATGTACGAGACCCGAACAGGCGATTTTTGGATCGCTTCGGGTGAAGGGCTCCTGTTGTTCGATCGCAAGACCCGACGGACCGAGCGGTTTACGGTCGCAGACGGTCTATCGGACAACAGAGTCTTTTCAATCATCGAGGATGACGACAACAACTTGTGGCTCACCGCAATGTTCGGCCTGTCCAAGTTCGATATGGCCACTCGGAAAGCCGAATCCTATGACGCCAACGATGGTCTGCAGGCCAATGAATTCAACGGCAAGGCGGCGTACCGTTCGCGGACCGGCTTGATCCACATCGGTGGGGTCAACGGATTCAACACCTTTGCTCCCGGAGACATTGTCGAGGATGACTACGCACCGCCGGTGGTACTGACCAATCTGTTGCTCTTTTCCAAGCCGATCGCCATCGGTCAGGAGCTGGACGGTCGCGTGCTGTTGAGAGAATCGATTACAGTGACCGAGCAGTTGGTGCTCCACCCGGATGATGATGTGATCGCGTTCGAATTTGCCGCACTGCACTTCGCTCACCCCAAAGGGAACAAGTACGCCTACAAGCTCGAGGGATTCGACAAGGATTGGCACTATGTGGCCAATCGGCGATTCGCCAGTTACACCAACTTGGCCCCGGGCGACTACGTCTTTTCGGTCATCGCGGCCAACGCGGACGAAGTGTGGAATCGCGAGGGCGCCTCGCTGAAAATCACCGTCACCGCCCCCTACTGGCAGACCTGGTGGTTCTACGGCTTGCTCGCTGCCGTTGTATTCACCGCGGTGTTCGGTATCCACCGTCTGCGCGTACGGCGTATCGAGCTGCAAAAGAGGACTCTGCAGCAAATGGTGGAGCAACGGACGAACGAGCTGAGCAACAAGAAGGACGAAACCGAACATCAAAAAATCCATCTCGAGCAAACCCTGTCCGAGCTAGAAAAGACCCTGTTCGAGCTGGAAAAAACCAAACAGCAGCTGATCGACAACGCGCACAAGGCGGGCATGGCCGAGATCGCCACCGGGGTGTTGCACAACGTGGGCAACCTGGTCAACAGCATCAACGTCTCGACCTACGTGATCAAGAACACCGTGAACCATACCCGGCTCAATCAGTTGGTCAGAGCCAATGCGGCGCTCGAGACGCTGGTCGAAGAGCCGGGGCCGGTGGATCACGACAAACTGCAAAAGCTCGTCAAGTACTACCAGCTGGTGACCGAGGCGCTCGAACAGGAGAGCGAGAAACTGCAAAAGGGAACGCGACAACTCGATGACAAAGTCAAAGCGGTGGTCACGGTGGTCCAATCCCAGCAACAATACGCCACGGGAAAGCAGCTCCACGAAAGGCTGCCCCTGACCGAGGTGGTCGACGAAGCGCTGGAGTTGAAATACGCCTCGATTTTGGACAACCACATTCAGGTGGAAAAACGGTACCTGGCCGCACCGGTGGTAAAGCTGCAGCGACACAAACTGGTACACGTGCTGGTCAATCTGTACGAAAACGCCAAAGACGCCATGCAGGAGGTCGATGAGGCGGAGCGGCGCCTTGTCGTTCAGTTGGACACGCAGGACGATCACGCCTATCTCAAACTGACCGATTCGGGATGCGGCATGGAGGACGAAGAACTGAAGAGGGTGGGGATGTTCGGGTTCACGACCAAGGAGCAGGGCCACGGCTTCGGCCTGCACAGTTGTTACAACTACCTGACCGAGATGAACGCCAAGATGACCATCGACAGCGAGGGCAAGGGCAAGGGAACGACCTTCTGTCTCACCTTTCCCCTGCCACCGACGCAGAGTCTTCCACCCTCACTGCAGGAGTGAGCCCTACTCGTTGGGGCCCATCGTGTAAAAGGTTTGCGGGGTCAGCTGATTGGCGTGGCCCGTGTGAATCCAGTCCGCAGACCGGGGAATATTCGAAATTCTAATCTCGTCGATCATTCCCTTGAAGGCGCGGGTCACGCCGTTTCGATTGCCAAAGACGAGATCGTAGTCCGCATCAGAGGTCATCGCGCCCGCACCGAGAATTTGATCTTGATAGTCCTCGACCGCAGCGCCGTCCAGATAGATCAGGCCCAGGTTGCCTATCTCCGAGACCACGGCCACGTGGGTCCACTTGTTGAGCGACATGGAGTAGTCGACCGGCTGCAGATTGTGATGAGTGTCTGCCGAGCGGGAGAACCGAATTGTCTCGTTGCCGGCCCAAGAACCGGTATTGTTGAAATAGAGCGCAAACGGTCGCTGGAGATCGTCCATCGATTTGCCGACGATCCGCCCCACATCATCCTGTCCCCAGCTCTTGGGATAGATCCACACCTCGATCGACACCGGATTGATATCGTCCACCACGGCCGGGCTGCCAACCCTGATTTCATCATTCAAATCGTCGTTTTGGTCGAACTCGACACAACGGCCGAGAATCGAATCGACCTGTGCCGCACTGTCCATGCCCCCCGCGGTGCCGTGAATACCGTTGTGGGTCGAATCTCTCATCTCCCCGGCGCCCCCGGGACCGGGATCTTCCGCCAAATGCCACACCCCCAGGTAGTGCTCGTCCCACACCTCCCGGCTGTCGACTGTCGGCGCGCCGATGTCGGCATTGCCGAAGTGCAGGTAAATCACCGTATCCTGTGTCCCAAACAGCAGCGGGAGTTGCACCCACGCCACCAGAGAACCCGATGAGGCATCGTACAACTCCAACTCATGGGCCAGCTGCGTCACCCCGTCCTGCGCGGTGAACACAATGTCGTGGCCGTCGTCGCTGGTAACCGCTCCCCCGTAGGTCGTGGTCTTGAGGTCATCGTCGTCTGCGGTGGCAATCATCACCGGGAACTTCTCCAGATCGGTCTGATCCACCTCGCTGACCTGCTGATGATGAATGGTGATCGACCGGCGGAAGGTGAACGCCGAGCCCGTATCCGTGTCCGAATCCGTATCCGCGTCTGTATCGGTATCGGTATCCCCATCTGTATCGGTGTCGGTATCAGCGTCTGCGTCCGTATCGGCATCGGTATCGGTATCCGTATCGGCGTCCGTGTCTGCATCGGCATCCCCATCCGTGTCTGCATCCGTGTCGGCATCTGTGTCCGCATCTGTGTCTCCATCCGTGTCGGTATCTGTGTCCGCATCTGTGTCTCCATCTGTGTCTCCATCCGTGTCCATATCGGTATCCCCATCCGTGTCCATATCCGTATCCCCATCCGTGTCCATATCGGTGTCCGTATCCGTATCCCCATCTGCGTCCGTATCGGTGTCCGTATCCGTATCCCCATCTGCGTCCGTATCGGTGTCCCCATCCGTGTCGCCATCGGTATCGGCGTCCGCGTCGGTATCGGCGTCACTGTCCGCATCGGCGTCCACATCGGTGTCAGTATCTGAATCTGCGTCGGTGTCCGCATCCGCGTCCGAATCGGTATCCGTATCCGTATCGGTATCGGCATCTGTGTCGGCATCCGTATCGGCGTCGGCATCGGCATCCGCGCCCGGATCACTAGTGGTATCGGAATCGCTATCGGGTTGTTCCACTTCGCTGTTTTCACTCGTTTGGACCAATTCGAAACCGACCCGCCCGCAACCCGCATTTATCCAGAGTCCAAACAAAAACGCGATCCCCAGTGTCAGCCAATGCGTCGACCGAACGAGGGTCCCCCACTTCCCACCTGATTTGACAATTATTTTTGACATATTGAACTCTATATCGACGGAAAAAAAGGCAACTGGAGGTTCACTCCTATTTTGCCGGCCGATGGGACAATCGGCCAAAATACGGGGCGATTTCGATATCGCTTCACGATGCAATCGGGAATCGGGCCGATAAATCCCAAACAGCGGTTGTCTGTCACCCCAAATCAAAGTAATTTTAAAGATGGCAACAAAAATGTAACCATGTTGGATAAATAGTAATTTTACTGAAGTTTTGGAGAGAAAAATGAAACGATGGATGGCGTACACCTTAGCGGGTTTTTTTGTCCTGAATGGCTGCTCATTGGTGGTCGAGGAGGGCACTGACAACAGTGGACCGGACAGCTCCGGTGGCGATACGGACACCGACACCGATACGGACACGGACACAGACGCTGATACCGATACGGACACGGACGCTGATACCGATACGGACACGGACGCTGATACCGACGCTGACACGGATGCTGATACCGATTCCGACACCGATTCGGATGCGGACGCTGATACCGACACGGATGCGGACAGCGACACCGGTGAATGCAACGTCCCGGATGACTGCCCTGACGATGCATACACCTGCACAGTCAAAGATTGCGTCAATCACCAATGTATCCAAGTGGTGCAAGAAGATGCCCCCTGTGACTTTCAGGGAACGATTCCGCCGGAGTGGGATCCCCTGTGCTATGCCGAGCGGTGCCGGGCGGCATCCCCTCAGCCGGATTTCTGTACGTTGATCACCGTTACGTTTGCCGACGAACCCTGTGCAGACGATTTGTACTGCAACGGCAACGACTACTGTGACGGTTCAGGTGTCTGTTCCCACGAGGGGAGCCCCTGTGAGTGGCACGAGGAATGTGTGGAACAGGTCGATGGGTATACCTGCGAATGCGTGCCCCAGGGACCGGAAGATTGCAGCAACGGCATCGACGACGACTGCAACGGTTTTGTCGATTGCCCGATCGTCATCAGCGCCTTCCCGATGTTCGGCAAGGCAGCCGCGGGCAACCATGTCCATATTCAATTCGACGAGCCCCACGATCCCGCGGCCAAGTTCATCTGCCGCACTGGAAAGTTGGATGAAATTACGGCTGCTGATTGGGTGCCCTGTGACGGAGACGCCGGGGATAACCCCTGGGCCTCACCCAATCCCACGGAAAACGGGGCAACCCTCACTCAAACCCGCCTGCTCTACTCGGACGACACCCGCAGCGAGATCACCCCTTGGCGATACTACGTGCACGACAGTCTCGACGGAGTGACCCGCTGTGAGCCCAAGGCGGAAGACGCTACCTATTTCGAAAAAGCGGCTGAGCGGCTCGGGGCCACCGGGACATTCCCCGAAGGAGAGGGCTGGCGGTTCAACCCGTTCATCCGGCTGCATTTCAACCCACCGGTTTCCGCAACCTGGGGATTCAATGAGGACGACGGCGACATCGAGGCGTTGTCCCTGCGCCGGCGGTTTACCCTCGATCCGACCCGCCAGTACCTGCTGCTGAGGCGCGAGTACGAATCCCGCCGCAACCCGGGATTGACGACGAGTTGCTACGCCGGAACCGTCCGGGTCAATGATCACAAAACCCACCGCCGCGACGATTGTCACGCAATCGTGTTCAACTCGGCCGGTGCTGCTGCTTGTCTGATCCATCGCGACACCGGATTGGAGTTTTCCTCGGCGCGAAACAATGTCCTGTGGCTTTCGGATCCGTTCAACATGGGCGGCGTCGATCACTTCATGTGGCGTCGGTTGGTCAACCGATCGAACAACAACGATCACCGTTGCTTCTTCTCACCGAAGTGCTACTCCCGTCCGAGTTGTGCATCACAGGATCTCATCTACCTGCCCGATTTCGATCTGTTCTACGACTCGGACGTCCTCAGGGGACCGCACCACGACTACGACAAGGGCAATTTCACTGATGATCGCTGGCTGGAGTCCAATGAGCAGTACACCGGATTGAAGATTTATGCCAATCGCAACGTGATTCTCAAGAGCTTTGTCTTCCACAGCAGGGGGCAAGACGATGAAATCAGACTTCTCGACGGCGGTGGGGGCACCCTACACAACGAGACCCTCATGGCACCACAAAAGGAACAGCTGGTCGAGGTTCACTGGCCGCTGGATGAAGGCATGCAGTACAGCATTATGACAAGTGAGCAAAATCACAAATATCGCCCCTACCACACCTTTCCCGCCCGGGGCGGACATATCACGGCCGTCGGCTCATGCGAGGGACAGTACTGCTCAAACACCATCGACAACGAGTGGCGAAACATCAGTGACTTGGTGACCATATTGCAGTAGCTCCCAACCCTATCGCTACCCCGACTGCTAAACGCCTTTTCATTTCCCGATGAACCGTCCATAATGACCGGGTCAGCCGTCAGTGCAGCCCTTGCGGCGTGCTGCGCCGCAATCCACCAGGGTGGCAAGAGACCGCGGTCTTTGGCGCCCCTGATCCTTTCGGTTACGACGAGCCGCATAGGTTACGTCAACATCCCGCACCTGGCGGCTGACCCATAACGACGCGATGCATGATCTGGTCCAGCAAATAACCACACCGGTGCTCTACCGCAAGGAGATTCAACGCCTGGCCACCAGGTGCAACAGGGGCCGCCTGGAAGCGCTCGAGAGCGAGGGATTCACCCTGGCAGCGGCGGTTCAACGCAACGGCGAGCTGGCCCGCAGAATCGCCGCAGCGGTCAGGGCTCAGCGCTACCGCTTCGGACCGGTCACCCAACATCGCGTTTTTCTCGACGGCAAATACCGCTTCATCTACCGCGCCTCGTTGACGGACACCCTGGTCACCGGCGTGCTGGCTCGCCAACTCAGGCGGTTGGCCCAACCGCTGATCAGCCGGTCTGTCCACTCTTACCAACCGGGCCGGTCATCGCTCACCGCAATCGCTGCATTGACCCGTTACCTGGACCACCACCACAAGGATCGACCGGACCCGCGGACCCGTGGTCTCTATCTGGTGCGCCGGGACGTGCGACGCTTCGGGGAATCCATTCCCGTCGGAGATCGGTCAATCGTTTGGGAGCAGCTGCGGGAGGTGTTTCGAGGTGGTGTTGCGACGAAACCCCCGGCGTACGTCTGGTCGTTGATCCAGAGCGCCATCAGACCCACAGTGATCACCATCGAGAGTGAAGAGGTGTGTCTGATCGCCGGCGTTCCCACGGGATCACCGATACAACCGGTCATCTGCAATCTGTATCTATCACCCCTCGACCAACAGCTCGAGCAGATCAGCGGCGGATTCTACGCCCGCTACGGGGACGACCTCATTTTCGCCCATCCCGATCCGGCGACCACCCGCCGGGCGGCCGACCAAATTGAATGCACGCTCCGAACGCTGGGCCTCAAGTCAAACGAGCAAAAACGGGAGGCGCTCTACCTGACCACCCCGGGACGACCGTCCCAACGCTGGCCGGAGGTTCGCCACACCTCCGGTGTGGA
Source organism: Myxococcota bacterium (assembly GCA_028278265.1). Taxonomy (GTDB): domain Bacteria; phylum Myxococcota_A; class Polyangia; order JAAYKL01; family JAAYKL01; genus JANQET01. The sequence continues at coordinate 10,397 of JANQET010000151.1, forward strand.
GTATTTGGGTTGTCGCGTGACCTTTGACGGGACCGTCCAGTTGAAGTCTGCGAAATCGCGACGACTGATGCAGGACTTGGCGCGACGGGTGCGGTTGTCCTGCCGTTTGCTCGGCCGCCACTGCGATCCGGCACTGTTGGCCCAAACCGCATGTCAGGTGATTAATCGGGCACTGGATCCCCGAGATGAGTTGGGTCATTCCGGGGCTCAACTGCTGCGCTATGGCGTCAACGATCGCGCCCAACTTCAACAGCTGGATTATCTCATCGCCCGACTGATCGCCAGCGCGGTGACCGGCAGCTATGGGGTGCGGGGATTTCGCCAAATGCCCTACCGCAAACTGCGCCGGGAATACGGCCTTCGTTCATTGGTCGTCGAGCGCAATCGACGACGATCGAGTTCGGAATGCTAAGACGATGTCCGATCTGAACACTTGGCTTCGCCGACAGGCCCGCCGCGATCAGCGCCGACCCCGGCTGTATGAAGCATTGCTGACCAACCGAAGCTGGGCCTACGCCCGATATCGGCTGCGCTTTCTGATCTGGCGGGTGCTGCTGCGCGCCCTGCTCCATTTAATCGAGATTGTCGCCTTTTCGACGATCTTCTCGCTCGAGTTTCTCGCGCCGGTGCTGATCTACCGCAGCGGGATGATCATCGCTTTAAGCCTTCATTGGGGCGGTCTGGAACAGCTGCGCCATCAGGTCCGGCAGGCGGCCCGGGATCGCCGGTGGTCCTCGGTGAGGCCGATCATCGACGCCTGGTTGTTGGCGACGGTTGTCGTCGGCCTCCTGCTCATCGGGGGGGGCACCAGCTGGATCCTCTTCACACCGGATCCCCATTTGGGATTCAGCGTCTTCGACACCTACGCCTTGGGGTGTTTGATCCGCCTCACCTTGGATATGACGGCACGGACCTACCACAGCGGGATCTTCGCCCTGCGCCGGGTTTACCGGCCCTTGTGGAGCCTGTTGCTCGGCGACGGACTCGACGTGATCATGGTGCTGCTCTTGTGGCCATGGTTGGGTTTGTGGGGATTCGGCATCTCCCTGGCCGCTGTGGGCATCGTGCGAACCGGTCTGGTCTTCTTCTATGCCCGTCGCACCTATTCGAGCACCAAAATTCCACCTCTTGCCTGGGGCTCGACAATACGAAGTTGGCGGCAGCTGCACCGCGCTGATCTCTGGGCCTTCATCCGGCACGGCGCGGCCAATGCCACGGCGCAAATCGACGCCGCGCTGATCATCACGCTGGTGATGGCGAGCGGGCGGATGGACGACATGATGGGGCTGGCGATTCTCCTCTACCTGCTCCGACCCTTCATCGCCGCCGGGTTCAGCTGGGCTCGCCTCTTCTACTTTGATTTCAAACGGCTCGCCTTGCAGACCAGCCGGTTCTTTCAACAACGCTTCGAACGGTTTTTGCGCAAGCTGGCGCTGGTTTTTGCCTCGTTCACTGCCCTGCTCGCCTTCGTGTGGACAGCAGTGTTTTGGCGTGGATCCGTCGTCGCGGAGTGGGGGGTGATTCTCCCCTTTTTCATGGTCCGGTCGGTCTTTGGGCTATACCAGGTGCAGGCATTTTCGTACGGCAGATATCGCTACCTCTTCAGTACGACAGTGGTGCTCGGTCTCACCGTGGCGGGAATTGGTCTATTCTCCACCGAGCGCATCCTCTCCGTCTTGGCGATCACCGCGGTGTTGGCCATTATCGCTCTGTTCATCAAACCCGGAGGAAATCTCGCCACTGAACCGATCCGACCGACAGTCATCTCTCTCTCGAAGTGGCTGGGCCAACTAGCCAAACAAAAGAACCCGGTGCGGCTCAATCATGCCAGCGTCGATCGCAAGCTGACCAGTCCAGCAAAAGTGGCCCGCCAAATCGCTGCGATGACCCCCGGAACCTCTGTCGCTCGCTTTGGCCAGAGCCACATTTTATGGTTCGAGTCGAAAGCGAGCGCCAAATCGAGCACAGTTTCGCAAATCGTTACCACCGCGGCCGGGTGTCTCTCTTCGCTGACCGTCGGTTCTTGGCAACCGGATGGCCGGATGGCGTTACGACAGTTTGTCACTGATCGCAAGGAGTGCGTTCCGCTCAGAGATCTTCTCGCCGCCAGTCTGCAATTTGACTTGACGATTGACCAACTCAAAGAAGAATTCACCGCCCGATTCAACAACGGGGAGCTGCTCGATATTCGACGAGGTGTGCTGCAGGGACAAAGCAACCGATTCAAATCGCCTGAGTTGCGCCAAATTCTGAACTATGTTGCTCGGGAATCGTCTGGAGAGTCGCCCGGTACTCGGCCCGATGGGAAGTATGACGTGGCCGTCTATTGCCCGGGTGGCGAACCGTTGATCGTTTTTGCGATGGATTCGACCATCGCCCCTGAGCAGCGTTCTGGTTGGCGAAAACAGGTGCGGATCGCGACGTATGCCCACTCTCTGAAGTGTCCTCTCGATTAGAGCCCTGCTGGCTCATTTGAAAAACTGAGAGCTTTGTCTTTGGTATTCTCCCAGACTTCGAGATTTATCACGCAGTAGAGTGGTCGGGTCGATCAAACAAACCCATTAGGAGGACACTGTGAAAACCATCTCAAACCTGACAAGTCTGTTGATAATACTATTGGCGCTGGGGCTCACCATGTGTGGTGAGGAGAGCAGCGATGATGATGATACCGGTGCCGATGCGGACAGTGACTCGGATTCGGACGCTGATACGGACGGGGATGGGGATGGGGACAGCGATGGGGACGGAGATGGCGATAGCGATTCAGACTCGGATAGCGATAGCGATTCAGACTCGGACAGCGATAGCGATTCAGACTCGGACAGCGATAGCGATTCAGACTCGGACAGTGATAGCGATAGCGATAGCGACAGCGATAGCGATGCGGACTCGGACGCCGATTCCGATGCCGACGCGGATACGGACAGTGATTCAGATAGCGACAGCGACTCGGATGCTGATTCCGATACGGACGCGGATACGGACAGCGACACCGATTGCCCCCTCAACAGTGGCTGGCCCTGTAACTGCACCGGCGCATGCGGTGACGGGAGCCCGTGTCTGGTGATTAACGGTATTGCCCCGCCCAATCCCACTATCGGATTCTGCTCGAGACAATGTGCAGCTGATGGGGACTGCGGGCATGTCTACCCGGGCAACGGATCATGCGCCCTGAACTACAACAGCAATACCCACTGCGCCATTCGTTGTACGAGCGATGATCAGTGTCCTCCGGAGCAGAAGTGTCTCAACGATGGTACGAATGACTTCTGTCATCCCGAGGAAGGGGGCGGTGACGCCGATACCGATAGCGACACGGACAGTGATACGGACAGCGACACAGACACAGACGCCGACACGGACACAGACGCCGACACGGACACAGACGCCGACACGGACACAGACACCGATACGGATACAGACACCGATACGGACACAGACGCCGATACGGACACAGACACCGATACGGACACGGACACCGATACCGATACGGACACGGACACCGGCACGGACACCGATACAGGCGGAGGTCCATTCAACATCAACCTGCTCGAAAATCCCGGTGGGGAAACGGGCGACATGACCGGTTGGACGATCGAGGACAACGGCGGAAACGGCTGGGATGTTCTCGATTGGACCAACGGGCAGTGGGAACCCCACGGCGGGGAGTGGGAATTCGCAACCTCGTACGGACTGGCAACCCGCTCCCAGACGATAGACTTGATCGCAATTGGTTTTACCGAGGCGGAGCTGGACGCAGCGCCGGTGATTCATGTGGAGACTTGGTTCAAAGAGATTTTCCAGCCGGATCCCTACCAGGTCGAAGTGCTGTTGCTCGATGAGGCCTCCCAGGTGATGACCGAACATACCTGGTCTGTCACCGGCACGAGTCCCGGATCGGGCATGAGCTTTGACGACGATGACTGGTTCTCCGAAACCACAGACATCAGCGGCTACGGAACAGGCCTACGGTACCTCACCTATCGGGACGGGGGACAGGACGCCGAGGGCTGGGCCGGGTACTACGGCATCCGCATGGATGACGCCTGGTTGAGTCTGCAGAACTGATCAATCCTAGCCCTTGCCGCGACACTGCCGCAGTTGGTTCGCTGTGGTCACCACGGCCCGACAGCGAAATTCAATCCACCTGGAATCTTCTTTTGTGCTAGAATAACACCGCTCAATCGCGCGACAATTACGGCAACACGGCAAAAGGAGGATCAAACGATGTGTAGATTCGACAGCATACCGAGGATTTTGGCAGTGATTCTCCTGACGGGGGCGATCGCTTCGGCGTGCGGCGGTGGATCAGATGATCCGGAAACCGATTCCGGTACAGACGGGGACGCAGATACAGACACCGATGCTGATGCGGATACGGACACAGACGCTGATACGGATACGGATACGGATACGGACGCGGACACGGATGGGGATACGGACCACGATCTGCCCAGCTGCACCGGGGAGTGGGGCACGACCTACTACATTCGCCCCGGCGGAGGGGACGCCAGCCAGTGCACCGGGCTGGTCGATGCGGATTATCCCGGCAGCGGCACCGGTCAGGGCTGTGCCTTCAGCCATCCCTTCATTGCGTTTCCACCGGACGGCACACCGTTGATCCAAGGCGGGGATCGGGTGATCATCGCGCCGGCCCAATACCGCATGGGGTACGGCGCCCCGGGAGACGACGCTTGCGAAGCGGACGGCACGTTCGCCTGTCACATGCCCCCGATCCCCTCGGGACCGGACGTCCAGCACCCGACCTGCATCGTCGGCGCGGGATGGAACGACGGGTGCCCCTCTCCCCCGCAGCTGTTCGGTGTGGAACGGGCCTACCAGGTCATCGACATGACCAACACCAGCTACGCACGGGTCGAATGTCTCGAAATCACTGATCATTCTGAATGCGTCGAGTTTCACAGCGGCGATATTCCCTGCGAACGGGACACCCCACCGTTCGGGGACTGGGCGGCGACCGGCCTGTGGGCCGAAAACTCGACCGACGTCACCCTGCGCAATCTCAACATCCACGGGTTGGCCAGTCGGGGCATCATGGCCGGCGGATTGACCGACTGGACCTTGCACCGGGTGCAGATCGTGGGCAACGGTATGGCCGGTTTTGACGGGGATCTGCCCGTGGGACAGGACGCCAACTCGGGAACGATCGAGTTCAGCCGGGTGGATATCACTTGGAACGGCTGTGGTGAGACCTATCCGGCAGGGGAACCCACCGGCTGTTGGGGCCAATCCGCAGGGGGCTACGGGGATGGACTGGGCACCGAATCGACAGGAGGCGACTGGGTTTTCGACCGGTGCAACATCTCTCACAACACCTCGGACGGGCTCGATCTGCTGTATCACGATCTGGGGGGAACCATCACCATTACCCGCACCCGCGCCGAGGGCAACGCGGGCAACCAGATCAAAACCCGCGGGGTGACCCACATCTCCAACACCGTGGCCATCGGCAACTGCGGATTCTTCGAGGGGCAACCGTTCACCCACAACGTGGATCCCTGTCGCGCCGGGGGCAACGTGTTGTCGCTGAGCTTCAACAACACCGATGAGATCACTCTGGTCAATTCAACCCTCTACTCCGAAGGGGACTGTCTGTTGCTCGTCGGTTCGGACTGCCAGTCCGGGGCTCAGTTCATCTCCCGCAACAACGTGTTCCTCGGCGGCACGGATTATCTGGGCGGGGACGAGACCTGTTTCCTCTATACGGAATGCGATGCGACCTTTGATCAGGAATCCGCGGTGGTCTTTGGCACCAAGCACGACGATCAGTGTCCCTGGGGGGCCAACGATATCTGCGAGGATCCCCTGCTCGCCGGGCCGATGTCCGGTCATTGGTTCGATGTAACGCTGCTACCCGGTAGTCCGGCACGGGATAGCGGCATCGCCGTGGGCGGATTGATTCCGGACGATGATATCCTGGGATTCTCCCGACCCACCGGCAGTGGGGTCGATCGGGGCGCCTACGAGATGCAGGACTGATCAGGGCCGGATTTCCTCACCTCGCCCGCTTCATCCACCGGTCGTAGACCGTTAACAGGATCACCGAGATCAGCGCCAGGCCCGCAAAGATGATCCACATGATGTCGGGCCGATCGGTGCCGCCGCGGGCGACCGGGCCGTAGTGTTGATAGAGCACGCCGCTCAACAGGCCGCCGAAGAGATTGCCCAGGGCCACACACCAGTAAAAGTACCCCATGTACATGCCGACTTTATCGGGCGGGGCAATTCGTCCGGCGTATTCCTTGGAGCGGGGGCTGGCCAACATCTCGCCGACAGAGAAGACCAGGATCGCAATGACGATGATCCAACCCCCTTGGCCGATGAGATAGAGCAGAAAGCTCACCACGGTGATGAAGCTGCCCACGATAATCGTGGTCAACGGCTGTAGCTTGCGCACCAGGTAGGCGATCGCCACCTGGCCCACGATGATGCCGAAAGCGTTCAGGTTGATCAGGTGCTCGGGCTTGACCTGCCCGTGCTCCAGCACGGCCCTGCCCCAGTCGCTGGTATCAATCCCCAGGTTCTGAAAGAAACCGGCAACGCCGACCGCGGCGGGGGTGAGGCTGCGGATCAGATCGCTGGTGTCCACGTAGTCCCGGATGTACTCCGGTAGGGTCATGAAAATCTGGTTGAAGCTGGTCCAAAAGAACGACATCAACAGCAGGAAAACCAGGTAGCGGCCCTCCCCCACTCGCATGGGTGCCCAAAACCACGGCGCCGCTTTTTTCGATTTGGTCTTTCTGATGATCGCGTCGAGCAGCAGGTTGAGCGCGATCCAACCGCCGCCGAGGGGCAGGTAGATCCCCGGCTCCAACCACTTGGAGCCCATCACCAACAGCATCAGAAGTCCCGCCACCAACAGGAAAAACCGACCGTTGCCGACCACTGCCATCATGTCCCGCAGCACATCGCCCAAGGTGCGCTTGGACTCGCTCTCCGTGTCGCGCGGCGGCTCGCGATAAAAGAAAAAGGCGGTAATCCCCATCAGCAAAAGCCAGCCCGCTGAAGCGTAGAACACGTACTGCCAATCCCAGCCCCGCACCACACCGGCCACAATGGGCCCGAGAAAGCCACCGATGTTTACCATCATGTAAAAAATACCGAAGCCCATGGATCCGGTCTTTTCGGTGGTGCTCTTGGCCACGGTGCTGATCACCACCGGCTTGAACATGCCGTGCCCCACGGCCACCAGGAAGTAGACCGCCAGAAAGCCCCAGAATCCATCCGGAATGCCCAGGAGTAGGTAGCCGGGAATCATCACCGCGCAGGACGCGAGGAACATCCGCTTGAAGCCAAACCGATCGGCCAGAGCACCGAAGATGGCCGGAAACAGATACAGAAAAAAGGTGGCCAGCCCCTGGATCACACCCCGATCCTCGCTGCTGAGCCCCAGACCACCGTCGACGATCCGGCCGGTGAGATACAAGCTGCTCACCGCGTAGAATCCGTACCAGCCCATCCGCTCGAAGATTTCCATGACGTTGGCACACCAGAACGAGCCGGGAAACTGGCGCCAAATGGAATTTTTACCTTTCAAAATACCTCCCTCAGCAGACGCCGCTTCACACCGCCCGGGGACGCCCCATGCTGCAAACCACAGCTATCGCTTTTTAGAAGAGGTAGGAGAGATCAAGGCCAGCCGTCAAGCATTTAGCGTTTGAAAGAGTCGCGGGCCGACGCCCTATCCGTTGACCGTTATTTCAGATTCCCAGGCAGGCGCAGACGATGCGGGTCTCCGAGTCTTCGGCGTGGGGATTGAAATCGGGGGACTCCAACCACCAGACCACGCCCCCGATCCAATAGTGGCAACCGAACCCTCTTCCCGGGGATTGGTAACCGGTGTAGACCGATCCGCTCCACCCGAACGCCGCCATGATCTCCCGGCAGTTGGACCGGCTCCCCCCTTGGGCCGTGGTGCCCACGTAATCGGCCGTAGCCGTATCGAAGCCCCCGAGGGAACTGCACGTCGACGTGCAATCCTCGCCCCAACCACCCAGATACCAACAATGGCCGAACACAAGCACCCCCTCGCCGCAATCCAGGTCTGTGTCCCAGTCCGTATCGCTGTTTCCCTCTGAATCCGTGTCAAAGGAGGTATCCGTATCCAGGTCTGTGTCCGCATCGATATCGGTATCCGTATCGGTGTCCGCGTCCGTATCAGTGTCCGCGTCAGTGTCCACATCGGTGTCCGCATCAGTGTCCACATCGGCATCACTATCTGCGTCGGCATCCCCATCGGTGTCTGCGTCGGCATCCCCATCTATGTCTGTGTCGACATCCGTGTCTGCATCTGAATCCGCATCCCCGTCCCCGTCTGTATCTGCATCGCCACCGGTCTCAGAGTCGGAATCCACGTCTGGGGCCAACACGCGATAAGCCTTTTCCAACTCGCCGGTCAGTCCGTAGGGGGTGGAGATCGCCAAATCGTACTCCCCCGAAGCGATTCCAGCGGGAACTCGGGCGACCAAGGTATGCGAATCGACGTAGCGCACTCGTTGTAGCCCGATAGTGATTGATCGACCGAATGAATCCCGAGTCGTCATTTCAGCAGTAAATTGATCGTCGACCTCCACTTCGGTCGCACCGGACAGTCGACGAACAACCTTGACGAGGAAATTCTCCCCGTGAATAGTGACCTCTACCGGCGACTCAGCCAACTGGGCACCTGGGGAGACGACCCGAAGCTGTGGTGAGGGAATATCTGAATTATTTTCCTCTTTTTCCCGACACGCCGGGTTGCACAACGAGGTGACGGCCATGAGGACAGCAAGGGGCAATAGACCGCTTTTTTCTCCCAAAAACCCAAGCACTGAGCGACGTCCCTTATCAAAGCACCACTTTTTCCATTATATCTCCATTGTAAAGATAAACCAACAACGAAATTGAATAACTATCCGATGATTTGTATAATAAATGCACTAGCTAGCTAGTCCCCATCCCTAAATGGCCACTTTGTGACCGGCCGTGATGCACGCCATCTGCACCCCACAAGATTTGGTACGTGCCTTTGGGTACGCACACTG
>JANQET010000346.1 GCA_028278265.1 Myxococcota bacterium
GGCACATTTCTCGATCACCGGCGCGAACTTGCCAAAGGCTCGATTGAGAAAGGTGGCATTGTCACTGAGGTATTGCAGGGGCGTGTTTATTTCATGGGCCACACCGGAGGCCAGCTGTCCAATCGCTTCGAGTTTCTGCGCGGACGCCAGTTGACTGTGAAGGAACTTTCGTTCGGTGATATCCGCGCCAAAGAGAACCACGCTTTTCAGCTCGGCGGCCTCATCGAAAATAGGCAGGGCGGTAAAGCCCAGGAAGCGCTGTTTGCCGTCGGCCTTGCCAAAGGGCACATCATCGATGCGGGAGCGTTCTTTGCTCTGGCGACAGCGTTCCACCCCCTCTTTGACCTTCGCCAGCTCAAAGGGCAACGAACACTCATCGAGGGGGAGGTGAAGCACCTGGGCCCGGGGAATCTCGAACAGCTGCTCCGCCGCGTCATTCCAATAGTCGATGCGATGATTCAAATCGACGCCGATGATAATTGACGGCAGCGCGGCGAGCACCTGTTTCGCTTCGTAGTCCGCGGACCAGATGAACGAATCCGATTCTGTCCGTTCGGCGACCTGCTCTGACAATTCGACCGGCTTTTCGGTCATTGATGCGCTCCACCCGGTGAAGCGATGTTTGGCTACACTCGCATGCTCGGGACTCAATTGTTTAGGATAGCCGGTTTTATCGTCGGCGCAATAATCAACCGGCAGGCGACAGAGCGCGATCGACTGAGCGCAGGGGACCCGATTTTTGAGGGGTCGTCTCGATACCGGCCAACCGGTGCAGCGTGAGAAAGGCGAGCAGGCAGAACACAGTCGATTCGGCGCCCTGATTCCGATTGAGACCGACCGCCGTCAACGCATCGTAACATCCCCCAGTGGCAAAATCGTAGAGCGATTCCCCACTCCGATTGGCCCCGAGGAACCAATCGGTGGCCGCGCGAATCGGTCGAAGCAGCTCCGGATTTCGGCGGTCGTAGAACACCGCACCCAGCGCTTCGATGACCGTGGCCGCAGTGACCGGCAGCTCCCCTCGATCGGGTTGATCGGCCTGCCGCCAAAATACCGTACCCTCGCGGGTGCGCGCCAACACCTGATCGACCAGGCGATCCACCGTCTCTCGTCGATCCCGCTGGTCCATAATCCGACTGGTCACGGCCAACGCCTGCACGGCGATGCCCCAATCCGATCCGGGCCAATGATCGATCCAGCCCGACGTGGCGCATTGGTGCTCAATCAGCTGAGACAAGCGGATCATGCAGCGTTGGATTTGCGAGGCGCCGGGGAACCGCCGCAGGTAGTTCGCCGCGCCCAACACCGCATAGCAAGCACCGCGGGGATCACTGATATCGGTCACCGACAACATCTGGTGAAACAAATCGTGGGCCGTTGAAACCATCGACGAAGGACCCCGCCAAATCACATAGCCCAATCCCCACAGGGTCTTGCCCAGCGCCACGTCG
>JANQET010000191.1 GCA_028278265.1 Myxococcota bacterium
GGACAACAGCGGCGTGTTCAAATACGTTCAAATTCAGTTTTCCGGATTTCAGATCACGCCCGAAGTAGAGATGAACGGTCTAGCCCTACAGGGCGTGGGTTCGGGTACCAGCATCCACCACATTCACGTCCACAACACCGCCGATGACGCGATCGAGTTTTTCGGTGGCACGGCCAACATTCACAACATGGTGTTTACCGGCTGCCAAGATGATTTAATCGACTGGACCAACGGTTGGGCCGGCAAGGCGCAATTCATCGTCGCCCAAAAATGGGCCGTTGCCGGTGCGGAGAACGGCATCGAGGCGGACAACCTGGAGGACAACGAAACGGCATTACCCCGCTCCAATCCGACGATCTACAACACCACCCTGGTCGGTGCAAACAGCACCGTCAAGGCCGGTTCGGCAATGAAACTGCGCCGCGGCACGGCCGGAACATTCCGCAACTTCGTCTCACTCAACTTTTCCAAGGCCGGTTTGGACATCGACACACAGGAGACTTGGAATCAGGTCGACGCAAATATTCTGACGGTGAACAATTCAATATTCTTCAATACCAAGAACTGGGCCGACGACGACGGCAATCCCGCCGGTAAGACCGAGAGCGGTTTTGCCACGGCGATGGGGACGCTGTGGGAAGTGGATCCGCTGCTAACAGCTCCGCTAAACCAGACTGCGCCGAACTTCGCCCCACAAGCGACTTCGCCGGCATTGACCCTCGAGGTCGCGGAGAAACCGGCGGGTGATACGTTCCTTAGAACCGTGTGTTTCCTCGGCGGCATCATTGCTGAAGAGAATTGGATGGCCGGGTGGACTGACTTCCCGGTGAACTAGACACTTAGCGCTCTTAGATTAAGGGAGTCGAAACCCATGTGGTTTTGGCTCCCGATTTTTAGGTAATCCCATTTGTGACAGGAAAAAGAAAAAAATGAGAACATTCATCACACCATCATTCACCGGCCTGCTGGCGGTCGGACTTGGCCTCGGGTTCGTCTCGCCGGCCAGCGCAGACGATTCGACCCAATTCGCCGCACGTCTCGCCAAACTCCGACGGGAAGTTGAGGAGCTCTCCGAACAAGTAGAGAACAAAAAGGACGAGCTTCGGGGCAAGCTGCGTTCGTTGGCCGCGCAGCAAAGCGAGCTCGAGGTCGAGCGCCAACGGGAGGAGATGCGATTGCGCCAACTCCGCGAAGCCAAGGCCAAGCGCATCGAGCAGGTGGACGACGACTCGAAGCGGGATGAGCTCTTCGAACCGGTGGTGATTCGCTCCGCCGATATGCTCACTGCCAAGATCCGCACCGGCCTGCCGTTTCAGCCGACAGAGCGTGTGGCTGATATCGAGAAAATAAAGAAGCAGCGCCAAGACGGGCTGCTCAAGTCGGCCGACGCGCTGACCCGGCTATGGGATCGGGTCGAGGACGAGCTGCGTCTCTCAAAAGAGAACGGGCTCTATCGTCAGGTGATCGAAATCGATGGTGCAGGGATGCTGGTGGACGTGGCCCGCATCGGTATGGTGATGCTGTTTTTCAAGACCAAGGATGGCCGCGTGGGCCACGCTTATAAAAAAGGGGATAAGTGGAACTACGCATTTCTGGTGGATCGGGAACAACAGGAGCAGGCGATCCAATTGTTCGACTCGTTCAAGAAGCAGATTCGCGCTGGATTCTTCTTGTTGCCCAACGGCCTTGTCGGCCCGGGAGGTGAATGATGGGACCGCGTATGTGGGGTGTTGTTTTGGCGATGCCGGTCCTGCTCAGCCAACTGTCGCTTGGGCACACCGAGCCGTCAGAGTTGACCCAGGCTTATCGCAAAGAGTTCGCCTTCTTGGAAGCGGAGAAGAACGCCCTGCTAAAGCGGTTGAGCGAGCTCGACCGGGAATATGATCAGCAGGTCGGTCAAGAGGCAGCTCGAGTTGAAAAACTGGAACGTCAAGTGATCGGTATGCGGGCCCAGGCCGACGACATCGAGTTGACCCTGCACGATGTGGAACGCCAAACCACCTCTGCCGAAGAGCGGTCGGAGCTGATCCAGGAGACCATCGAACGGGCCTTTCGGTCGATGCGGCAGGTTGGCTTCGAAGTGCCGAAACAGGTCGCCGAAAAACCGGCGGACCAAGCCGAGCAAATCGAGCAAATGTTCGCCTTGGCCGGCCGGGCAATCGAACAAAGCGGTTCGGTTCGGCAGGAAAAGAATGCGTTCTTTTCCGGTGACGGTACGCTGATCACGGGCGATGTAATTCGGGTGGGCAACGTGGCGGCCTACGGTATCAGCGACACGGCGGCCGGTGCGCTGGCGCCGGCCGGAGCGGGTCGGCTGAAGCTATGGCCTGATGAAGCGTCCGCCTCTGCACGGGATATGCTGGAGAAAAAGAGTCCCTCCACGCTGGCGATCTTTCTTTTCGAGACATTGGACAAAGGCATCGAAGAGAAAAAGACCAAGACCGCACTGAGGGTGATCCGTAGCGGTGGACCGATCGCCTGGATCATCGTTTGTCTCGGCGGTGTGAGCTTGCTGCTGATTGTTCTGCGAATCGTCATCCTCCTGTTGGCCAGCAGTCGTACAGACCGCTTGCTCAAATCGGTCAGCCTCTTAATGATCGATGGGGCCAGGGAAAAGGCTCTGAAAGCGTGCAAACAGGCCAAGGGCGCGGCGGCCCGGGTGTTGAGAGCAACGATTCGAAACTTGGATCGGGATCGGGCCCATCTCGAGGACATTGTATCTGAAGCGATTCTCCACGAGTCGCCGTTTATCGAACGATTCGGTTCCACCATTTTGGTAATCGCCGCAGTGGCCCCCCTGTTGGGATTGCTCGGCACAGTCACCGGAATGATCTCGACCTTTGATGTGATCACCGAGTTCGGCACCGGAGATCCCAAGCTGCTCTCCGGAGGTATTTCAGAGGCGTTGGTGACCACCGAGCTCGGGTTGATTGTGGCGATTCCAACCCTGCTGATCGGCACGCTGCTCAGTGGACGAGCTGCCAGCATTCTGCAGACGATGGAGCGCGCTGCCCTGCAGGTGATGAACCTGGCCGAAGACCCTGCCGTCAAAGAGAAGCTGGCCCCTGAGAGGGAGACCGAGTCAGCACCGGAATCGGATCCGACACCGGAGCCGGAGACATCCGGTGCCGCCAACCCACAAACGGTTCCAGTGCAAGAAGTGAGCTGATCGATGGTAGCGGCGTTTTTCGAGCAGATCATCAAGTACATCTCCCAAGGGGGCTTGTGGGTGATGGGATCGCTGGCCATTGCCGCGATGGTGCTTTGGTACGCGTTGGGGTATCGGCTGTTTGTCTTGCGCCGGGGCAATATTCGCAGCGTGCGAGTGCTCGTCGAGCATTATATGAACGGGTATCCGCGCAAGCCCAGCGGCATCATCGATACTGCGGTGGTGCGAGGCCTGGCCATCGCCCAGCAAGTGAGCCTGCCGTTGCGTCCGCGGCTCGACGTGATCTTCGGAGAATTGGAAGCGGAGATCGCCAAGTACAGCGCGGTGGTACGGGCGATCGTGATCTCGGCGCCGTTGCTGGGCTTGCTGGGGACGGTCGGCGGCATGATCGAGACATTCGATTCCCTGGGTGACATGTCCCTGTTCAGTCAATCCGGCGGCATCGCCGGGGGGATCTCCCAAGCCCTGATCACCACTCAGATGGGACTGGCCGTGGCGATCCCCGGGTTGCTGGTGGGTCGCATCCTCGATCAGCGCCAGGAAAAATTCGAGACCGAGCTGAACAAGCTGAAGGACATTTTGTGCTGTGAGCATGCCGGAGGAATGAGTTGAGATACTTGCGCAAAAAAACCGCGTTTAGCGGCATCGATATTTCGCCCCTGATCGATATGGTGTTCATTCTCTTAATCTTCTTTATGGTCTCCACCACGTTTGTGCGTGATTTGAAAGTGGAGATCGAGCGTCCCGGTGCGGCCAGTGCCACCCGCGCTTCGACCAAGGCGATTCGGGTGCATCTGGATCGCGGTGGTTCGATTTATCTCGACGGGGTCTCGGTCAAGCCGTGGATGTTGCAGAGCCGGGTGCGCGATCTGCTCAAAGGGGGATCTTCAGCTACGGTGCTGGTGATTACCGATCGGTTCGTGGCGGCGGAGAAGTTGGTCGATGTGGTGGATCAATGCCGCTTGGCCGGGGCCACCGACGTGGGTGTGGCCACCGAGAAAGAGGCAGGCTGAAGCAGTTTCAGGAGGTTATTGTGACAAATAAAAGTAAATTTAAAACGAGGATGCTGGCCTGCATCGTAATGGTCGGCGGATTGGCGTTGGTCTTCTCCCTATTGATCATGGCCAACTCTCAGAACCGTCCTCCTGCCCAGGAGAAAAAAGAGACCAAGACGGTGATGAGCGTCAAGCCGAAGAAAAAAGCAAAGAAGAAAAAAGCCCCCCGGCCCAAACCGAAGCGCCGGGTCAAGCCGACCAAGACGACCCGTGCCCCCCTGCCCAATTTATCGTCGAGCATTTCCGGGGTTGACTTCGGCTTACCACAATTCGATGCGACTGGTCTGGATGAAGCCCAGAGCTCGGCATTGGGTAAGAATCAGTCACTGAAGAATTTGGTGATGACCGAAGACGCGGTGGATGAGGCCCCGAGACCGCTGAAAACGGTAATGCCTGAATATCCCGCGCGGGCGCGGGCCAAAGGTGTTACCGGATCGGTCACCCTCAAGCTGTTGATCGGCACAGATGGTCAGGTGGAACGGGTCAAGGTGGTCGATGCCGCTCCCTCGGGTGTCTTCGACGAGGCGGCGGTTTATGCGGCCAAACAACTGCGGTTCCAACCCGCGCGGTATCGAGGGGAGAACGTCAAAATCTGGGCGAGAAAGATTTACAACTTCAATCTCAGTTGATCGAGCGGGATGATGCATTCGACAAAATACGGGATCGCGGCGTTCGGACTTCTGAGTTGGCTGATGGTCTTGCCGCCGACAGTGTCTGCCGATCCCGAGGAAGTGGAGTTGGACCGGGTGGCCCTGGCCGCGATGTTGGTCAAGGATCAGCATTATGACCGCGCTGCGGCGGTGCTCGCAGAAGTTGATCCAAAAGACGGCGCCGTGGATCTACCCCGCTACTACATGCTCTACGGGTTGATCGCGCTTAAACAAGGGGACTTCTCCAAGGCCGAACAGAGATTCGAAGCGTCGGTCAACGCGGGACAAACCGACAAAGTAATCTACGTTTTTCTGGCGCAGGCCCATTTCGGCTTGGCCAACTACCGAGAGGCGCTCGCTGCTCTCAAAGCCGCCAAAGAGGCGGCGCTGCAAATCAAGGGTACCTTCATGCTGCGGGTGCATAGCCATTGGCGCCTGGGGGACAAGGTCGCCGCGTTCAGAGCACTCAATCGCGGGCTACGGGTGTTCCCGGCAGACCTGGCACTCAGACAAAATAAAGTGTTGCTGCTCGTGGATCTGGAACTTTACCAGCACGCGGTCGAAGAGGGGAAGGTGTTTCTCGAATCTTCCGAGACCACCTTGGAGCACCACCTGGCCATTGCCGAGGCATTGCTCCGGGCCCACGAGTACGAGCGCGCGATACTGATCCTCGAGGAAACGCGGTTGCGTTATCCCATCGAGGAGCGCGTGATCGTACAGTTGGCACGGGTATACCTTGCGGCCGGCCGAACACTGACCGCGGCACGGCTGTTCGAAAAAGCGTCTTGGATTCACCCAAAATACAATTTGGACGCCGCCGAGCTCTACCGCCGGACCGGCCGCTACACCTGGGCCTTTCATCTCAACGCCAAGGTGACGGATCAACGGGAGAAGATACGCCAACGCCTCGGCCTGCTGATCGATCTCCAGCGATTCGAGGAGGCGGTGGCCCTGACCTCGAGGTTGTCGCGTCTCGGTCTGCTCACCGAGGAGCCGGTGCGGTACGCCGTGGCTTTTGCCCTGTTCAAAGTGGGGCGATTCGAAGAGGCCGAGGTTAATCTTGCGAAAATCTCCGATGCCCAGTTGTTTGAAAAGGCCACCAAGCTGCGCCGGGTGATGGGACTGTGCCGGGAAGCGCGTTGGGCCGAGTGTCAGTAGTTGTTCGACTGAGAAGTACTTTTTGATGAGACACATTATTGCTATTGGTATTTTCTGTACGCTTACCCCTGTTGTTGTCCTGAGCAGTGAAAACGATCCCGTAGGCCATCTGCACGGAATCGTCTTCGATACCCAGACCAATTTGCCGCTCAACGGCATCGACCTGATCATCGATAAAGCGACGATCGCCACCACCAATCGCGACGGCGGCATTCAGGTGGCCTTGTCGCCCGGACGCCATGAGGTTTCCCTGAGGGATGGGGAGCTCATCGTTCGTTCGACCCAGCCGATCGAAATTCTAGCGGATGAAACGACCGAGGTAATATTCGACTTCGATCGACAACGGCGATCCCTACAGATGGATATTGAGTCCGCCGGTGCAACCGATCAGCCGTCGGTGTCGCCCCCTGGTGATCAACCGGTCCAATCGGCGATCCGCGGCCGGGTGATCGAGGAGGCATCGCGGGACGGCGTTCCCGGCGTTCGCATTTTTGTCAGGGGACTGGCCGTCGAGGCCCGCACCGTCGCGGATGGATCCTTTGTCATCGCCGTGCCGATCGGGGTCCACGATTTGTCGGCGGTGCATCCGGAATTCGGCACGATGACCAAATCCGGTATTCAGGTGACCGCTGACGAGCCGGCCGAGATTGAGTTGGAGGCGATCCCGATCGGGGTGGAGCTGGAGGCGGTATCGGTTACAGCACCACGTATTGTGGGCAGCACGGTGGATATTCTCGATGAACGACAGGAATCAGGTACGGTCAGTGAGTTGATCGGCGCCGAGCAGATGTCCAAGTCCGGAGATTCTGACGCGGCAGCAGCGCTCAAACGGGTCACCGGCATCACCATTGTCGGCGGAAAATATGTGTACGTGCGCGGGATGGGGGATCGCTATTCGGCGAGTTTGCTCAACCGGCTGAATCTGCCCAGTCCGGAACCGGAGCGCCGGGTTGTACCGTTGGATATGTTTCCCGCGGGGATACTCGATTCGATGGTGATTCAAAAGACCTACAGTCCGGAAATGCCCGGCGAGTTTGGTGGTGGCGTGGTGGAGCTGCGAACCCGTGGCTACCCCAAGGCGTTTTTGTTCAACGTGAAACTGGGTGGGACGATCAACACCGGTACGACGTTTACCGATGGACTGGTCGGCGTGGACTCGGGTGCCCTCGACTGGTTGGGCATCGACAATGATCACCGGGGCATTCCGGGAGCCTTTGAACAGGCCACCGCAGATACACCGCTCGAACAATGCAATATGTTCGTCACAGAGAATTGCTACGATTTGGACGAGCTCTACCAGATATCCCGTGGATTACCGAACAACTGGGGTACCCACCGGCAGCGTCTCATTCCGGATTTCGACCTCAACACCACCCTGGGTACGAGCCTCCGATTTGACGAGCTGGTGGTCGGTTTTCTCACCTCCCTGTTGTACAAAAACGAATGGGACCGGCGAGAAAAGGAGACCACTGACTACACCGTGGGCGCAGGTGGAGAGCTCGAAGAGTCGAACCGTTACAGTTTTGATACCACCTCCAACGAGATTACCCTCGGCGGCATCTTGGCCGTGGGCATCGATTACGGGGAGAATCACTCCCTGCGGTTGAACACAGTGCTCGATCGCATCACCGACAACGAGGCGCGGCAATATTGGGGGTACTCCACGGACATCAACAACGACATCCAGCTGACCCGATTGGCCTGGACCGAGCGGGTGCTCTTTTCTCAGCAGGTATTCGGTCGGCACATTTTCGAGTCGCTGAGGGACTTCCAGCTGGACTACCGTTACGCCTACTCCCGGGCCACACGGGATGAACCGGACAAACGGGAGATTCGGTATGACTGGAGCGAAGCGCGTGAACGGTGGGAGTTCAATGCGGGTCGTCCGGATGGTAATTATCGAAACTTCATCTCAGTACAGGACGCGGCCCACGACGTGGGATTGGATCTCAGCTATCCCTTTGCCCAGTGGAGCGGCGAACGCGCCCGGGTGAAGATCGGTTCGGCGGTGATGCTCAAGAATAGGGAGCTCGACACCAGGCGGTTTCGCTACAAATCCAGAGGTGCGTTGGTCAATGATCCGGAGTTCCTGGCGCTTTCTCCAGAAGAGATCTTTGCCCACGAACACATCGGTGAAGATGGTTTCGTTCTGCAAGAGGGCACCTTGGAGACCGACAATTTCCTGGCCCATCAAAAAGTGATCGCCGGTTACGGGATGATCGACTTTCCGCTGGGCTTGGGGTTCAGACTGGTCGGTGGACTGCGCATCGAACGCTCGATCCAGCAAGTGGAGACCTTCGAGCTGTTCAACCCGGATCAGGTACCGGTCGAATCCGAACTGAAAACGCGAGACTCGCTTCCTGCCGCCACCCTGTCTTATGAACTGCTGGAGAACATGGTGCTGCGTGTGGGCTATGCCAAGACCGCTAACCGACCGGATTTCCGGGAGATGTCTCCGCTGAAAATCGTCGACGTATCTGGTGAAGCAGCAGTGACCGGTAACACCGAGCTGAAACGGGCCAAGATTCACAACCTGGATCTGCGGTGGGAGTGGTATCCCCGATCCGGAGAGAGTGTGTCGATTGCTGGCTTCTACAAGAAGTTCTTGAATCCCATCGAAATCACTGTTGTACCGAGCACTGAAACCGTGATCACCTTTGAAAACGCTCCTGGCGCCTACAATTGGGGACTCGAGTTGGATGTTCGCAAGGGTTTTGACTTTGTGCATCGACGGTTGGCCGACCTCTACGTGGCCGGCAATGTGACCTGGATCTATTCTTCGGTGGATCTGCCCGAGGAGGGAATACATACGTCCAAGGAGCGCCCGCTGCAGGGGCAATCTCCCTACATTTTCAACTTTCAAATCGGCTATGACAACGTGGACACAGGGACCAGTGTTGCGGCGCTGTACAATGTCTACGGCAAGCGGATCGACCAGGTGGGCAAGCAGAAGGCCCCGGACGTGTATGAGCAACCGTTTCACCTGTTCGATGTGGTGGCCAAGCAGTCGCTCAAGTGGGGGCTCAAGATCGGACTGAAGGCCAAGAATCTACTCGACTTGCCGATTGAATTCACGCAGGGGGGAAAGACGATCTCCACCTATCGCCGGGGCCGTTCTGTGGGACTCAGCGTTGAGTGGAGCTATTGAATCGGCGAGGGTGTTTGGGATCCCGATGATCGAGAAGTGCTTTTTAGAAACGAACAATGGAAAGGACGATTCAATGAGTTCGAGGACCGACATATACCGGTGGTTTTCGATCGGTCTGCTGCTATCGGTGATAGCTTGTCAAGGGTCGCCCCCGGCTGCCCAGAGAGCTGAGCAGGCGGAACCGGCATCTGAGGAAAAAAAGGCTGAGCAGCCGGAGGTGTCGCCGTTGGTCATCAATGGTGCCGGGGCCACGTTTCCCTATCCGCTCTATTCGAAGTGGGCCGAGCAATACCAACAATCAACAACGGTCAAAGTCAACTATCAACCCATTGGATCCGGTGGTGGCATCGCTCAGATCAAGGCCCGAACCGTCAACTTTGGTGCCTCGGATGCCCCTCTCGATACGAGGGCGTTGGAGGAGGCCGGCTTGGTGCAATTTCCGATGATCATGGGCGGGGTGGTGCCGGTGTTGAATGTCGAGGGAATTGAACCCGGTGCCCTGCGGCTCACACCGGAGGTGATTGTCGATATCTTTCTTGGACGAATAAAAATGTGGAACGATCGGCGATTGGTCAAGATCAATCCGGATCTGAAGTTGCCGGCCAAGGAGATCAGTGTGGTGCACCGGGCAGATGGGTCGGGTACAACGTGGATATTCACCAATTACCTGGCCCGGGTTTCTGAAAACTGGCGCGAAACTGTGGGCAGTGGAAAAGCGGTCGATTGGCCGACCGGTGTGGGAGGAAAGGGAAATGAAGGTGTTGCGGCCTATGTACGCCGGGTTTCCGGAGCCATCGGCTATGTAGAATTTGCCTACGCCCTCAAGCACGAGATGACCCACACGTTGCTGGAGAACCGTGCCGGTAGATTCGTCGGGCCGACTGTGGAGAGTTTTCAATCTGCGGCGGCCAACGCACAGTGGAAAAAAGCACCGGGCTTTTATATGTTGCTCATCGATCAGCCCGGTGACGCAAGCTGGCCGATTACCGGAGCCTCCTTCATTCTGATGCACCAAAAGCAACGGGATCCGGCGATGGCGAAAGCCCTAGTCGACTATTTCAGCTGGTGTTTCTCCCAAGGCACCAAACAAGCCGCATCCCTGCACTACGTGCCAATGCCCAAAGAAGTCATCGCCCAAGTAAAAGGGGTCTGGCGGGACCAAATCACCTCCTCCGGCAAAAAGCCATTCTGATTGCCGATGCACGTCCCGGATCAGTTGTCCCTTGCAGTTCAGCCGAAGAACGGGAGCCCGGCGGCTCGGCAGGCGCAGCGTCGGTAGCCTCCGGGAAACAGTCGTTTCAGCTCTTCGATGTCGATGCCGTGGACCTTGCACATTTCAAACACGGTGGGAATGGTCCGGGTGATGCGGTAGTAGTCCCGTAGGTAGGCCAGAATCGCCCAGTGCATTTCCGACATTGTTCCTTCGATGCCGTACTCCTGCATGACCAGCCGGGCGAATTGTTTGTCCCAGTGTTCGAAGTTGTCAAGAAATCCGGTCTCGGTGCAGTGGTGTTTGGTTCGCGAGGTGGTGTAGCTTTCGTAGGTCAGCAAGATGTTGGTTTGCGCGATGAAGGCGTAATTGATGCCGGCAATACGACAGGCACCCCGATGGTAACCGGTGGGGAACAAGGAGCGGAGATGACTCAACTTGAGCTTGTTGTCGACACAGGCGGTGATCACGAACGGCACGGTATTTTCCTCTACAAATTTCTTTCTGAGATAGTCGATGAGCTGCCAATGTTTGTCGGAGAGACCATCGAGAATTCCCAAATTCTTTGCCATTCCGCGAGCGAATGCCTTGTCCCATTGGTCCGGCGGATCCAAGTATCCGTGGGTATCGAGGGCGTACGTTTGGCCGTCGAAGCGGATTTGATTCAATGGATCATTGGGCACGGTTCCCTCCTTGGTTGTTGGCTGCATTGATCCGGTCAACCTGGTGATGGCGCATCATCCGGGCTAGGGGCATTCTGCACAATTCGCAGCAGATTTTAATGAGAGAAACTCGTTTTGGATGTGTTTCATCCGGTCGTTGTTGAGGAGATCTGCCAGTGAGTATTCATCGAGCAGGTTGTTGATCCGCTCGCGTAACAACACCCAAATGATGCGGCATTCGCAGAACTCACTGGCCATGCACAACGACGAATCCTCAGCGCAGGCCGAGAGATTAATCGGTCCGATCACTGCGCTGAGTACATTGCCGATAGAGATCTCCTCCGGTGGACGGGCGAGCAGGTACCCGCCGTGCCGACCGCAGACGCCCCGCAACAGCCGGTGACTCTTGAGGGTGATCACCAGCTGCTCTAAAAATCGCTTGGACATACCGGTGGTCTCTGCAATTTCGGTCAGCCCGACGGGTGTTTCGCCATCACCCAGCCGGGAGACCTCGAGCATCAATCGCACTGCATGTCTGGCGCGAGACGATAGTTTCATCAGACCTCACCCTATCTTTCTGCGCAGGTTTAGTCGTAGTCCACGCGTTCGGCCGCTTTACCGTTAATCAGGATCGACCGGGACAGCATGTCGTGAACGCCGCCGACCGCGATATCCTCCTTGTAGTGCTCCATCAATTGACCGAGTTGGCGTTTGCAATTCGAGCACGCAGCGGCCACGTACCTGGCACCGGTGGCGCGAATCTGATCCATCTTTTTCTTACCCGAGACCTCCATGCGAAAATCGCGAATATCGTCCATCGCCGATAGGCCGCCGCCACCCCCGCAGCACCAGTTGTCCGCCCCGTGGGGATACATGTCGCGGTAGTCTTGGCAAGTGGCTTGGAGAATCACCCGCGGCTCCTCGACGATCTCGCATGATTTCGCGAAGTTGCAGGGATCGTGGTAGGTCACCGGCAACGGGTTTTTGCTTTTGTCGAACTGTAACTTGCCCTTTTTTATCAGCTCGGTGGTCCACTGCATGCAATTGATCACCTTGAACGGCAGATCGCCCCACCAGCCGCCCGCCTCCATCATCATCTTCATGATGCGATAGGCGTGACCGCACTCCCCCATGAACATGTATTTTACGCCCAGGCGTTTGGCCTCTTCGACGTAGGGCTTGTTGTCCGCTTTCATGTGACCGTCGTTGCCGGTGAACAGGCCGTAGTTGGCCCCGTCGAACAGGGTCGAGCTCATCGTCCAGTTGTCGGCCAGCCCCATCACGTGAAACACCTTGGCAATCCCGGTGGTCGCCTCCGGGTTGACCAGCACATCCCCCGAAGGAGGAACGTAGAAGTAGTCCACCCCTTCTTTGTCGAGCGGGATTTTGATATCGATTCCGTGCTCGTCGTGCATCTCCTCCTCGAGAAACTCCACCGCCGCTTTGAGTGCGGTGGGCGAGGCCCCATCGGTGTTGCCGGTATCGAGGGATATTTGGACGACGTTCTGCATCGTCTCGGGGGTCATGCCTAGCTTGTCGAGAATCGCCCGACCCTTGCGGGTGATCACCGAATTGTCGATGCCAAACGGGCAATAGGCGGCGCAGCGCCGGCAACCCGTGCAGGAGTAGAAATGCTCCTCCCACTCCTTGAACTCCTCCTCATTGTAATCCTCTGCGCCGGCCAGACTGCCGAGCACTTTGCCGGTCGCGGTGTTGTGCTTCTTGTAGATTTTGCGAATCAAATCAGAACGATTCGCCGGATTGTACTTGGCGTCGTCGTCGCCGTAGTAGACCGGACAAACGGTCGCACAGGTACCGCATTTGGCGCACATGTCCATGTACAGCTTAAGCACCTTGGGCCCTTTTTTGATGGCAGATATTTCTTTTACGACATCGGTTTCGTTGCTCATCACTTACCTCCGTTTCACGAGCGCTTGGGTGAAGAAAATGCCGCCGAAGTGCAGAATTTTGGAGAAGGGGATGTAGATAATGAGAAACTGCGCCAGCATGGCATGGAGTAAAAACATACCGTTTTCGGGTATTTGTGGGGAAAAGGACAACAGGGATGCAGCCCAGACCCGCGTTTGGGCCAGATCGAAGTGGGCGCCGAAGCGCATCAGATCACCGGTGAGAATGATCGCAATCAGCAAGAAGAGCGCAAAGAAGTCCGGCAAACCGGAGATCTGCCGCACCCGTTTTTGCACCATTCGACGGATCAGCAAGAACAATCCTGTCACCAGGAGCAGAATGCCGGCTCCGCCTCCGGCAGTGGCCGACATGGTGCCGATGGCCTCTTCGGACATGCCCATGCCCATCAGCATGCTGTCCAACAGACCGGTGAACACGCGAACATGTCCCAAAAAGACCAGTGCCAGGGTCACGTGAAAGATCCACGCGCCGGTCCACAGGGGCTTGTCCCCCCGAAACAGACTGGGGAAAAAGAGCGCCTCGGCGAGCACGCTCTTGGTCGTCGAGTCCCCTTGATTGGTGAAGAGGGTCATCTTGCCCGGCTGGGGCGTTTTGAACCAAACTCTGAATCGATAGACCATGCCGACGACAAACACAATGAATGCCACATATGGCAAAACTCCGCCGACGAAAAACGAAAATCCACTCACTTTCTACCTCCTATTTTTCCTTTCTGTTCCACTTGGTTACAGACACCCACTGGGCCGCGGCAGACCGGCGAGGCGATAACAGCCCCGGCCCACTCCGCAGGGGAAGAGGGTGCAGATCCTCTCCGATGACATGCCGGTCTCTTTGGCGATCTTGACTATTGGCGGACCGTGACCGTGAACGACGTAGTATTTGCGGACGTAGTCGATAATTAGCCAATGGTCCTCAGTGAGCGGAGCGAGGTCGTTGCGCACGGCCAGCTCCTCGGCCACGTCTCGGGACCAGGTGGACATCTCGACGAGAAATCCGTCTTCGTCCAATGATCCGGGTTGGGATAGTACGGGTTCCATGTGCCACCTCCCTGGAAATAATGGAAGGGGCATTCGCTGCGGACGTGGTTAATCCGGTGCGCTCCTTGACTGGGAACCCATCGGCACCTAGAATAAAAAAGACCAGTGCGGCATCGCCGTGCTGTTCATCCGGCTCGACGGGGTCCTGGCCAAGGTGTTCCCGTCGGGCCTCTTTTTTTTCCAGGGCACGTTAGCCCACAGCGAATGGTGATCCCCTCCGCTGTTTTGCCGGAAGTCACCTTCCGGCGGTTGTCTGTGCTCACTTGATATCGTTCTCAATTAATATCAAGTGGTTACACGATTCTCATCCTGTCTCTTTCGTCCATCCTCCACTGATACATTCGGCCACTTCGCGAATGCCGAACGGCTTTTCGATTCTCGCAAAAATCGCTTTATCGCAGGCATCCAGCTGTTGGCTGTTCTCCACGGCGAGCACCACCCGAATGAACGGTATTCTGGGATCTTCGATGAGGTGATCGCAGATGTCGCGACTCAACTGCCGGCCGAGGGAGCAGTCGACAATCGCGTAATCCGGTCTGAACAGATCGACCAACGCAGAGGTGGTGTACTCACAAGTGGCCACCTCCAAATTGAAGCCGGTCGATTTGGCACTCCGTTTGAGATCGGCAGCGAGAATGTCGTTATCGGTGACGAGCAGCACATTGGCGGACTGTTGGTGTACCACCTGGAAGTACTCGCAATTCTCACAACTCTTCTCGCAAAATTGCTTGTTGTGGCCGATCTCTTTGGCGCGCTCGATTACCTGGTAGCATCGTTTGGCGCGCATGATGTAAACGATGCATTCTTTGCATCCGCTGAGAAGTTTGCCCTTGCCGTTGAATTCCCAGCAGTAGCGAAACGGGTGACGCTTGGCTTTTGAAAAGGCGCGCTCCCCATTTTCCCGCTCTCCGCCGAGCACCTTGAGCAATTCCCGTTTTGAAACGCGATGGTGTCCGCCTGGGGTACGGGTGGCCTGCAGTCGTCCGGAGCGAATCCATTTGAGAATGGTGTCAGGTGTCACAGAGCAGAGCTTAGCAGCTTGTCCGGTGGTCAGTAATTTGGAGCTCATACTATCTATCTCCTAGGAGAATTATCGGTATTATCGATTTTATGGGTTTTAGGGGGTTAATTGCAAGGATGAAATTGGCGAGATACTATTTTTTTACTTCTTCTTCAGCGCGGCGCCAAAGAGATCCCCCAGGGTGCCCATCCCTTTGTGGGACGAGTCTTTGAGCTGGCTCGGGGTGAATGTCTCCTTTTCATCGGTCGCCATGGTCAGGGAAATTCGCCGTCGCTCCACATCGATTTCGAGGATGCGAACCTCCACCTGATCCCCTTCGGCGACGACTTCGCGGGGGTGATGAATTCGCTTTTCCACACCGAATTGGGAGATGTGGACCAGCCCTTCGACCCCTTCGAGCAACTCGACGAAAGCGCCGAATTTGGCCAGACGAACCACGCGTCCCTCGTACACCTTACCCGCGGTCAGTTGGTTGGTGGCGTCGTCCCAGGGATCGGCGAGGAGCGCCTTGAGGCTCAAAGAGACCTTTTGCGTCTGGGGATCGAGCTCCTTGATCGACACCTTGAGCTGCTGGCCCACCTGCAGCTGGTCGTTCGGGTCCCCCACGCGGGTGTAGGCCATCTCCGAGACGTGGAGCAGCCCCTCGATGCCCCCGATGTCGACAAATGCGCCGTAGTTCTTGATCGAGGAGACCTTGCCTTCACAGACATCCCCCACGGCGAGCTTGTCCCACAGCACGGCGGCGAATTCCGCGGCTTCGGCCTCCAGTAGTTTGCGCCGGCTGATCACGATGTTGCGACCGTTCTCCTCGAACTGGGTGATCGCGAAGCCGTAGGTTTGTCCCACATGGAGCTCGGGATTGTCGCAATACGCTTTGTCGATTTGGGAAATCGGACAAAAGGCCCGTTGGCCCATCAACGTCACACTGAAACCGCCCTTAATCGACTCGGAGACCGTGCCTTGGACCGGAATGCCGGATTGGTATGCCTCTTTGAGGTCTTCGAGAATCGCCTCCTGATCCCCCTTGCGATCCGATGCCTCGCCGGCGCCCAACCGACGGGTGCAGAGCACGGCCCCATCGCGCGTGCCGGACACGAAGACGGTGATTTTGTCGTCCTTGGCCACGGTCAATTCGCCGTTGGTGGTCACCTCGGCTTTCAGCAACAGACCTTCGTCTCGGGTGCCCACATCCAAGAAGACAAATTCCTCGCCAATCGATATCACTTTGGCCGCGATTTTTTCCCCGGGCTCGATCGTTTTTTGGGGGGCAAAGGAGGCTTCGAGCATCTGATCAAAGCTCTGGTCCCCGTCGGCGGCCAATATTTCTTCGTCTGTAAGTGATTTATCATCCATGCGGAACTTACTCCTTAGCGGTTCGCTGCAGCACGAGTAATTGATACCCGTCGCTATGGGTGTGCCCCGGATCAATAAAGACATTCCCCCTGTTCCAGGGCACGACGGCAGGCCAATCTGCCGGTGGCTTTTCTACCTGACAAAACTCGGAATGTCGAGAGAGCAGTTGGGTCAGGTGGTTCCGACCTTCTTCGGGTAGCACGGAGCAGACCGAGTAGACCAGCCGCCCCCCGGGTTTGACCAAGGGCATCACCCCATCGAGCAATTGCCGTTGGGTCCGAACCAACGCCTCCACCTGCGCCCCGGTCAAACGCCAGCGGATTTCCGGCCGCCGGCCCAAGGTCCCGCTGCCGCTGCAGGGAGCATCGAGCAAAACCCGATCGAAGCACTGATCAAGATCAAGGGGGACATCAAGGGGAACGGAGGGGGGTAGATCAGTGGCGGCAGCAGGGGGGACGGAGGGGGGCGTTTGATTGAGGGGTTGGGTCAGATCATGTGGGATGGTGTGGG
>JANQET010000212.1 GCA_028278265.1 Myxococcota bacterium
CCTCTACGATTTGAGACGCGCCGCCATGATTCAAAATCTGGAAGTTGCCCAGAGAAAGGTTTCTTAATTGTTGAATTTTCAAACCGGTCGCCGCTCTAGCTGTATTGTAAGGCGGATCGAAGCTAAACTTAATAGTGATCCTCAAAATAGATATCAGGATGCAAAGCGTAGAGGCAATCAGACCCACCAAGTTCGCCTTATTAGCAAAGCGCATTCGGAAGCAGTTGGAATGCTATCGACGGCAATCATTCTGATTTTGTTTAACTTATACAACCTTTATTGTTGCAGTTGGAATTTATTTTGTTTTGAGATGATAAATTGGTGGTTCATGGCAGCGGCATTCGGATTACTTATTTTGATGCTGGAAAGAATAAAGGCTAGAAAACGCAAAATAACTGAATTGCTATAAATAGCAAAACAAGCGGACGCTACGGATGCGCTTTCGCGGACCGCTGAGCCGGATTACTATGTGAGGGAGAAAAACAATGTTATGGTCGGATGGGATAGCAATATATGGAGCGCTGCTAAGTACTGCTGTATTCATCTGGAATATTGCTAGATGGCTAAATGACCGCCTCAAAATTGAAGTTAAATGTTACGAAGGAAAGCGCATTAAAGCGATTAACAAAAATTATCCTCAAGGATATATTGAATTGGTCACTGATAACCCAGAAGGGTTCGTGGTAGGTGCTACAAATGGGAATATCGAAGCAACGGAACAATTGATTTTTGTTAGGGCAAGTAACGCTTCAAGGAGGCCTGCCACAATTGTCATGTGGGGCGTAGGCTATAAAGAAGGAGGATATTTTACAGCGTCACCACCACCGGAAGCTCCTTTACCGAAAAGACTTGAAGAGGGTGAAAACTATATTTTATGGGTTTCCAAAAAAAATTTCCTCAAAGAAATAGGAAATCGAGAAAAGACACCAGGATACGTGTTTGTTAAAACAGCAGATGGAAAAATATTCAAAGAAAAGAGATTTCCGATAGAGATCGCGTAACAACAAATTGATACGGACCAAAAGAACGTAGGCATTGCCAGGTTTCTTGGCCGCAAAATTTTTCTTGCCGGGTATGTTGGCGTTGCCGAAGAAGAATTCACAACTGACTACACAGTAATTGGCATCTACTTTGGTGAAGGTGATCCTGATTATGGAGGCCAACATTGGAATTTAACGGAAAGTACCGGTAGTGACGCAGATGATGATGGTATTTGTACCGTAAAAGAAATTCAGCAGGTTACAGTCTATGGTGGTATAAAAAGTTTTGTCATGAATCGAATTAAAATAATCTGTCAATTTGATGCTCACACTGTCCCCAAGACCGGTGTTTCCACGCTGATAATAAACTACGAATTGAATTCGGAAGAGTGGGACAGATTGATAAAGATGGCATTACGGGTGTTTGCGAAAGAGAATAATTTCCAAATAATGGAAAAAGAAGGCTAACAAAAGGGCTACGGATGTGCCGACGAGCACAGCGGAGATTTGACGTTTACGGAGACTGATATGGAGATACGTGAGGCGACATTATCTGATGTTCCCGCTATGTATGCCGTTGATCACATGGCGGCCGAAGAAGGCAGCCGGAGGCAACACATACGCGACTGGGTTGACGATGGCCAGGCAATAGTTGCGCTCGTTGACAATGCTGTAGTTGGGTATGCCGCCATGGAGTACACCTTCTTTGGTTGCGGCTTCATATCCATGTTAATGGTGAGAAAGGAGAGCCGCCGCAAGGGTGTTGCCACTGCTCTTGTCGCACGCCTCGAGGAACTCTGCAAAACGGAAAAGCTCTTCACCTCAACCAACGAATCAAACAAGCCCATGCAGGCCCTGATGAAGAACATGTCATACGAACCGAGCGGGATCGTATACAATCTGGATGATGGGGACCCCGAATTGTTCTATGTGAAGAGAAAGAATGAGAATCGCTAGGCAGTCGCTGCAGGTGAACAATGATACCACGCGCCACAGAGCTAAATGTACAACGATAAAAATATGACGTACACAATGAATCCACAGCAGTTTGAGTCAGTGACGAAACTATCAGGCCAGAAGCGATATGAGCACTTCATCGGTAAGGTAGGGGATTGGGAGGAGATGTGGAGCTTGATTAACGAAGAGGGGTTTGTATCGATTAACGACGATCACGGAAATATCTGCATGCCGTTTTGGCCTCATGAAGAATATGCCAAAGCCATGGCCACTAAAAATTGGGGTGAGTGTTTAGCCGAAAAAATAAAACTCGCGGACTTCCTCGAGAAATGGCTGCCTCGACTCGAGCAAGAGGGTTTGAGCATAGCGGTATTCCCAACAGCAAATTCGAAGGGAGTAATTTTATCACCAAGTCGGTTGAAACAGGATCTCGAGCTCGAGATTGAGCAGTACGAATGAAGACGTCGAACCGGCGGTCGCTGCGAGCGCGCAGACACGCGTTGCAAGGCCGAGGCGATAGGTGGCCGGTGTCGAACCGATCACCAAATTTTTCCAATACCTGACTGAACAAGGAGTTGCCATGAAAAAGCCACCTCCCGGCACAGAAGAACGCATTGCCAAGATGACCTTCGCGTCAATCTACCCCCTCTACGTGGCAAAAGTTGAAAAGAAGGGCCGAACTAAAGATGAGCTACACGAAGTCATCGAGTGGCTTACGGGATACAACGAAGAGAAATTGAAATCCCTGATCGAAGACGAAGTGACCTTTGCGACCTTCTTTGAGGAATGCAAGCTAAACCCGAACGCGCACCTCATCAAGGGCGTTATCTGTGGCTACAGAGTTGAGGAGTTGGAGAATCCATTGATTCGAAAGTCTAGGTATCTAGACAAGCTGGTCGACGAGTTGGCCAAGGGACGGAAGATGGAAAAAATTCTGCGTGTTGGCGAATAGCGCGATATTCCTTAGCAACGACCGACAAAGAGAATCGCTCGATAACAACGATCGCTTTCAGCGAAATACGCACCCCATGGTCCAGGGAAAAATTTATCTAGCGATAGACGAGTGTTTTTAGTACATTAATTCTAGACAGATTGAAATATGATGGCGCGCGGAGGCTGACAACGATTTCAACGTAATCGAAAGGGCCGGAGGCTGGCCTGAAATGGAACGCGTCATCGACACGATGTCGACAGATTACCCATCGCCGGCGGGCTACGTTTCTGCGGAATACGGAGACATTCAAACAGAGTCTCTTGAAAAAACCTCTCCAGACGAATGATGCTGTCGAGCAAAAAATCAAAGAAACTCACTTACCGTGAATGATCATGTCTAAGAGCGAGATCGCCACCGGCGTGGTACATGAAGTCCCTGAGGATTTGCAAAAAACCCTTACTGCTGACAGCGTTGCGCTGGCAAAATGGGAGGATATTACACCACTCGCTCGAAATGAGTGGATTTGCTGGGTTGAGGACGCCAAGATGCAGGAAACAAGGCGCAGGCGGATCGAGAGAGTGCGTACGGAACTCAAAGAAGGGAAGCGCCGGCCGTGTTGTTGGCCCGGTTGCTCCCACCGCAGAAAGAAAGGAAACGAAATGGAAACCATAAATAATATCGAGCTTACTGACGAGAACACTTTTCCAGATGAAAGCGTTTTGAGAAAAGTCCTGGGCAGATCTTATAATGCATATCTAACGTTATTAAAGCTGTACGACGACAATGACTTAGTCCATGAATGGCGATATTACATGGACGGCAAAGCGTGGCTGTGCAAAGTACAAAAAAAGAAAAGAACCATTGTTTGGATGTCAGCTTGGAAGGGGTATATGCAGGCTGCAGTATATTTCCCGGTGAGATACTTGGAAGAAATCTTCAGCCTTGGTATTTCTGATGAAACAAAAGATAGAATACGGGAAACCAAAAATGTTGGTAAATCAAAACCGTGCATTTTTCAAATCAAAAACAAAAAATCAATTAAGGACCTAGAAAAGGTGATGAAGTTCAAAATGAGTAAAAGGTAGACGCACTGTGCTGCAGATGCACCACTTGAGAGACAAAATGACATCAGAAGGTGGTGTAAGAATTCACGCTGATATCTCCGATCACCAGGCATGCCAAATGTCTATGGAATTCTGACTATTTGAGAGGTTTTAGACCCGGGAGATTAGCGCGCTGCCGACCTTGAGCCCGATGTTCTGAGAAAAAATTATTATGGGAAATACTAACCGGAAGGCGACAAAAGAAGAGATGGCTCATCTTCGAAAAGTGGTAGGTGAGGCGTTCCCAGGGTGTGTAGCAGATATTGGGGGACATGGAAGCTACGGCGGACACCGCGCACCCAGAAATTACACAATATCGTTCCGGCTGATTGACTCGAAAGGTATACATCGGTCTAACGTCGTATGGATATTGCCTCAGTATCTATCGGGATTAACGGCGGAAGATGTGAAGCAAATGGTGGACAGAGCTAATGGAAAATAGGCTCGAAGCAAAGCGCTTGCGGCTACAGGGTTATGAAGTCTCCTGGTGTGGAGATCAACCTTGTTAATTTGCTGTGCGCTGAAGAGTACCTTAGTCTAATAGGAAGCTCAGGAATACCCTTGCAGATGGGGACGTCCAAAATCGAGTTTTTCGGATAGAAGGACAGAACGCTTGACACCGACTATTTTCCGCACTTGAGCGACTTTTCGCGCTGAACGTAGTAGAATGGGGATTATGCGACGATACAGACACGGGCAAATTGGTGCAAAGAATGCATCTCTTGGCCCAAAAAGGGGTATTTCGATATGAAAATGAACGCTATTTTGCCAAATTCGGTGGGAATTCTTGTTGTTCTCTATCTAACCAGTTGTAATTATGTTTCAGGAACTGAAATCCCTCCTGGTGATATTCACCGTTTTAGACCGGTGTTGCAACTAGACAAAGTAGCCAAATTCGCTGGTGAACAAGCAAAGATTGCAAGTATCAAAGCGAGCTATGTTCTCCACAACGGGGAGATGGATCTGGATGCAAAATACAAAAATGCGGTTAAATATTGGTTTATCGTGTCTGCAGCCAATGAAGAGGAATTCAAACCGAAGGGCGATTCACCCCCTGGTATGGAAAAAAAGGCCCCTAAAATTGCGCTTTCTATAGTGACGGTAGAAACGCCTCATATCGTGACACAAGGACACGGACAATCACTATCCAAATTTGAGCATCGGGGGATGAGTCGATACTTAGTGCGTTTTGAAACCGAGGCTTCTGGTTTAAAGAGAATTGCTCCTAAACCGAAATGTAACTTCAAAACGTTATGGGACAAAGCAATTCCTCTAGGAGCTAATGCCAGGCATTCGGCAGAAATCAACTATTCAAAAGACGGCTACACATTTAAACTGAACGGCGACAAATTTTCCCTTTCCTTCGATCATGGATGTAACGTGATTAAGCAGAAACCATAGGCATCGGTAGTTACGCCGATTTCAAATGGCGAATTGCGGATAATAAAAAATGACCATTTACAAGATCGATAATAGTGCTATTTCGGAGATCCGTCATTTGTGGGAGGAACTGAACAGTCTGCACGAGAAACTCTCCACCCATTCTAGGCGACATTTTGCGAACTTCAGTTTTGAAGAAAGAGTGCGGGTACTCAGAGAAAGAGATTCTTTTGCCGTCTTTGCCGCAAAAGAAAATGGTTGTTTAATAGGATATTGTATCTCCTCGGTAAAAGGGACGAACGGGGAAATTGATTCTATTTTCGTGGATTCTCGTCATCGCAACACCGGAATCGGAGAGCAGTTAGTAGCCTCGGCAGAGGCATGGTTGAAAGAAAGAAACGTGGACAAGATCCACGTGCACGTAGCTGAGGGAAATGAATCTGTTCTCGATTTCTACGAAAAACTTGGTTTTTTGCATAGGTTCACAGTGCTGGAGAAAAAAGCTTAACGGGCAATTGGCGACGTTTGGGTGATAGCATTTGATCAGTGCACGGAGAACGCCATTTAATCGTTGGGCAGAAACGGAGGAAACAAGGCATGAAAATGCAACCACTCATAGTCGTTAAAGACGTCGAGAGCAGCAGTAGGTTTTACCAAAAACTGCTGGAATGTGAGAGTGGTCACGGCGGTTCAGAGTACGAAATGCTTCTCGTTAACGGAGAGCTGGTATTGCAGCTTCATGCTCAAGACGTCCATGAACATGAAGGGCTTTTTAATGAAAGTTACCCATGTGGTAACGGCGTAATACTATGGTTCCGAACGAACGATTTCTCTAACGCTGTAGAAAGGGCTCGATCGTTGGAAGTAGAAGTAGTTTCCGAGCCGCATATAAACCCAAATGCAAATCAACCCGAGTTCTGGTTTAGAGATCTTGATGGGTACTTAGTGGTAATGTCCGGTAATATGGGCGATATGCTGTAATCAATTTTCTCCCTAAATTCAGCTGGACTTGGGTATTGGCAAAAATGAGGCAAGCTTGAGCCCCACTTAAGAATGGTTGATTGGATGGCGGCCAACTACGTAAGTGCTATGGTGAGCAATATGAGAGTATTCATAGTCACATTGCGCTGTATGACGGGGTTCAATTCTGTAGCCGCGCTTTGCAGATGCCCTATTGCACCAGGACAGCGGACATCCTCGACTCGATATAGGGAGACGGGTCCAGGGTGAAATCCCAACAGGCGATTCTTCCCCCCTCTTTCAGTCCACAGACCATCTCACCGCCGTCTATCTTGACCACATCGCTATCGGCCGGCTCTGGTGACAGCTGACCGGGAGACCACCACGTGATTCGCCCGGAGCTGTGAAGCGCGGTCGTGCGCTCCCCGCCGGTCGAAATTTGGACAAAACCGTCCCCACTCGGCGGGTCGACCTGATCCCAGGGAGCGGTGCCCCAGCGGACTATTGTCCCGTCTTTTTTCAAGGCGCAGCCGTGGACCTGTCCGCTCGCCACATCGATGAAATCATTTCCCACCGGGGGGGTGGACTGTTCGTAGTCGTTTCTTCCCCAACAGCGGAGCTCACCCTCAGTGGTGACACCGCACGTATTTTTCTCACCCAGCGACAAATCGGTAAACTCGACATCTGTCGGGGCCGTGGATTGCCCCAACCCGTCCTCTCCCCAACAGACCGCCTGTCCGCTCTCCTTCAAGCCGCATGAATGGGTCGCAGCCACAAAAACCCGTTGAAATCCGTCGTCTGCGGGCGGCGAGGCCTGACCGTCGAAATCGTCTCCCCAGCAGATCACCGTCTGATTGTCTTTGACCGCACAGCCGTGAGTTTCACCGATGGCCAAGTCAATAAATCGATTGTTGCTGGTGGGAAATCGATCACTCGGATCTCTGACATGTCCCCAGCACTCGATCTTTCCATTTTGTCTGAGGCCACAAGCACCGGGGTAGCGCAGGCGGGAGCTCACCCGATAAAAAGGACTGTCAGAGGGGGTAACCGTGGCTCCAGCTTCATCCTCTCCCCAGCAAACGACCCGGTGCGCTTTGGTGACGCCACATTGATGAAATACGCCGCCGCTGATTTCGCTGAATTGATTTCCTTCCGGAGGCGTATCGTCCAGATACCCCCAACAGATCCATTTTCCGTCCCGCTTCAACGCGCAATTGGTATAGATGGCTGAATTTTTGGTAAAACTGCCGTCAACGGCAATTTGTACGAAGTCGTTGCCAGCCGGGGCATCCGTGATGTCCATATCGAGCCCCCAACATCGAATCGCCTCCTCTGTGGTAATACCACAGGTGTGTCCTGGTCCGGCAGCGAGTTGAGTAAATTGAACGTCCTGCGGTACATTGAGCTGGCCCCAACTATTGTCCCCCCAGCAGACCATTGCGCCGTCTTCAATCAAGCCGCAGCTGTGTGTCTCCCCGGCAGCGACAAACGTAAACGTTTCTTCATCAGGAGGCGAAGATTGATTAAATTCGTTCGCTCCCCAGCAGGTCACCGATCCCTCTTCGGTCAAACCGCAGGAATGAAGCTTGCCGGCAGAGATTTGAATGAATGAATTACCATCCGGCTGATCGAGCTGACCGAATTCGTTGCTTCCCCAGCAATCGATTGTTTGGTTCAGTTTCAATCCACAAGTGTGTGACCGGCCGGCCGTGATCTGCGTCCATTCCTCGTTCGGTTGTGGTTCGGACTGCCCATCGCCATTGTCCCCCCAACAGAGAACCGACTGGTCCAGCTTGATACCGCAAGTGTGGTAATAACCGCTGGCTACCTGCTGAAACTGAAATTCGCTGTCCCCATCCCCATCCCCATCCCCGTCGCCATCCCCATCCCCATCCCCATCCCCGTCCCCGTCGCTGTCTCCATCGGCATCTCCATCAGCGCCATCAGCCCCATCGGGCTCATCGGTGTCTCCTCCGGTGTCGTCGATTAAACTGCACCGCAGGGTCATCACTCCGATCCCGATCGTCAGCATCAGCGCTACATTCTTGACCATGGTCCCGTCCATTTTGATCCCCCTTCTGTTGATCGCATGGTTCCCGGTTTGTTCAATAGCTGTTGTTGGGACAATGCACAGCATCCCCAAAAGTTCGAAATATCTTCGTCGAACGCCGCGAATTTCAGCATCTGGCAGTGGGCTGGGTAGGGGGATTCGTATCAATGAAGTGGGTGATTTTTGAAGGGATCGCTGGTGTTTAAAACGGATCCAGAAAAGCGGCAGCGTTGAGCTGAGAAAGTCGACGAATAGCGTGCATCGTCGGTTTAGCCGGACTACTCCGGATTACTCGATAGCCGCGGGATGCTCCAAGTAGTACCGCGCCCGTTGTTGCACGGTGAGATTGCGCCAGCTGTCCGTGTTGTGGAGGAGCTTTTCCAGCAGCAGTGCTCGCGCAGGGCCGCTGAAAAATTGGTTGAACCGCCGGTTCAATTGCTGGGAGATTTTTCGCAGGGTCTCGAGGTCGTGGGTCACTTTGTCCAGCTGGGCAGCGGCCTCGGCGTGGTTTTCCGCGACGAACACGGTAGGGAAGGCCTCTAGGACCAAACGTCCGCTGAGGCTCAGCGTGGGGATACCGGATGCCGCGTATTGGACGATACGACTGGGCAGTTGAAACGAACCGAGCCCTGCCAAATCTTCGAAGTCATACATCGTACCGGCGTAGCTTTCGAATGTCTGGGAGATGTTCAACGCCATGCGGGAACTGCGCAAGACCCGGGTCACACCGCCCTTGTGGTTGTCGGCGTCCTCGATGTACCCACCGTGAATTCCGTGCGGATCGCTGCTCACATTGCCGAAGACACGGGCCCTGACAGGGAAGGAGGCGATCAAGTCGTAGCGGTGTTGGCGTACCGGCCCAGTGCAGTTGCCGAGAAACACCAGGTCCCATTTTGCCTCCTCTGGTGAATAGCAGTAGGGGAAAAACTCCTGTGACGTCCAAAATGGAACGTTTATTCCGGGGCGATGCCCTTTTTGTTCGTAGTACCGCAAGATGTGTTCGGGGCCGCAGTGCAGTACGATATCGTAGTAATCGACAATATGTTTGTAGCAAATTTCGTAGAGCACCGGGTCGTCGGGCAGCCAGACAACTGTTGTGATCCCCCGCTGCTTCGCCTCATCGATCAGCGATGGCGTCAGGGTCGCTGCGCGAAAGACGAACAGCACGTCTGGTCGGGCCTCCATCGCTTCATTCAAGGCGGTTCGAATGTTTAGCAGATCGGCTTCATCGGAGGGAAAGCGGTGACCGCGCCATACCGGGCCGGTGCTGTGAACCCGGTGGCCACGGTCGAGAACCGCGCGCTCCAGACTTTCGCAGACGTGGCGTTCTAAAATAGTGTCAAAGAGGCAAAAGGTTATTGGCATGCTGGTACTTCACTTTCGGTCTATTCGGTCCATGTACAAGAGATTGCGCTAGTGCGCTTCGATTTGGTCCAGATAGGCCCAATCATTGTAGGGCCAGACGGTGTCTTTGTCGACGCTGCGATAGTAGACGTCATATGTTCCCGGGACGACGCGGAGGATTTTCGGATAGGCGGAATTGGTACCGTTGCAGGTCTCTCCGAGGGAGAAGGTGTCATCGGTGACCACGTCGACGAGGGAAATCGATCCTTCGTCTATGTCCGAGCAGATGACCGGTAGGTCGCCCAGGGTGATGTCGAGGCAGAGGTCGGTGAACGGTACGTCGACCACCACGGATCCGCTGACCAGGATCGGCTCGTCGGCGAGGATTTTGGCCCAGTCGTTGTATGGCCAGACGGTCAGTTTGTCGACGCTGCGGTAGTAGACATCGTAGGTTCCCGGAACGACGCGAAGGGTCTTGGGATAGGCGGAATTGGTACCGTTACAGGTTTCGCCGAGATTGAAGGTATCGTCGGTGACCCCATCGACCAGGTAAATCGAGCCCTCGTCCGTGTCCGAACAGATTACCGGTTGACTGCCCAGGGTGATGTCCACTTCCAGGTCGACAAAGGGAACATCGACCACCAATGGACCGCTGGCGGTGATCGGCTGGTCGGCGAGGATTTTGGCCCAATCGTTGTAGGGCCAGACGGTGGCCTTGTCGACGCTGCGATAGTAGATGTCGTAGGTCCCCGGGACGACGCGAAGGGATTTGGGGTAGGCGGAAACGGTGCCGTTGCAGGTTTCGCCGAGATTGAAGGTGTCGTTGGTGAGGACATCGACGAGGTATATGGAGCCCTCATCCGTGTCCGAGCAGATCACCGGTTGACTGCCCAGGGTGATGTCCAGTTCAAGGTCGATGTAGGGGACATCGACCACCAGCGGACCACTGGTGGTGATTGGTTCTTCGGCGAGGACTTTGGCCCAGTCGTTGTAGGGCCAGACGGTGGCTTTATCGACGCTGCGATAGTAGATGTCGTAGGTTCCCGGGACGATGCGAAGGGTTTTGGGATAGGCGGAAACGGTGCCGTTGCAGGTTTCGCCGAGATTGAAGGTGTCGTTGGTGAGGACATCGACGAGGTATATGGAGCCCTCGTCCGTGTCCGAACAGATCACCGGTTCATCCCCCAGCGTGATGTCCAATTCGAGGTCGACGAAGGGGATGTCGACCACCAGTGGGCCGCTCGTGGTAATCGGTTCCTCGGACAACACTTTGGCCCAGTCGTTGTAAGGCCAGACGGTGGCTTTGTCGACGCTTCGATAGTAGATGTCGTAGAGTCCCGGCACGATACGAAGCGATTTGGGATAGGCGGAAACGGTACCGTTGCAGGTTTCGCCGAGATTGAAGGTGTCGTTGGTGAGGACATCGACGAGGTAGATCGAGCCCTCATCCGTATCCGAACAGATCACCGGTTCATCCCCCAGGGTGAGGTCCAATTGGAGGTCGACGAAGGGGATGTCGACCACCAGTGGGCCGCTGGCGGTAATCGGCTCCTCGGACAACACTTTGGCCCAATCGTTGTAGGGCCAGACAGTGTCTTTGTCGACGCTGCGATAGTAGACGTCGTAGGTCCCCGGGACGATACGAATGGTTTTGGGATAGGCGGAGACGGTACCGTTGCAGGTCTCGCCGAGATTGAAGGTGTCGTCGGTGAGGAC
Source organism: Myxococcota bacterium (assembly GCA_028278265.1). GTDB lineage: Bacteria > Myxococcota_A > Polyangia > JAAYKL01 > JAAYKL01 > JANQET01. The sequence continues at coordinate 11,425 of JANQET010000212.1, forward strand.
ATCGACGAGGTAAATCGAGCCCTCATCCGTATCGGAACAGATCACCGGTAGGCCGCCCAGGGTGATATCGAGCTCCAGGTCGATAAAGGGAACGTCGACAATGAACTCACACTCCTCGGTATCCGGGTCGGTATCGGTATCTGAATCCGTGTCCGCATCCGTGTCTGTGTCTGAGTCGGTATCCGTGTCTGCATCAGTATCAGAATCTGAGTCGGTATCAGCGTCGGTGTCGGTGTCAGCGTCGGTGTCGGTGTCGGTGTCCGAGTCAGTATCGGTGTCCGAGTCGGTATCGGTATCTGTGTCTGCGTCAGAATCAGTATCAGAATCTGTGTCGGTATCCGAGTCGGTGTCGGTGTCCGAATCCGTATCTGTGTCCGAGTCGGTGTCGGTGTCCGAGTCAGCATCGGTGTCCGAATCCGTATCTGTGTCCGAGTCAGCATCGGTGTCCGTGTCTGAATCAGAGTCGGTATCGGTATCTGAGTCTGCGTCAGAGTCGGTATCGGTATCTGAGTCTGCGTCAGAATCAGAATCAGAATCTGAGTCCGAATCGGTATCGGTGTCCGTGTCCGAATCCGCGTCAGTGTCGGTGTCCGTGTCCGAATCAGTGTCGGTATCCGTGTCGGCGCCGGTGTCAGGATCCTGTTCGTCTTCGCTGCAGCTGACAGCCCAAAGGCTGATGCTCAATACCACAATAGTGACAGACTTCGAGGTCATCAGGCTTTCCTTTCGTTCATCGACCCAAAACAACACCGAGAAAAATAAACCACGGGAGTCCGGTTTGGTCAAAGATCGAATCCGGCTGGGGGGCGCCTCGCGGTGAGGTATCCCGTATCGGGCCGGGATTTTTGGGGCGAGTTTTTTAGAGCTTGAAGGGATACTTGACGTTGATCTTGGGGCCGTCGAATTTGGGGAAACGGGCTTTGCGCACTGCTCTGGCCGCGCATAGACCGACCGGGGTTCCCGCGTTGGGTCCGAGTGCGGCGGCAGATGTCACCCGACCGGTGCCCGCAATGGTGACGGCCATGGTGATCGTTCCGCCCTGACCTTGACCGCACCGTTTGACGCCCGACGCAGCGGTGCGCATGCCGGCCTGCACATCGGAACGACTCAGCTTCTTGGGTATACGGTCATCACTGCTTTGTGAACTGCCGGCGGCCTTTTTTGACCGCTGACGGTGGATAGTGCTCTTGCCCAATAGATCGTCCAGCGCGGCCGTCGATTTTTTGGGAGATCGGGTCGCCTTTTCCTTGGGGGCAGCGGCTGGAGTCGGCTTACTGTTCACCGCCGAGTTGCTGCTCGATTTGGCTCGGTCACTCTGTTCGCGGTTCGGCGTGCTCTTCACCGGCTGCCGTCGGGATTTTCCTTTGCGCGACGACCGCGGTGTGGCACCTGCGATCCGGGTCCGCTTGTTGTTGGTGTTGCCGGCTGTGCCCGATGTGGGCGCTCTCGTCTCGCTCTCGTGAACAGGAGATTTTGCCAAATCCGCTTGTTGAGCTTTGGGGTGGGGGGTACGCTGGTCGCGCTCCGGGGTTTGATTCAATTCGGCCAATTTTGACTCGAGGGCAGCCAGTCGATCGCCCAATTCATTGGGTTGTTGGTCGGTGCGTATGAGGATCCCGGTGACCACTGCCGCGACCGCCACGACCACCACCGCGGCGACAATGACCACCCATTTGCGATCCCGCCGCGAGCTCCGATCATCCGGAACGATCAATCCGGGGGTGCCCAGCGGGGATTGAAAAGCTGGGCTGGCGTCAAAGGGTAGGAGATCTTCGCCGGGAGCATCCTGTGGATCTGCGATCGATCCGGCCAGCGCACGGATGTCGATCAGGCCCGAGCCGACCTGCTCGCTTTTGCTTGCCGCGAGGGCCTCGTCTTGTTGTGCATCAGTCGACAAGGTTTGAAGCCTGTTCAATGAAAACAACACTGAATCTTCACCCCGCTGCCCCGTCGAGGCGGCTGGTTTGGGCTGGGTGCTGGTCGGCTGAGTGGGCACACCGAGCGATTGCTCGAACAAACCGCCGGTCATACCGGATGAGGTAAAGAGATTCTCTTTGGCATCGTCATTAGTACTCCCGCCGAATAGGGCTTCTCCCGGTGCCTGGGCAAACAGATCCTCGCGGGGTTCGATGGAGGGCGGCGCATCGGACAGTTGGTCGACCGCTCGGCCATCCACGGTGATCGATGCCTGACACCGCTTGCACGTAAAGCGAATCGTCTTGCCCTCCACTTTGTCCCGTCCAATTCCGTATTGGGCCGAGCAGGCATGACATTTTATTTTGATCGTCTCATTTTCGGCCGGGTGGCCAGAACTCTGTTGTGCGCTGTTTCTCACGGCTTGGCGTTGGGCCTCGGTCAATCCCGCCGGGGAGGCGGTTTGTTGAAATGCTTCGAAGGCCTGGGACGCGGACTGCTCCAGCTCCTCGGTCAGGCGCCGGAGTTCCGGATCGGCGCTCAGGGCCGCCTGAATGCGAGTCCGCTCTTTGGAGTCCAGTTCGCCCAAAACATAAGCGGTGAGCCGCTCTGGGGAAATTTCGTGCTTCATCGCTCAGCCCTCCTGCACTAGGGTTGCGCTGCCGCGAAGGCGATCGCGAACACTGCCCAACGCGCTGGTGAGCAGCTTGCTCACTGAACCGAGGGATCGACCCATCACTTGGCCAATCTCCCGATAGGTCAACTGGTCTTCGAATTTCAGGCGGAATGCCTCCTGCTGATCGGCGGGTAATTCGGCGAGTACTTCGAGCACCAGGTTGTGCGTCTCGTTGAGCATGGCCCGCTGAGCCGGTCCCCCACGTGAGGCAGGGTCTGGTACTGCCTGAGCGTCGTCGATGCGCCCCATTCGTCCCTCCTTTTTCATCACGTCCAACGCGCGGTTGCGGCAGACCGTAAACAACCAACCCGCCAGCCGGTGCTCCACTTTGTCTCGATCGGTCTTACACAGTTTGAGAAAACCGTCTTGGACCACATCGCGAGCCAGGTCGACGTTTCCCGTCATCCGAGTGACGAATCTGAGCAAAGGGCGCTCATAGCGGTCTAGAGCCGACTCTATCCATGCCAGTTGGGACCGGGGTTCTCGGGTCATTCGCCTCCTGCGGTGCCGTGCGTGGCAACCGCGCCTCTGAAAAGAGAACGATTCAGAGGGGATTTCGTTCACCTCCTACCCACTATTTTTGCATATCAAACGGGTCCGCCGGTAAAAAAAAACCGCAGCTGCCGGCAGCGAGAGCACAAACCGACGACAGTAGCGCCGCAGGTAATGAATCTGCCACGGCGGAGTGATCCCCTCAAATTGCAAATTGATTCTTGACGAATTAAGTTGTTGACCATAGAATTAATTTGATATTTATCGAAACAAAAGGAGTGGGCAATGGACGAAAAAATAGCAGAGCTCCTGGAGTTTTTTAAGGCCTTGGCAGATGAAAACCGCTTGAAAATAGTCGGATTGCTGGCCCAGGGGGAATACACGGTAGAGCAGTTGGCCGAGATGTTCGATCTGCGGCCGTCAACGGTTTCGCACCACCTGGGCAAGTTGTCCAAAGCGGGGTTGGTCAGCGCCCGCTCGGACAGCTACTACAATGTCTACAAATTGGAGACAAAGAAATTGGAGGCGTTGTCGCAGCGGTTGCTCGCGCGGGAAACCTTTCCGGCTGTCACCGCCGAGGTGGACATGGATGCCTACGACCGCAAAGTGATCAACACCTTTTGTGGACCGGACGGCCGCATTCGCCAGTTCCCGGCCCAGCGAAAGAAATTCGAGGTGATTCTGCGGTACGTGCTCAAGGCCTTCGAGCCGGGGGTCCGGTACACCGAAAAGCAGGTCAACAGAATCCTGAAAAAATACTCGGACGACACCGCCTGTCTCAGGCGCGGGTTCGTCGACTACAAAATGATGGAGCGGGAAGACGGCGGAGGGGAGTACTGGCGGACGGATGAGTAAAACTCGTGAGTCGTAGCGCGGTGCCATCAGGGGGTCACGTCGTTGATGTATTTATTACGGAGTCTGATCATCAACAACCACCGGACCCGTTCGAGTTTGTCCGGGTCCATCGCCTGGCAAAGCGTGGGCTCTTCAGACGCGGCCGACAAAGAGATCAGCAAACTGCAGAGCGTGGCGGTGAAAACACATTTCTTCATTTTCAAACTCCCTGTTTCGATTGGTTTGGTTGTTGACTCGGCCTACGGCCTACTCACCGAATTGGTTTGACGTTTCGACGGTGACCAGGCCGGCTGCCACATCCTGTTCCATTTTCGCGCCGGTCAGATAGAGCAGGTACTTTGGCTCCTCGGCCAGGTAGACGTTGTAAAAGGCGGTCATGTATTTGTGCGACAGGTAAAGGCTGACCGCGGGATTGTCGGTTCCGGTGGGACACATCGTGCAGGGCAGGCCGCAGTTCGGGTCGTCGAGGAACGACATGTGGTTGGCCCCCAGCACCTCGATTTCGATCGCCGGGCTGACCGCGTGGGTGAAATATTGGTGAAAGTTCTGGTTGCCCGGCGCGCAGGCCTGACCGCCGATTCCGCCGGTGGCGTTGGTCGTCTCGCCGAGAAAGCCGAGGGGAATGTCGATGTCGGGCATCAGCTCCGGTGTCACCGAGGGGTAGTTGATCGGATCATCCGAATTGGGCGATCCGGAATCCACCGGATCGATCAGAAATGCACAGGCCAGCCGTTCGTCCGAAGTGCTGAGCAGCACCGAGACTTTGCCTCCCATGGAATGGCCGCTCACCGCTATCCGCTGGGGATCCGGTTTCCCTTGAAGCGGACCGGCATCATCGGTGGCCTGGGCCACGACCCAGTCGATGATGGGGGTGAGTATTTGCCGCAGCTGCAAGTGGGTCGGTGCTGAAAAGAGACCGCCGGGCATATGGGGCAGCACGGCGATGTAGCCCCACGAGGCCAGGTGTTTGCCATAGGTGGTGTAGTTCGCCGGACTGAGCTGAAAGCCATGGGTGAAGACGATCACCGGTAGAGGACCGGCGATGTCGGGTAGGTAAATCTGGGTTTGAATTTCGTAGGGATCACCCGTCTGGTCCGCCACAAGGCTCAGCTTGACCGAGGCGGTCGTCCAGGAATGGGGACCCGGCTCACCGGGATCGGGCACGTTGTCGGTATCACCATCCGAATCGGAATCCGAGTCCGCATCGGCGTCGGCATCTGCATCCGCATCGGTGTCCCCATCCGCGTCCCCGTCCCCGTCTCCGTCTCCGTCTCCGTCTCCGTCGGTATCGCCGTCGGTGTCCCCATCTCCGTTTGAGCCATCGTCGTCATCGTTGAGCTGGCCGACTGATGACTCCTCCTCACATGATGCCAAACAGTTGATCACGAGCAACAGTGCTAGCGGGGCGATTGCGAGGATGCGGTTCGAAAGCGCGCGCAAGGTCATTTTCTCCCCCTTTATTTTTTTTGGATTCTTCAGATTATTTAATCTACCGTCCGGTCGGTAGAAAGTCAAGCCAGATTTTTTTTTCATTTGTGGTAGGCTGCCTGCCCATGATGCAACGTGACAACGAACCAAGACGATCGGGCAGGCCCAAGCAACCCATTTCGCGGGCTTATCTGCTGAGTAAATCGATGGACGCCTTCGCGGAGCTCGGTTACGCCGGTGCATCCATGAACGACATCGCGACCCGAGTGGGGCTGAGAAAATCCTCCCTGTTCCACCATTTCTCCAACAAGGAAGCGCTCTACCTGGAGGTGCTGCAGAAGGCCATCGAAGACCTGGGCACCCTGGTCTTGGAGGCGGGTATCGAACAGGGATCCTTTCTCGAACGGCTCGATTTGCTGGGAGAACTGGTGGTCAAATACCTCGGCCAAAACGTCAACGTGGCGCGACTGTTGATGCGGGAAATGGTCGAGGGCAACCGGTTTTCCCAGGGGCCGGTGGGCGAACAGGTGGTGGCGATTCTAAGGACCACCGCCGTGTTTCTGGAGGAGGGAATGGCCTCCGGGGATATTGCCAAACAGGATCCGGTGCAGTTGGCGATGTCGATCGTCGGTCTGCACCTGACCTACTTTGCCACGGCCGAGCTGACGTCGAAGCTCGTCGGGAAGAGTGTGTTCTCCGATGGGATGATCGAGCAGCGCAGCAAGGCAGTGGTGGAGCAGGTCAGATTGTTGTGTTCTCGCTAGACGGGACGGTTTCGTTCCAGTTGGAACCTTCGGAACATACCCCCGTTTCTAGCTTCAAGGATGGCTGCGTTTTCCATTTCAAGGGTAGCCGCGTTTTCCATTTCAAGGGTAGCCACGAGGGCTACCCCTACTTTTCGTTGCAGGCGTGAATAAAATACGATTATTGTCGTAGGAGCGGGAAGGTCTTTGGATTCTCGCGTAACCAATATTTCATAGGCCAATTAAGCAACCTTTTGCACAGTTCGTTCGTCTTACTGATCACGCTTCATTTATTTTCGGCTGGCCACGATGTTGATGCCGGCCAAATCGCTGCTCGGTTTCGGCAGCACCCGGGACGCCGCGCAGCTTGCGCAGTTTTCGGGGATTGTGCTAGGACAAGAGAAAAAGAGAACACCGTGGAGACCCTAACCAGTCAAAACCAATGAGGAAAGTTGTTGGTCCAACCGAGTAAAGTGGTCGGTGCGCTCGCCGGTGATTCCGAGCGTTTCGTGCCGTTGAAGCTGTTGGGCTCCGGTGGTTTCGGGGTGGTCTACGAGGCGTATGATCGGCAACACGATTGTGCCGTGGCGCTCAAGGTGCTCAATCGTATCGAGCCGGATGTGCTGCTGCGGTTCAAAAACGAATTTCGCTCCCTCGCCGAGATCGAACACCCCAACCTGGCTCAGTTGTTCGAGCTGGTGGCCCAGCAGGGGCAATGGTTTTTTTCGATGGAGCTGATCGATGGGGTGGAATTCATCGAGTACGTTCGATGGGGCGTTCCCCAACTCACCCGAGGGAGCGACCAGCGCCCGCCCGATTTCTCCCGGCTGCGAACGGCGACCATTCAGCTCGTCGAAGGCCTGTTGGCGCTCCACCGTGCGGGCAAGCTCCATCGGGACGTCAAACCGCAGAACGTGCTGGTCACCCCGGAGGGAAGAGTGGTCCTGCTGGACTTCGGGCTCATCGCCCAGCTGTCGGCCGAGGGGGAATATTGGAGCTCCACGGTCCACGGAACACCCCCCTACATCTCCCCCGAACAGCTCTGCGGCAAGCCGGTTTCCACGGCCAGCGACTGGTACAGCGTCGGTGCGATGCTCTATGAAGGTGTCACCGGCCGTTCTCCGTTCGGCGGGCCGGTTCACGATCTGTTGGCCACCAAGCTGAGCGAAGAGCCGACACCTCCCCATCTCCAATATCCCTTCGTGCCCGGTGAGCTGAGTCTCCTCTGTGCTCAGCTGATGCGCCGGGATCCCGGGGAGCGACCGACCGGACAGGATATCATTCGTGTCCTCGAACAGCTGCAACCCGAGCCGGTCCGGCTTACCCCGGATCGGCTCACCCCGGTTTCAACCCCTCCGCCGAAGAGCCCCCCGCTGGTTGGTCGGACCGATCATCTCGAGTTTTTGTGGGACGCGGTCTTCGAGACCAAGCAGGGACAGGCAGTCACCGTTCACGTGAAGGGCCCTTCGGGCATCGGCAAGAGCGCATTGGTCAATCGATTTATAGACGAGGTGCGTCGCGAGGAGCAGGCCGTGATCCTGAGCGGTCGGTGCTACGCGCGAGAATCGGTGCCTTACAAAGCCCTCGACAGCTTGGTGGACGGCTTGAGTCAGCATCTCAAGCAGCTGGCCCCCTACGACGCCCTCACCCTGCTCCCGCGGAACGTGGATACCCTGACCCGGTTGTTTCCCGTTTTTCGCCATTTGGAAAAAGTGATTCCCGCTGCCAATCGGCACCGCCAGATCAGCGACCAACAGGAGCTCCGGCGAATCGCCTTTGCCGCTCTGCGGGAGCTGTTGGCGCGAATCGGTGACCGGGGACCGCTGGTGTTGTTGATCGACGACCTGCAATGGGGCGATTTGGACAGTGCCGTGTTTTTGAGTGAGCTCCTACTGCCCCCTGATCCGCCGGCGTTGCTGCTGATGTTGGCCTATCGCAGCGAAGAGGTAGAGTTGAGTCCGTGCCTCAAATTCCTGCGGACGTTTTCGGCGGCCCAGGGACGAGAGCTGGATATTCGCGAGCTACCGCTCGCTCCCCTTTCGGAGACAGACGCCCGCACCCTGGCTGCGAGCATTCTCGACAGCGGCGCATCGGCGGGGGAAGACGCCGCCCAAGCGGTTGCCAGTGAGGCGAAGGGCCATCCCTATTTTGTCCAGGAGTTGGCGCGACACATGAGCGAGACCCCCGAGCGCCCGGCGCGATTGAATTGGACCGCCTCCGGAGTTCTGTCACTGGACCAGGTCATTTGGTCCCGGGTCAGTGAGTTTCCCGATCCGGCGCGGGATCTGCTCGAGGTGGTCGCCGTCGCTGCATCGCCCCTCCGGCCGTCACAGATGGTGCTCGCCGCCCGCTGTTCTGATCAGGGATATGCGGTGTTGCATCGCCTGGTCTCTGCCCACTTGGTGCGGGTGACCAGCGGCGGGCCGGATGCCCCCATCGAAACGTACCACGATCGCATCCGCGACACGGTGGTGGCGCATATGTCCCGAGAACGGTTGCGGTCCTGTCACCGCCGGCTCGCCGAGACCTTCGAAGCGTCGGCCATGCCGGTTGACGCGGAGAGTCTGGCCGCTCACTTTCACAGTGCCGAAAATCATCCGAAAGCGGCCCATTACTACACTTCAGCCGCCCAGCAAGCGGTCGAATCGCTCGCCTTTGACCACGCGGCCCGGCTCTACCAATTCGCCGTGGACCTCTCCGGCCCGCACTCTCAACACGGACACACGCTGAGTATCCAGCTGGGCCACGCGCTGGCCAACGCCGGACGGGGTACCGAGGCGGCGCGGGTCTACTTGGCGGCCGCCAAGTGCTGTACCGACTCGGCCCAGGCGCTGGAGCTCGAGCGCAAAGCCGCGCAGGAGCTGCTCTGCAGCGGTCACATCGACGACGGTGTGGCGGTCCTCGGGGACGTGTTGGCCACGGTGGGGATGAACGTCGCGCCGACCCCCCGCCGGGCCCTCTGGTCCATGTTGGTCCAGCGGGTGAAGATTCGCCTGCGCGGGCTCAATTTCCGCGAACAGAGCGAGGCCCAGGTGAGCCCCCAGACCCTGCTGCGGATGGACACCTGCTACTCGGCTGCGATTGGGTTGTCCCTGGTGGACAATATTCGCGCGACCGATTTTTTGACCCGGTTCATCTCCCTGGCCCTGAACACCGGAGAGCTCAGCCGAATCGCACTGGGATTGGCCTCTGAGGCTGCGATGAGCGCCCTGCCCGGCGGGCCGGCCCGAGAGCGATCGAGCCGCTTGTTGAGCAACGCCGAAAAATGGGCAATGCGAGCCGAACGGCCCGATCTGCTGGGTACCATCTGGGTGGCCAAGACAATGACCGCCTGGTTGCAGGGGCGGTGGCGGGAGTGTTGCGAGACGGGCCAACGGGCCGAGGAGTTGCTGCGGGAATCCTTGGGAGGAGAGTCGTGGGATCTCAACACGGCGCGGGTGTTCTACTTTGCCGGCTTGACCATGCTCGGAGAGCTCAACACTCACGCGGAACGTCTTCCGGGCCTGGTCCGGGATGCGGACAGCCGGGGCAATCTCTACGCCCTGGTCACCGTTCCCCTGCTCGGTTATGCCTATGTCTCCTGGCTCGCTGGAGACGATCCGGCAGCGGTGCGCCAACGGGTCATCCGGACCGGAAGATCGTGGACCCAACACGGCTTTCACATTCAGCATTTCTGGGAGCTCTATGCCCTGGTGGATATTCATGTCTACTGCGGTGAGTTCGACCATGCCTGGCAGATGCTCGAAGAGAAGTGGCGGCCAATCACCCGGTCGCTGCTCACCCGGATTCAAACCCTGCGCATCTTTGCCAACCATCTGCGCGCCCGCTGTGCCTTGGGCATGCTCAACAGGGGGGAAGCTCAGCCGCGGCAGGGGCGCCGATTCAGACGGATTGCCCGGCGGTGTGCCGACCGGATCAACCGGGAAAAGGTGGCCTGGGCCCGGCCGATGAGTCAGGTGCTGCTGGCGGCGGTGGCCCTCAATCGAGGGGATCGGGAGGGGGTGTCGACATTGCTCGACCGGGCCCTGGAGGGGTTTGTCGATGGGGAGATGATGCTCTACGCCACTGCCACCCGGCGCGTGATCGGCGAGCTCATCGAAGGCCCCCGCGGTGCCGAGCTGATCGAGGTGGCGGACCAATGGATGGCGGGCCAGGGTATTGCCAATCCCCGACGCATGACCGCCATGCTGCTACCGGGGTTGCACGAGCAGGTCCGATGACCCAACCGATTCCCCAATTGCGACTGATTATCGGTATTGAACTCTACGCCGTCACACTCACCCTGGCCTACTGGATCACCTTTTTTTCATCCGGTTCGGTGCAGGTGCGCAGTGATGATGTCTACTTGGCCTTTCAAACCGCCTGTTCCCTGGGCGCGGCCTGGCTCGCAGTGACGACGTTGCTCAGCGCAGTGGGGTTGATCCGCCGGAAACCGTTCGGCTTCGTGTTCGGTTTGCTCGCCGGATCGGCCTCGATTTACCTGGGGTTGATCGACGTGATGTTCAACCTGACTCAGCAGATGTATACGGTGGGCGGCGCCGAAATGATGATCGAAATCTTGATCAACCTGCACACCCTGCTGCTCGGTCCCCTACTCATCATCTATCTCTGGCGGCATCGGCGGGCCATGTTGAACTGGCAGAGCGACCCATCCCATCGAGGAAACGAATGAGACGAGAAAACGAATCGCGAAAATCAATAGAGACGCTGCGCCTGTCGGACACGGCGCTGCTCAACCGATCCCGCAGCCGGCAGCACGATGTCAATCTTCAGGGGCCGTTGGCGATTTCGATTTACCATCGGGACGGGATCGAGGTGGTCCCGCTGATCGAAGGGGGGAGCGCGGTCATCGGTCGCTCCCCGCCGGCCGAGGTCACCATTCGGGACAACAGCCTCTCGCGGCAACACGCCTTTATCCGAATCAAGAACGGCGATTTGTGGGTAGAAGATCTCCAATCGACAAATGGCACACGGTTGAACGGAGAGAAGATCGATCGGGCCAAGCTCTCAGTCGGCGATGTGTTGAGATTCGGCGCGGTGATCGCCTCGGTGCACACCCTGGGGACCGGGGAGAGCGATCCCCAGGGCCTGGAGAACCACGATCGTCTGCGGATGATCCTCGACGCCGAGGTGTGCCGGGCCCGTCAGTTCAACCGCCGGGTCGGTCTGTTGATGATCGCCGCCGATCGCGCCAGCGAGGTGCCGATCAACCGCTGGTTCGCCAAGGTTCGCCAAGAGTTGCGGCCGTTTGATTGCATCGCCCTGTACAGCCCCACCGCCGTGGAGATCTTGTTGCCTGAAACCACCACCGAAAAGGCCTCTCAGCGGGCCGCGCAAATGATTGACGGCTGCGAGTTTCTCACCGCCGGGCTGGGCCTGCTTCCGGATCACGCGACCTCTGCAGAGGCGCTGATCGAGGCCACCCGCGCCGCCCTGCAATCGGCCGATCGGAGTGAGCCGGTGCGCATCGCTTCGCCGACTTCGTTTACTCGGCTCCCCGTTGATCGAACCGACGGTCCTGCCACACCGGTGATCGAGAGTCCGGCGATGGTCACGTTGTACAAACAGATTGAACGCCTGGCGTCGACGACGATCCCGGTGCTGCTCCTCGGCGAGACCGGCGTGGGCAAGGAGGTGGTCGCCCAGGCGCTCCATCAAATGGGCAACCGCCGGGATCGGCCGATGATCTGCGTCAATTGCGGGGGCATTCCCTCTCAGTTGGTGGAGAGCACCCTGTTTGGTCACGAGCGGGGTGCCTTTACCGGGGCCAACCAGCGGACCGCCGGCGTGTTCGAATCGGCCGACGGTGGCATCGTGTTGCTCGACGAGATCGCCGATATGTCGATCCACAGTCAGGTGGCCCTGCTTCGGGTGCTGGAGACCCAACGATTCTGTCGCGTCGGCTCCAACCGGGAGATCGAAGTGGACGTGCGCATCATCGCCTCGACGAATCAAGATCTGGAAGAGCTCAGCAAGCGGGGTGAATTTCGTGAAGATCTGCTCTATCGGCTCGATGCGATGACGTTGAAGATCCCGCCCTTGCGCGAGCGCACCGAAGAGATCGAACCACTGATCCGGTGCTTCATTCACCACTCCAACAAGGCGAATGATTGCCGGGTCAACGAAATCGACGAAGCGGCGATGATGGTGCTCAAGTGCTACCCCTGGCCGGGCAATGTGCGCGAGCTGCGCAATGCAGTGGCCCGCGCGACCGTGATCGCCGAAAACGATCAGATCTCGGTGATGGATCTCCCCGAGCGGATTCGCCAGACCGATCCGTTTCACCACTACGCCAAGCCGGCCAACCCGTTCGGCCCGGTACAGAAACCCACCGTCGGCGGTGCCCCGATCAACCTGCGGGCCGAGATAAACCGCATCGAAGGGGAACTGGTCCTCGACGCCCTGGTCCAGGCCAATTGGAACCGCAACACGGCAGCCAAAAACCTGGGTCTGCCCGTGCGCACCCTGGCCCACAAGATCCAACAACACCGCATTGACAAGACCGCTTACGCCGCCGGCGCAACCGTTCCTCCGTCGAACCCTTGAGAACTACTTGTTGATGAGGACCGGGATGACGCTCGTTCCGGCCGAGGGACCGGTGATCTGAAACCAGTCGGCGATGGTCTGGCCCACGTCGGCGAATGAGGGGCGAATCCCCAGGGAGGTGCCCGGCTCGATGGCCGGGGAGTAGATGAGCAACGGCACGTATTCGCGGGTGTGATCCGTGTGCCGCTGCAAGCAGGGATCACACCCGTGATCCGCGCAGATGAAGAGCAGATCGCTCGAAGTGAGTTTGGGCATCAGCGCGCTCAAACCCCGGTCGACATCGCGCAACGCCCCGGCGTAGCCCTGGGGATTACGTCGATGGCCGTAGGCGGTATCCGTGTCGTTACAATTGGCAAACAGCAACCCGCCGCGAGACCGTTCGAATTCGTCGTTGAGCTTGGCCATGGTGTCTTTGTTGGAGGTTGTTTTAACGGCACGGCTCACGCCGCGGGAGGCAAACAGGTCGTCGATTTTTCCCAATCCGACCACTTTCCGCTGGCTTTGTTCCAGGTGGTCGAGGAGGGTCGGGCTGACCGGCGGCATGCTGAAATCCCGTCGATTGCCGGTCCGGGTAAAATTTCCGGGTTGACCGATGAACGGTCGGGCGATCACCCGGCCCACCCGCAGCGGGTTCATCAATTCCCTCGCGATGCGGCAAATTTCGTATTGTCGATCAATCGGGATGATCTCTTCGTGTGCTGCAATTTGAAAAACAGAATCAGAGCTGGTGTAGATGATCGGCTTTTTCGTGCGAAGATGCTCCTCGCCGAGCCGGCGGATGATCTCCGTGCCCGAAGCGGTAGAATTGCCCAGAATTCCGGTGCCGATGCGCTCGGAAAAACGGGCGATGATGTCGGCGGGAAAGCCGTCGGGGAACAGCCCCAGGGGATGGTCGACCAAACACCCCATCAGCTCCCAATGACCGTAGATGGAATCCTTGCCCGGGTTGAGCGAGGCCATCTTACCGAAGGCGCCGGTCGGGCAGGGCGCAGGGGGGAGACCCGGTATCTGTATGGCGCCATCTTCTGTCGCTGCCGGAATTTGTGCCGCATTGCCCAGCCCGAGGGCTTGCAGGGTGGGCAGCGTCAACCCGCCGACAGCCGTGGCCACGTGCGCCAGCGAATGGGTCCCCTCATCGTCGTATTCGGCCGCGTCGGGCAGCGCGCCGATACCTACACCGTCCAAGACGATTACGATCGCTCTCTTGTCCAAGATGGTCCTTTCCCTCATCGTCCACGGTCCAAATCGAAAGACCGTCTCACCGGTGTTGTACCGCTTTTATCGGGATCGGCAAAACTTTTGTCGAGTCGCGGCGAGTCCCCCGGAATATGCGCTTGCGACCCCAAGCGAAGCGGTTTAGAAAAGATGGGGAACTGGACCTGTAACCAACAGAGACAACACCGAGGGAACGCTACAGATGACTGAACAAACTACCGATAGACAAGGCCCGGCGCCGCTCAAACCCCTCCGTTTCGGGACCAGTGGCCTACGGGCGCTGATCACTGAGATGACCGACATGGAGTGCTACATCAACACGAGGGGATTCATCTATTTCCTCGAAGGCCTGGGTGAAGTCGGCGAGGGCAGGAAAGTGGCCCTCGGCGGCGACCTCCGGTCGAGCACCCCGCGGATCATGGCCGCGGTCAAACGGGCGATCCAAGACCAGGGGCTCGAGGTGGATTACTGCGGACTGGTCCCGTCGTCCGCGTTGGCGTACTACGCGATGGCCAGGGGCATTGCCAGTATCATGGTCACCGGTAGCCACATCCCCGACGACCGGAACGGGATCAAGTTTACCAAGGCCGCCGGTGAGGTGTTGAAATCGGACGAGGCGGCGATCCTCAAGAACGTCAGAAAGGCTCGGGATGAGGTATCCTCGGTGCCCGCCCCTCAGAGCCTCTTCGACGAGCGGGGGATGTTCAAAACGGAAGAGAATCTACCCCACACCACTCCCGATTCGCTCGTCCTGTATAAGGAGCGATACGTGAAGCTCTTTGCCGACCCTCCCTTGAGCGGAAAGAGGCTCGTGCTCTATCAGCACTCCGCGGTGGGACGGGATCTGGTTCAGGAGATCTTCGTGGCGCTCGGCGCCGAAGTGATCCCGGTGGCACGCAGCGAGAAGTTCATCTCCGTCGATACGGAGAAAGTCTCTGACGAGACGAGACAACTGTTGCAGGAGATGGCCGAAACGTACTCCCCCTTTGCGGTCATCTCCACTGATGGGGATTCTGATCGACCGCTGCTCGCCGATGCAGCGGGTCAGTTTCTGCCCGGTGATAAACTGGGATCCCTTGCCGCTTTGTTTCTGAAACCGGATTTTGTGGCGTTGCCGGTGACGACCAATAGCTCGGTGGTCCAAGCGTTGAAGTCGGCCGGCATACCGCTCACCCTGACCCGCATCGGATCACCCTACGTGATTCAGGCGATGATCGACCAAGGCAACGAAGATCCAACATCAAAGCTCGCCGCCTGGGAGGTCAACGGCGGATTTCTCACCGGCAGCGATTGGGAGATTAACGGTAAAGTGCTCAAGGCGCTCCCCACCCGAGACGCCGTGTTGCCCCTGCTGTCCGCCCTGCTGTTGGCGATTCAAGAGGGCAAGACCGTGGCCGAGCTAATCGCCGAGAAGCTGCCCCAACGCCACACCTATGCCGGGGCGATCGACAATATGACACCGGGCTGCGAAGCCTACACCGCGCAGATGGGAAAGAAGATCATCGCAATGCTCTCCCCGAGAGATAGTGAGATAAAGCAAGTGGCATTCAACGATGGGAGGATTTTCACCAGCGCGACCGGTCAAAATTTTGAAGAAGCGTCGCCCCAGCGGTCGACCGAGCTGAAGGAGTTGAAAAACAAGTTGAGCGATCTCTTTTCGAGCGACAAGGGGTTCGGTCCGATCAGCGCGGTCAATTTCGTCGACGGCATCAGAGTGACCTTCGCCAACAACGACATCGCCCATCTACGCCCCTCGGGAAATGCCCCCGAATTCAGACTCTACGCCGAGTCGGATAGCCTGTCCACCGCCCGCGAAACCGTCGCTCAAAAAGATAGGCTCGTGCGCGAATTGATTGAGCGAGCACGCCAGATCTAAATCACAAATGATCGCGACTCTGTTCCCCTTCCGAACCGCGATGGATTATTCGGTTCGCACCCCCTGCAGATCAAAAATGAACCGCGCAGACATCTCGGGGGTGTCGACCTCTTTTCCGTCGACGACCCGTGGGATGTATTTCCATTGTCGAATTGCCGCCAGTGCGGCCAGATCGAAGATCTCCTGAGGAAACGCCCGGGTTACCCGCGCTTGGGAGACTGAGCCGGTCTTGCTGACAGTGAACTGCACCTCGACCCACCCCTCGACTTTTTGAATCAAGGCCATGGATGGGTAGTGGGGATAGACCTGTTTGCGCTTGAAGGCGCGATGATTCTTCATCCAACCGATTTTGAAGTCCGCCAAGCTGGTCAGGTGGAGATCCGGGGTGGCCGGCGCCACTGCGCAGACCGAGCTCGGATCCATTGCCGCCGGTCCAACACCGAACACGGTATCCAACGGAACGCCGACGACCGGTGACTCGGGGAGCATCAGCGGTTGGCTTCGTCTGGTGATCGCCCGCTCGGTTTTCATGGGTTCGCTGGGGTGTTCCTGTTCTTCCTCGATTTCGAGGCAGCGAAAGTCCAGCGCCGGCTCGGGCGAATCGATGAGCCCCAAGGAGCCCTCTTCGATCAGCAAGTGCATGAAGTGGAAGATCAGCACGCTGATCATCGCCGCTCCCGTCGCGATGATCAAGAATCGGATCGGCGCAATTCTGATCAGCCGAGAGACAGGCGATTTGACTGTGGCCGACATTCAACCAATAAACCACGTCGCCGCCGGACCATCAAGCGATCGGTTGTCAGTTCCGTACGGGATGGTGTACCAACGCCCGCAGACCATTCCTGTGACAGCGCTTTTTGGCTTTGTCACATCAGTCCAAAAGCGTTAGAATTCCGGTGTGGCATTGCTGACAACAATGATTAGTGACCGATCCCGTCAATTCTTTTACGCAGTTCTCACGCTGTTGGCCTGTCTCTCGATCGGCTGTTCAGATGGTGCTGTCGACTCCACCGATGATGATGACAACGGTTCGACCGATCAGGAGGACACCTATTGTGACGAGCTCGACCCCGAGGGAAACGGGGTAGGCCAGGTCGCCGCCAACTGGACTCTCGTGGATGCGGACGGCAATGAGCATAGCCTGCACGACTATTGCGGTAAAGTGGTCTATCTGGAGATCGGTCCCCAATGGTGACCCCCTTGTGTACTGCGCCTGGAGCAGTTGGCTCAATGGCAAAAGGAGGATCTCGCCGGTGAGGAGGACCTGGCTGTGGTGGTGGCGATGACCGAGAATCTGGATTTCGAACTGCCCACACCGGAGGATCTCATCGAATGGAAGGCCGCCCTGGACTTGGACTGTGACATGCTGGAGGACCCGGAAGGAGAGTCGATTTCGATGTATATCGAAGACAATCCGGACAACCAGATCGCCGTGGCGGTGAGTGTGTTGATCGACAAAAAGATGGTGATTCGCGAGGTCTATGGCGAGGCCGAAGGGGAGATCGAGCTGCCGTCAATCCAGGCGTTATTGGCCGAGTAGGGCGCTCACTATTCAGGCGGAAGAGGACAGGGCTCAGGACCGGTCACCGTGGGGTGATCGTTTTCCAGCCACGCTTTCAACCCATCCTGATATCGATACACATTGGTGTAGCCCATCGTCATCAGGGCGTGCACCCCGATGAGATCCCGTCCGCAGCTCGCGTTGAGGCAGTAGATGGCGATGGCCGCGTCTTTTTGGGGGATCACGTCGATGAACGCTTGGCCGCCGTTAATCGGGCCGTTGGCATCGGCCCATTGCTCGACCGGGATGTTGACCGCGCAGGGGATGTGGCCATAGGGAATATCGGCCTCTTCGCCCCCCTGGTAGGTCTCCGGGGTGAGGCTGTCCACCACGTACGCCGCACCGCTTTCGAACGGGTAGTGGATATTGTACCACGGCAGGAATCCGGCATAGGGGAGGACGTAGTAGTGGGGGAGGGTGTCCCAATCATTGGTCCCCGCCGCATAGTAGTAGACTTCGGTGTATCCCATGTCCGCGGCCCGTTGGGCGGCGATCACATCATTGCCGAAGCCGGTGCAGTAGAACACGATGGGCTGCGCCTGATCGGGTACGGCCGCGGTGAGTGCGGCGCCGCCGTTGATCAGCAGGCCGGTCTGATCCACCAAGGTTTCGAAGGGGATGTTGATCGCGTTTTGGATGTACCCTGCATTGTATTCGTCCTGTGGTCGCACATCGATGATGACGATGGCTTCGTTGGTGGTGATCCACTCGTTCAATTGGGTGTAATCGACCTCCGCGAGAATGGGTGAGTCCCTGTCGCAAGCCCAGGCCAATGCCAAGGCCGTCGCGAGGATCGCCATCCATCTCATATTGAACCCGCTTTGCATGATAAATCGCTCCTTTGCTCGAGCGTACCATATCAGGAGGATCGGTTTTCGGGCAACCGTTGCGAGGCCTTAGAGCTGCATTTCTGCGGCCTTGGGGAAGAGTCCGAACAGCCCGCCGGTGAGGATGAACAGGATATGATGCGCCCCGGCGAAGCGATCGGTCTTGATTTCGTTCACCAGACCGAAAAACGCCTTGCCGGTGTAGGCCGGATCGAGAATGACCCCTTCTGCCCGGGCCAGCCGGGTGATTAGGTCCAGCTCCTCGGGTTGGCTCAACGCATAGCCCCGCCCCACATAGCCGTCGATGATGCCGATCTCTTCGGGATCGACCGAGACGGACAAGCCGAACCGGTCGGAGGTCTCGGTGACCAGACGGTGGATCAGCGGACGAAAATAGGCCTCGTCGTCACAGACGTTGACTGCCCACACTTTGGCCTTCAAGTCGAACAAACGGCGACCCAGCTCCAGCCCGGCGCTGGTGCCTCCGGAACCGGCAGCATTGACGATGGCGTCGAACTTCACCCCGTGCTCCCGTTCAGCCGCGGCGATCTCCTGACAGGCTTCGATATAGCCCCAAACCCCCATCGCCATGCTGGCGCCCTCGGCGATCACATAGGGCCGTTTCCCAGCGGCGCTGAGCTCCTCGGCCACCTGGCCCATCAGTGCGTCGTGCTCCCGATACTGTTCCGGGGTGATCAGGCGAATCTCCGCACCGAGCACTCGGTCGAGGAAATAATTGCCCTCCGGGCGCTCGGGCTCGGTGCCGCGGAGCAGCAGCACCACGTCGAGTCCGTACCGTCGGGCCACGGCAGCGGTGGCCCGACAGTGGTTGGATTGAAGCCCCCCGCAGGTGATCAGCGTATCCGCACCCGCGTCCAGGGCCTCGCGCACCACATAGGCCAATTTGCGCACCTTGTTGCCGGTGATCAGCCCCCCGGTGTCGTCGTCCCGTTTGATCCAGATCTGTTTATCGTTGCCCCAGGTCCCACTCGCCCGCTCCAGGTGAGCGACCGGTGTGGGCAGTTGAGCAATATCGAGTCGTTTCGGCAATTTCACGCTCATTTGTCCCTCCTCATCTGGTGCCCTGCTACAGCATAAATCGGGTCTCAATACTCACCATTCCCTCTCCCGTTTGAGGGCCCTGCTACAGCATAAATCGGGTCTCAATACTCACCATTCCCTCGAATAGAGGGCGGCCAAATTCGGCGACCTGAACCTGTTCCAACTCGATGCTCGCTGCGGGAAAGAGGGAGCCGGCGTTGAAATCGAGGTTGATGATCAACTGCTCCAGGGGGGCGACGCCCAACCGCATCAGGCCGCCGAGATAGCCGGTCCAAGCGCTGTCGGTTTTGGTCGGGTGGTCGCCGATTGATTTCCCCTGGGTCCACAACACGGCCGCACCGCCGAAGGCGCCGAAGCTGAAGCGAAAAACGTTCAACCGCATGAACTCCCAAACCAGGTTCAACCGTCCGCTGGCCAGGTTGAACGAGGTGCTGACGTCGTCTTTTTTGATGTCTTGAGTGATCAGTGAAATCGCGCCGTTCAGCTCAATCGCGATCGACCGTTGGGGAAGCCAGCCCAGTGCCGCGTTCAGCACGCCCGCGGTGTTGACTCCCCCGGGTGAACCAACGGCGCTGAAGCCCATTTTCAGCGAAATGGCGCGGTTTTTTTTTTCGGCTAGCACCGGGGATTCCAACACCAGCGCTTCGATAGCCTTGGGCGGTGACGGTTTGGGCTCCCGGGTTTGAGGGGTCAACCTGAGCTCGTGTAGGCTGACCCGCAGCGCTTCGATGGTTTTCAACGCGGCGATGGTCGGCTTTTCGGAGGGAGCGACCTCCTCCAGGCGGAGCCGTCGGCGGGTGGTCTTTTGATTGAGCCGGTCGACGATCCACAGCTCCACCCGTTTCCCCTGGGTGTGTCGAGTGAGCCGGATGGCGAGTGCGGCCCAGTGTTGCTCGGCGAGATCGTCCAATTCGGTTTGTTGGTGATACTCGTCCGTGGCCACCCCATCGATGCTCCTGACATCGAGGTTCAGCAGATCGAGCTCGATGAGAATTCTCTTCTCCGCCTCGATCCAGGCCTTGTCTGCACAGCACTGCTGCATCGAAACCATGATCACCAGCGGTCTGATTTCGGTTTCCTTGGCCACGCGCGGCTGATCGGCGGTTTGTGCGTTGGCGGCGGGCGTACCCAACCAGATGAGAATCATCGAGGCGATTGTTGCGATTGGTCGGTGCTGTGTTCTAGATTTCTTCGAGTTCACTTACCATCACCAGCGATATATTTCGCTAGCTTAGCATAAGAACCCTTGGGATGTCGCGAAAGATACTGTCGGGCGGTTTTTTGCGCTTGGGTTGCGGCGCCCCCCTCGTCATAGGCAACCATCAAGCGTCCCAGCGCCTCTTCGGCCAGGGGGCCATTTTTTGCCTCGTTGAGGTAGGTCTTGAACCAGCGCGCTGCTCGGGCGGGATTGCGGCGGTGTTCAAAGGCGATCCGACCCAGCAGGAACGCGGCCAGATGGGCTTTGGGGGAGCGGGAGAAGCGACGCCGGTAGGTGGTCAGGATGTTGGTCGCCGTGGCGAGCTGGCCCGCATTCCGGGCTGCATCGGCCAGATACCAGAGATCCCGTTTGGAGGAGGTCCTCATCAGCTGGTCCAGTCCCTGTGCCTTGGCCCGGTCGATCGCCTCGCCGTAGCGATCCTGCTGGTAGAGCTCGATCCAGGTCGGTTGGCCAGCGGGGGATCGCCGAAGCGATCGCCCGTGATGGGAGGGCAATTTGCCCCGGGAGCGGGAATCGGGACGAATGGTGAGTTCGCTCTTTGGGTCAGCTTGCCGATCCTGGTCGGGGGTGCCGACGGCGGATCTATCGATCGAGCTGGACCAGGACTGGGCGTCGGTATCGTGTTGCCGGGTGATCGTGTTCAGGGAGACGAGTCGGCGCTTTCCGTTGGCGTGCAATACGTCGCCCGCGGCCAGCTTGATGCCGTGGTCGTTCAACCCCGCTCCCTGAACCAAGACCACTCCCTTGTGCACGGTGACGTCGAGGACCATCTCGCTCGAGGTCCAGTTGGCGGTGAAGGACGTGCCCAAAACCGTCATGCGATAGGGACCCGCATGCATGGTCCAGCGGGTCTCACCGCCGGAGTTGATCATGGCGTCAATTTCACCTTGGCTGAGATCGATGTATACCTCATCGACATCTGCGCGGACCACCCGCATTGCGGTGTTGGCGTTGAGGGTGATTTGGCTGCCGTCGGCAAAATACACGGGAAGCGGTTCCTCGGTGGGGGCTTTTACCCAGACATTCTCCGCTCGTTCACTGGTCACCTGGCCTATCCGGAAGGAGAGGGAATCCGGACGGGTAAAGAAATAGAGGCTCGCCAAGCCGATGGCCAGCGCTGCCGCAGCAGACAGCACCGGTGCCAGACGACGCGCCGGGGAGGACATCCCGGCGGAGACGAGCGAGACAAACGCCTCTTCTTGACACTTCAGTTCCTCAGGCGAGCTTCCCGCGCCGATATCCTTGGCCATCTGCCGGCCAAAGTTTTCCAGAGATTTATCTTCAATGGACATGGCTGAAACTCTTTAACACCGATACGAGTATCGGGTCGGTGATCACGCGCGATTCGAACTCTTCTTTGGCGCGCTTTATTCGACGCTTGGCAGTGGACAGGGAGTACTGGCCCGCTGCAGCGACTTCTTCGAGTGAGTGTCCTTCCAAATATCGAAGGACGAAAATCATGCGGTCTTCGACTTCCAGTTGGGCGAGAACCGCGTAAAACCGTCTAATGTAAACGGCCTTTTGCGGGTTTGCATTATCCTCGGCAGCGTCCACATGGTCCGTCGAGGGGACCATTAACCGGCGAACCTTGCGATTGCGCAGCTCCTTGCGCACGGTTCGGAAGGTGACGCTGTTGACCCAATCGCTCAGCGATTCAATTTTTCTCAAGCTCCTTATTGACGATAAAATATTGACATAAACCTGATGAACCAAGTCGTGGTGCTCGGTGTCGGCGCCGAGCAGCCGCCAGACCAGCCGGTCGATGCGGGCGCCGAACCGTTGATGGAATTGTCTGGCCGCGTAGGTTTCCCGTCGAATGAGCCCCCGCACCAGCTCCTGATTGCTCAGCGCCGGACCCGGTAGGTCAATGACGTCGGCCAGTTCGTTTTTGACACCCTTTTGGTTCAACCCTAAGACCTCTTTAAGACCATCGGGGACCTATTTGTCCCCAATAAGCAGTACCACAGTTTAACCAAACGGTTCACCTCATTATGTATGATAGCTGTAACATTATTATTCACTTAATATCGATGTGCGATTTTCTCTTCCGCTTTGAGCGACTTTTTTTGAGAAATGGCGGGAAGAATTGTGATATCACTATAAATAAGAGGGAGAGGAGCCTATCAGGTGCTGGGGACGCATCTGGGAAAAAGATGGGATCGCGGTGGAGAATATAAGAAAGGCAGCTGACCGATTGGCCGCCCATACGGCGATCCGGCTGGTCGTCGGCGTCCTATTTGTGCTCAGCTCGGGATGTACGTTCACGGTTCTTGAGCCGGTGGGGCTCGACACGCGGGGAGATGGTGGGGCAGATGGGGCAACCGACGCGGACGCGGACACCGATAGCGATGGCGACACGGACACCGATGTCGATACCGATTCGGACAGCGATACCGACACGGACATGGACACGGATATCGACTCAGATACGGATTCCGATATAGACTCGGACGCCGATACGGATACCGATACAGGTACAGACACAGGGCCGGGCCCGGATACGGACACGGATATGGTATGTCCAGCCAATATCTGGGACGGGGAGTGGACCTACGGGGAAACCTATCCCGAGGGGCCTTATGGGTTCAAGGGGTCGATCTGTTGGGACGAAGATGGATACGGGGAGTTTATCGAGCACGGTGATACCATCCCGGACATCTGCCTTCCCGATTATCAGGACCGGGCGTTTTGTCTGCAGGATCTCTACAAGAGCGTTGATTTCGACCTGATATTTGTGGATATGACAGCGATTTGGTGTCCTTACTGCAATTACCCCGCCACCTCGGCCGGGCAGTTTCTTTCCAAGCTGCTGGTCAACGGCTGGCGCGCTCAGTGGGTCAGCGTCATCGAGGAAAATGCCGATGAACAGCCTCCCACGGTGGAAGACGCCGCCGAATGGCAATCGATACACGACATCCAGGGGATTGTGCTCTACGATCCGACCGAGTTCTGGCGCCAGTTCTTCATCACCGATCGGTGGCCCCATGACGATTCCAGAGGGTGGCCCACGATTTTTATTGTCCACACCTCCAACCTGCTCATCTGGGAGACGATTGTCGGTTGGGTCGATCCGGACGGTCCGTACTGGGACGGGTTTGTCGACGACATTATCGGCACCCTCAACTACGTCGCTCAGTTCGACGCGGCGATCGACGAGTAGAGCCAACGACCGCGATCCAGTAGACCCCACCTTCTCTCCCATTTTTTGGATATCTCGATTGTTTTTGGCACTATGGATCCATGAATTGGAAAATCAACGGACTCATCGCCCTCTCCCTGGTTACCCTCGGGGCGGGTCCCTGCGAGATGATCCAGGAACCGCCGCCCGAGGAAATCGATGGGGGCACCTGCGCCCAGGAGACCTGTGTCAATCAACTGCTCGTCGACGTGATCCGCTCGGATAACGGAGAATTTTACACCGGGGTCTACGCCTTTGTCGCCGAGTTGCCCGATCAGACCGTGTTGGCCATCGAGTGTTACCTGGCCTATCTCGAAGAAGGGCTGAGGTGCGAAAGCGGAGACGTGGAATTGATGGCCGCGGGAATCGAATCAGATGGATCCACCCTCAATCTGGGCCTGCGCGCCGCACCCCAAACGGCTAAAATCAAGATTTTCTACAATGATTGGATAATCGGCGAGCGATTGCTCACCCCGAGCTACGAAGAGGTCACCCCCAATGGCCCGGATTGTCCTCCTGTTTGTCAGTCCGGCGAGTCGGTTATGGCGGTTCAGTCCTTTTAGGAGGCAGTAGGCAGTATGAAGTTACCTGTCAGATGGACAGATCTTATTTTAAACAAAAATTTAGTAGAAAATAGCGAATTCAATGATCAAGCGAACCCGGTCGGTCTGCTGCATCAAGCCGCCTACTTGCGCTCATTGACCGAGGAGGAGAGAAAAACACTTCTGTCAGCCCTTAGGTCAAAGCTCGCGCCCGATTGGGTCCAATGGTTGGCCGATCACCACAACTCCTCTCTGAAAGAACAATTTGGCGCCATGGCCCGGTTGGGTATCGAGGTGGATCAGCAGAAGTTGACCAACATCGTGCGGCGGCGGGATGTGGCGGTTTCCTGCGCTCGCGGGGTACGAATTGCAGCGGAAATTATCGAGCATTTCGCAGATCGGTTCGCCGAGGCCGACGTGACGTTTTCGCGGACGGTGCTGCGCAAAATCGTCGACGATGCCGGGGCCAATCGGGTGGTGTTCGGCTTCGGCGATGGGGCATGGCTGGATCGTGCTCAATGGCCGGCCTCTGAGCTCGAGGCTCTTCGATGGCTGCTGTGGGTCTATGCGCAGATCGAAGGGCGGATCGTCCGTTTGTTGGATGTTCCCGATGGTCGGATATTGGTCTACGAAGAGTACGGGGCCAAGGCATTTGCCCTTCACAGACAGGAGTCCATTGCCTATACCCGGGAGGGCTTGGAGCATTTCCTGAAGCTGTTGCTGAACGATGGGAACGAGCTGCCCGATGACTTGGTCTGCGATGACCATCAATTGATTGATGCGCATCAATTGGTGATCGATGCCGTCCTGTTTAACGCCCCGGGGGAACGGTTCCTCAAATGGGACGAACAGGACAAGATTTGGCTCTGTGGGGGATTGGGGGCGCGGGTCTGGATGCTGGAGAAGCACCCCCTCGAGGCAAAGGCCCTCAATACCAAAGACCGCCCCTGGCCGATGAAGAGCCAGCTGCGGTCGGAGCTGGCCAACCAAGGGATCTTCAACCAACGCCTGCCCGTCGTGGTCATCGACGACGAGTCGACCGAGGGGAACCTGCCGGACTACCTGACCGCAATTGAGCAGCTGAATGACGAATTCGGCGAGCCGTTGAGTTTCGTTAAGGGCGCACAGAAGCGGGCCCAAATCAGTGACTATTCGACAAAAGTGGCGCAACAGTATCAGCAGCGGCTGCCCGGTGCGGCGTCGGACCCGGTGTTGCGGAGCATCCTGTTCGAGCCGCAGACCGACAAACGGACCGGGGGGACGTACACCATCGTCGCAGACGGATTCGTCGATCCCCAAAAGATGAATACATTCGTCAGAGATTCGGCGATGTACCACATCTCGGGGATTCGCAATTACACGTTTTTGCTGTTTCGCTCCCGGGGCATCGAAACAATGATGAATTTCGATGACGACGCTTCCCCGGAGACCTATTGCCTCTTTCCCGCCGATCGCTACAGGCTGCTACAGAAACGGGCCGCCGCACGCCGCGCTGTGTGGAAACAGTTCGTTGCCGAGACCTGCTCCTGTCTCGGTGTCGCCGGGGTGTCGGAGGATGACGCGGCCTTTTACCAGCTGTTCGCAGAACACCGTTCCACCCTGTCGGATATCGAGCAGAAGTTTTTCGGCTATGCGGCTGACGGTACCCAGGGGCTGATTCCCCGGGCCGCTGAGGAAATCGTCCCCTTGTCCGGTCCCGAACCGTGTACCTTGGGTCCCGGCGGTCTCCAGGTAAGTGATCAGCCGTCCCACTTTGTCGACGATACGATCGAGCTCACCCACCAGCGCTACGAATCGATTCAAAAACCCCTGCCGAAGTACAATCTGGTGGTGTCCGATTTTGTCTATCCCGAGCCGAGAAGAGAAAAAGAAGAAGACGCATTCATGGTGATCCCGGTCAATATCATGCGGGGCGCCCGGCTGGTCGGCCAAAAGACAGGCCAAACGCCGTTCATGTGTCTCGAAGGGGATCTCCGCGGAACGATGGGGGTCCCGGCGAGCTTCGAGGCGATGGATGCCCTGCGGGAAAAACGGATCACCTATGTCCCGTTTCCCTTCATCCTCGATCAGGACACTTCGGCCTTGGCCCAGTTCGTGCGCTATCTCGAAATGGACGAAAAGTTTTGCGCCAACCTGCAGCACACGGATCGCTCGGCCTTAATTGCCGGGTATGTGCGCGCCTTTGTCGCCGATACCTATGTGATTTTCAATCGTAGCGCCTACGACATCTCCTATCCCTCGCCGAGCATCGGCCAGACCTTGCGCCTGGAGGAACCCCCGTTGATCAAGTGGGTGCGCGCGCCGGTGAACGACAATACGCTGACCGTCTGCTTCTCGCCGGTGGCGGGGGGGCAGCAGCGGGCGATCGGCGAGCGGTTCTACATGATCCCCTTTCAGGATTTCAACGAACAAATCGGGGGGATGGCCCGGCGCTTTTACGAGCGCGCGGTCGACCGGTTCAATGGCCTGATGCAGTCCGAAAAGGGGCTGAAAGGGGCGGACCTGGCGGAGCGATATCGTAGCCTGGGCCGGTGCTACGTGGAGGTGGCTGCCGAGGCGACGTTGACCGAGACGGATAAGCGGGAGCTGCTTGAGCAACGGGAGTACCGTGCCCTGCTGATGTCGAGATTGGCGCTCCAGCGGTCGGCCAAGGCCGTCCAATACCAGGGGGAAACCGATGCAGCCGCGAAGAAATCCCTGAGACGGGAGATCTGCGATTTGGATTTGATCCTGATTCGCTACGCCGACCAGTTTCGCTTCTACCGCGCCAAACGGATTCCCAATCGGGAACGCACCGATCAGACCGATGATTACTCCCCCAAAACCACCGCCAAAGACTACTTCTATCGCGTGGTGCTCAACGGCGATCAACTGAGTTGGTGCCGGGTGACACCGTCGATGCAATTGGGGACACGAGAGGATGTGACCAATCCCGTAATCGTCGACGGGCAGTGGGTTCACTCTGGTGAGCAACACTCGCTGACCGTGGATCGCCAATCCCGCCGAAACGAGAGCGATCCCTACCTCTTCGAGCTGGAACCAGAGCGGCACATCGCACTGGAGGCGCTGCCCCGGGACTCGATGCCGATCATTGTGCCGGCGATCCCATGGGAAAACGAGAGTGAGTATCTGCAAGAGATTGAAACGCTGCTGTTCACCCAGATCAAACAGGACGGTCAGAGCATCTACCTCTGGCCCGATCTGGTGGAGGCCTCGACCGGCATTGGTGGCTCGAGTTCCGCTTGACGGAGAGGGGCAATTTCGCTAAAGATGATGGGTGAACTGTGCGGGATTAACTCAGTGGTAGAGTGCTAGCTTCCCAAGCTGGAAGTCGCGAGTTCAAATCTCGTATCCCGCTCTAATGGACACTTGAGAAGAAGCCGAAAAGGTCGAATTCCTTCGATGTTCTTGTGGCTGTTTTATTCTCCGAACAGGTCATCCAAACTTAGCACCTGCACGCCCTCTTCCTTAGCTTTCTTTTTGATCATCAGGAATCCAGATTGTGATCCTTCGGCAAAACAATGCCGCCGTTTCAATTCGGACCTTCTCCCGTAACACTTTGTTTTCATAACAGTATCTATAAACCGCGTAGTTATCGAGAGGGTCATTATCTCGCGGTTTCATGCAGCCCTGGAACCGTCAGCTCAAAAACTCGGCATCTACTCTTGCGCGAGCCCCAAGCTGGAAGTCGCGAGTTCAAATCTCGTATCCCGCTCTAATTCAACGGATTGATGGTGGTCGCAACCGACTGTTCCACCCGATGGGGCTCCGGTAGGATGACCTCTTTTGCTCTGCTTTCGGGGTTGACCTCGAGCTTTTCGATGACCCCGTCCCGGTAGATTACCTCAACGACCGTCTGAAAGGGGGCGTGCAGGCGAAAGTGCACGTTCCACTCCCTGGGCCAGGCCGGCAGCAGCCTGATTTCCCGGCCGGCGGTTTGGAGCAACATTTCCTGAAGTCCGATCATGCCCACTCCGGCCTTGTTCATGTCGGGCAACCAATCGAAATCCGGTCCGAAAAACGCGGGAAAACGCTGCTTCGAGCCGGACAGTTTGGCGGTGATCCGTTCGGCGGCCTCGTCGGTCAGCCCCATCCGCGCACAGAACACCACCCCCTGGTGCCAGCCATGGCTGTTCTTTTGCTTCTCGGCGTCGAACCCGTAGTGCCAGGTGTTGATCGCCAGGTCCAGATCGGGCTTGCCCAAGCCGTGAATGTGGTAGGGAAAGACCGTGTAGAGCTGGGGAAAATCCTCGTTGCCCATTTTGGTCACGTCGTATTTGTGCGCCGGAGCGATCACCTTCTTTCCGTCCTTGCTGCGCACGGCGAATCCCGGCAGGCGGGTCTGCAGCGCTTCAACAGAATCCCGCTGCTCAGCGGTGAGAATTCCATCGGGCAATTCCAGCAGGCTTTGCGCCACCGCGGTCATGCCGGCGACCACATCAATCGGGTTTGTCGTTTCCAGGTAGGTCTCAGCGGCAATGGAGGGGGCGATGACCAGTTTGCCCTGCTCGTCGAGGGGGGTTCCGGTGCGGTTGCGATGCCGGTACTGGTAGTGCTGGTCAAAGAAATTGAGCGAGCTGAGCACGAACGGCAGGTACGCGGAAATATCGGTCCCGAGGAAGCGCCGGTACTCCAGGATCATGTAGGCGAACTCCAGTTGGTTGACCCAGAGATAGCGGAGCAACTGGTCATCCCCCGGGGGAAGCGCTTTGGGGCGGTCCCAACCGTAGTGAGACATCAAGGGCAAGCCGTAGAAGTTCATCTGCTCGGTGAAGCTCGCCCCGTCGTGCCCCCAGTAGACACGGGTGCGCAGGGTCGCATTGTCCAGTCCGTTCTTGTAGAAGTCGAACTGGAGCCGCATTAAATCTTCGTCCCCGTTCTTGATCATCGGCCAATAGACGAGACGCTGGTTTTGGGCGGTGAAGCTGCCCCCACCCCACATCCTGAAATCGGGGGTCTCCTCGGCCATCTTTTCGGCGCCTTCGACGAAGTTGAAGCGGTGCTCGCCCAAGTTGGAATACATCGGGTCGACGGTAAACAGATGGCCGTTGAATTTGGTCGGCAGACTCCCTTGGGAATTGCATCCCTGCATGAAACGAACCAGCTGGTAGTTCCTTCCGATCTGCCAGGGGATATCGGCCGGACTGGCGGACCGGGGATTGATCGCGACAAAACCCCGCCGCCAGAACTCGGTCCACCATCGCCGTTGCTGCTCCCGCGCCGCGGTTGTGCCTGCCGGAACCGAGTGTTTTAGTTCGGTCAATTGATCCAGCCATTCGGCCGCGGTGTCGGTCTGGGCCTGGTGCAGCGCCAAGTGGATTCGGTGCGATGTTTGGGCTCGGGTACTCTCGAGTCGCCAACCCCGGTAGGGGGTGACCCCGTAGACCCCTTCGGTGGTATCGACCGATTTGAATCCTTTGCCGAACAACACACCGCCGAACGTCCTGTTCTTCATGGGATTCCATAGCTGGTCCTTCACGCTGCTCAAATGCTGGCGCTCGACCTCGATATCAAAAATCGTCTCCGCCGGGTTGCGGTGGTAAAACCACACCCCATCATCTCGAGTTTCGATCACATCCGGGGAGGTGAACACGTCTCCATCATAGAACAGATAGGCAAACGATTTTTGCTGTCCGTTCCAGGTCTTTTGGTGAATCCGCTTTTCGGTGCGCCAATTCTCGTACTGGGCGGTCACTCGAACCTCTTTGTCGCTTTCGATTTCCACGTGAATCACCGGGCGAAACACCTCGACCCAGATCACGACCGTTACCTCATGCCCGTCGGTGGTGCGACCGGCGATCAGAATCCGCCCGCTTTCCAAGTCCAAGGTCTGCCGGAACCGGGTGCCGGACACGAACGGATTGGGCTCAACCGCGACGCGCACACGACCCGGTTTCAACATCGTGTTGTTTTCATCGAAAAAACCGGAGCGATCCATGTACAGCAACAGCTCCCCCTCCTCGACCCAGGCGTTGACGCCGATGTCCCCGCCGCCGACCGGCATTGATTCTCCGGCGTGCTGACTGGGGGACTCCCACGTAATGGTGTAGTCCTGAAGATAGGGATTTACCGCAGCAGGTGCAGAGGAGGGCGAACTGACCGATGGCGTTGATGACGGCACGTGGGCACAAGAGAGCAGGAAGAGCGTCCAGGCCAGCGACAATCCGGCAGTCCTGTTTCGCGTCAAAGATTCCAATGGATGAGCGTTTGTTTGCTCGTGCAACGAATACCGTGGTTTAGCCATTTGACCTCACTTGAACCCGGGCTCTTGGTTGACAGTGCACTTTAGCGATCCCACTAGGCCTAGACAAGTCGCGAAGACGGCACGAACTTTAAAAAATAGCGTCGAATTGTCTTAATATGATAGTCTGACACCGATTATAAAAGAGATGAGACATGAAGCTGAAACGTCGAAATGTTAGATAATATCGGACAAATAATTGATAATAAGTATCGCATCATCCGGTTGATCGGAGAGGGCGGCATGGGGGGCGTGTACGAAGCCGAACATGTGGTGCTCAATCGAGTGGTGGCGATCAAAATCATGCATCACGAGCACGTGACCAATCCCGAGGCGTCGAGTCGCTTTTTTCAGGAGGCCCGCGCCGCCAGCGAGATCGGGCATCCCAATATCGTCGAAATTTTCGATGTCGGTAGCCAGGAAGATCAAACCCTGTACATCGTCATGGAGCTGCTTCGCGGGGTCAACCTGGAACAGTACATGTACGATCGGGGCCGGTTGGACAGCCAGCGGGCGGTCAATATCGCGATGCAGGTGCTCTCGGCGCTCCACGCCGCTCACGCCAAAAACATCATCCATCGGGATCTCAAGTCGGACAACGTCTTTTTGGCCCTCAATGCCCGGGGCCAGGAAGAGATCAAGTTGCTCGATTTTGGCATTGCTAAAATACAAGATGACGATATCGATGCCCTACGTCTGACAAAAACTGGAAATGTGGTCGGTACCCCGTACTACCTCTCGCCGGAACAGGCCAAAGGGGGCCGGGACATCGACAGCCGGCTCGATATTTGGGGTGTCGGGGTGCTGCTCTACGAGATGTTGACCGGATGCCTGCCGTTTAGGGGTGAGAACTACAACGAAGTGCTGGGCAAGATTCTGCTCGAAGATCCCGCACCAGTGGAGACGCTGGCGACCAATCTACCGGAGGGGCTGGTCGGCATCGTCGATCAGGCGCTGGCCAAAGACCGGGACGAGCGGTTTCAAACCGCCTCCAAAATGATGGAGTCGCTCTATCCCTATTGTGATCCGGATACCATGATGAGCACCGGGGTAAGGGAGAATATCAAGAAATCTATCGTCCCGCCGCCCCATTCCAGGGTGCAACAGATAGCCAAGCTGCAGACCACGGACCGGAAGCACCGCAAGAGCGATCCCAATGCGGCGACCTATGATGATCTGCCGGAGGCAACGGCATCGACCGGGGACGTCGAGGTGGTTTCCCACCTGAAGCGGCGGTATAAAATTGTCGCCGGTTCAGTTTTGGCAGGTCTGGTACTGATTGCGGCGGGGTACCTGGTGCTCCGCGGTGAGGCGCCCTCTGAGGATCCGACGACCCCGTCGAGCGGACCGAATGTGGCGGCGGCTGTCGGATATCCGCTCAGTGAGGCGAAACCTGCAAATGGGATATATGAGCAAGTTACCATAGAGCTCCTCGATCTGCCAATCGGGGCAAATGTGGAGATTGATGGATTGGCGGTGAGCCCGCCGGTGAAAATGAAGAAGTCCGACCGTACGGTGGCGCTAAGAGTGACAGCCGAGGGATACGCCCCGTTCGACAGGGAACTGTTGTTGAGTCAAAATTACAAAGTGCGGGTAGAGCTGGCCAAGCTCGAGGTGGAGCGATCCCCAGTGAGCGGGAAATCACCGAAAAAGAGAGCCACCCGCCGAAAAATTAGGAAGAGCGACAAAAGACGTCAGCGGCCATCGAAGAAAAAAAAGAATGACTGGGAAACAAATCCGTTCAATTAATCTTTCAAATACCGCCGGTTTTTCAATAGTCCTCTGCCTGATGATATGGTGGGCGCCCGTGACGAGGGCCGCTGAGGTTATTTCCCCGGGATGTCCTGCACACCCGGGCACTGAAAAAGAGGCCAAAGCGTTGGCCGGCGACTGGTTCAACAAGGGAGTTACACTGGTCAACACGGAGCTCTTTGCCGAGGCGTTGGGCGCGTTCAACTGTTCCCTGCGCATGATCGAGCACCCGGCGACCATCTTGAATGCGGCGCGCGCGGCGAAGCTGGCCGGGATCAACCGGGCCGCGCTGAGGCTGTATCAGCGGTACTTGGAGCTCTACCCTCAGGGGGACAAGGCGGCCCAGGCCAGGGACCAGATCGCGATTCTCGGCCCTTTGACCAAGGCCGAAGCCAAACGGGACGAGCCATCGACAGAAGAGCCAGTGACCCAGCCTCCGGTTGTCGAGGAACACTCGTCAGAAGACCACCCGGCGGCACCCTCTCCCTCTCCTCCTGCTGAACAGGCGGTCACAGCATCGGTACCGCCTGCGGCAGAACAACCGGAGTCGTCTCCAACGGCCGCAACCAAAAAGCTGAACCTTAAAACGATAGGTTGGATATCGATCGTCGCGGGGGGGGCGTTCGCGGTCACCGGCTTTGTCCTGCAGGGGTTGTCGGCCAAAGCGGCCCGCGAAGGAGAGCAAGAGGCGTACTACGCCCAATATCTCGAAAAGAAAGAGGACAAAGAGGCGTTTCAAACCGGCGCTACCATCGGGTACATCGCCGGGGCGTTGGCCCTGGGAGCGGGTATCACCATGGTGGTGCTGGGACGCGAATCGGCCGCCGAACCGGAGATTCAGGTCGGTCTCTATCCCGGGGGGATATCACTGGGAGGCCGTTTTTGAGTGGATCTTGCCATTAGGCGAAGCGGTTTCAAAAAATCGGTTCTATTGGGCAAACCCCTTGAGCAGGGCGATTTCATCGGGCCATTTTTCCGGCTCCGGTGTCTCCAGACAGAGGGGTATTCCATCAAAGCGGCTGTCGCCCATGATGTATTCGAACACGGTCAGCCCCAGTTTTCCCTGCCCCAGGCTCTCGTGGCGGTCGACCCGGGCCCCCAGCTCCGGTTTTGAGTCGTTCAGGTGCATGCCTTTCAAAAATGTGAAACCAACCGTGCTGTCAAACGCGGCAAAGGTGTCGTCGCAGGCCTCGGCAGTGCGCAGATCGTAGCCCGCGGTGAAGGTGTGGCAGGTGTCGAGGCAGACGCCGATGCGGGACTTGTCGTTCACCTGATCGATGAGGGCGGCCAAGTGCTCGAAGCGATAGCCCAGGTTGCTCCCCTGGCCGGCGGTGTTCTCGATCACCGGGACGACCGCTTCGGTCGCCTCCAGGGCGCTGTTGATCGATCCGGCGATCAATTTCAGACACTCCTCCTCGGAGATTTCTCTCATATGGCTGCCCGGGTGAAAATTGAGGAACTTCAAACCGAGCGCTTCGCAGCGCTTGAGCTCGTGAATGAACGATTCCAAGGATTTGGCCCGCTTTTGCGGATCCGGATTGCCCAAATTGATCAGGTAACTGTCGTGGGGCAAAATGGTCTCCGCCGAGAACCCGTGCTCTTCACAATTTTGTCTGAACCCCTCGATGGATTCGTCGGTGAGCGGTTTGGCCTTCCACTGCCGCTGGTTCTTGGTAAACATGGCAAAACCCGTGGCGCCGATTTGCGCCGCGTTAATTGGTGCGTTCTCCACGCCACCGGCGATACTGACGTGAGCTCCCACATACTTGGTCATCGGTTCGCCTCCTGATGAAGTTCAACCCCCATGGTATACATCGACTGCCGCCCCAATGCCTGCTCAAAAACACGGAAGTGATATAACGAAGGTGTCGTCATTCACTGAATCAGTGAGGAGGTCTGGATGACCCTATCGGTAATCGACTATCACGAGCGCACCAAACACCATCCGCATCGCTACGCCCGGTCGCTGGGGTACTTGGACTGGGCCAACCAACCCGATCCGTTTCGCCGATATCACGAGGCACCCGAGTTGCCGCTTCCCCGCCCCCTCGATCCCAACCGAACGCCGTTGAACGCCATCTATCGCGGTGTACCGGGACCGGCGCGGGCGGTTACCGATGAATCGATCTCGGCGCTGTTGTTTTACTCCCTGGCCCTGTCCGCTTGGAAAGCACTCGGGACCGACCGGTGGGCCCTGCGCTGCAATCCCTCCAGCGGCAACCTGCACCCCACCGAGGCCTACTTGATCGGTGCGCCGCGGGGTCTGGGCACCGACCGACCGAGCCTGTTTCACTATGCGCCCCAGGCCCACGCCCTGGAGCGACTGCACGGTTGGGACGACGGGTTTTCCGCGGATTGGGTCCGAACCTTATCGTCATCCCTACTGGTAGCGCTGACCTCGATCCCGTGGCGCGAGTCGTGGAAATACGGGGAGCGGGCCTTTAGGTACTGTCAGCTCGATCTGGGACACGCCGTCGCCTCGCTGGCTTTTGCCGCTGCGCTCGAGGGCTGGGCTGTCCAACTGATCTCGACCGTCAGCGACGACACGATCGCCACCCTGACCGGCGTGGCCTCCCAGTCGGGTCCTGAAGCGGAGCAGCCGGATTGCTTGCTGGCAGTGACCCCGCCCGTTGAAGGTTCCGCTGCGGCGCTGCGGTGTGTTGAGCCGGTGCGCTGGCCCGCCGCGGCAAACCATCGCTACCTCCCCAATCAGTTGAGCGGCGCTCACCATCCCTGGCCGATTATCGACCAGGTAGTAAACGCGGCGGCCAAGCCGACCACTGAGCCGTTCCCGGCCGAACCGCTTCCCCCGGCATTTTCCGTTCCCGCATCCCTCACCACCCGTTCCGCCGGTGATCTGCTGCGGACGAGGCGCAGCGCCGTGGCCATGGACCGGGAAACCGGTCTCACCGCTTCCCAGCTCTATCGCATTCTCGCGCTCACCCTACCGGCAGCTGACAATCGCCTGTGGCAAGTCTTTCCCTGGTCGCCCCGGGTTCACCTGTTGCTCTATCTTCACCGGATCGATGGACTCCCTCCGGGACTTTACTTCTTTGCCCGACGCCAAGGAGCGCTCGAGCTCGCACAACAGCAATTTCGAGATCGCCCGAAATTCGAAAAGCCCGACGGTTGTCCCGGGGAGTTGCCCCTGTACTGTCTGGAACAAGGGGATTGCCAGGAACTGGCCGGAGCCGTTTCCTGCGGCCAGGATATCGCCGCGGACGGCGCCTTTGCCGTGTCGATGCTGGCCGAATTCGAGTCGCCACTGGCCCGGTTCGGTCCTTGGTTCTATCGCTACCTACATTGGGAGGCCGGGGCAATCGGGCAAGTGCTGTACATCGAAGCCGAAGCCGCCGGCGTGCGGGGCACCGGCATCGGTTGCTACTTCGATGATGCGATTCATCGAATCCTAGGGCTATCCGATCGAACCTTTCATTGTCTCTACAACTTCACCGTCGGCGGCCCGATTGCCGATCAGCGGATTCAGACCCTGCCTGCTTACCCGTCATAGCGATAGCCCACCCCGTGGACGGTTTTGATGATCTGTGGTTGCTTGGGGTCCTGCTCGATGCGCTTTCTCAACTTGGCGATGTGCTGGTCCAGGGTGCGGCTGGAGGGGAAGAAGCGCTCTTGCCAGCAGTGGTCGAAAATCTCGTTGCGGCTGAGAACTTTGCCCTCGTTGCGGGCGAGCAGCTGGAGGATTTTGATTTCCCGGATCGACAGCTCGATCGTGCGCTCACCCCGGCGGGCGCGGAGCTCCTTGGGCGAGACCGTCAAGTCGGCGATGACAAAGCTCTCGGGCGGTGGGTCGGACTTTTGTGCGGCGTAGCAGCGGCGGGTAATGGCGCGGATGCGGGCCACCACCTCCTTGACCCCGAACGGCTTGACGATGAAATCGTCGGCGCCGAGCTCCAGGCCGATCACCTTGTCAATTTCCTCGGATTTGGCACTGATGAACACGATCGGCACCTCCCCATCCCGCTGCCGGATCTCTTTGCAGACATCGTAGCCGCTGGCCTTGGGCATCATGATGTCGAGGCAGATGAAATCGGGTTGTTCCCGGTCGAACAGGGCCAGCGCTTCATCTCCGTCGGTGGCACTTACCACGGTGTACCCTTCGGCCTGTAGAATCTCACACAGTCCCTCCAGAATATGGGGATCGTCTTCAGCGACCAGTACCTTCATCGGCTTGCTCCTCAATCGGTGGTGTGGCCAGGGTTATTTTGAATCGTGCGCCGGTGTCGCTCGGTTCCAGGGTCAGATCGCCCCCGTGCAGTCGCGCGATGTCCCGGGCGATGGAGAGGCCGATGCCCGTGCCGCTCACCCCCTCGGTGACCTTTCCCGAGAGGCGATAGAACGGATGGAACACCCGCTTGCGCGCCTGACGGGGAATCCCCGGACCGCCGTCCTCGACCGTTATCTCCGATGTGGCGCTCTCGAACCGGCAGTGGATGTGCACCCGTTTGCCCGCGGCGGCGTACTTCTCCACATTGGACAGCAGATTGCCCAGAATCTGGCCCAGGGCATCGGGGTCCAGCTCGACCAGGTGGGTCGCCTCGGTCTCGAGCTCGATGGCCAGCCCCTTTGCTTCCAGGCTGGGGCGAAACTGTTCCACCGTGTCCCGCACGGCGTCGTCCAATCGTGCGGCTTTGCGGCGGATGGTCAGCTGTTGCCGCTGGTTGCGGGCAAAGGAGAGCACATTGGCGATTAGCCGGCTGAGCCGTTGGCTCTCGGAGACGATCACGTGGAGGTATCCCGCGGCTTTTTCGTCCTCCTCGTCGACCCGGTCTTCCATCAGCTCGGCGTAGAGGCGAATGTTGGTCAGGGGGGTCTTCAGCTCGTGGGAGACCTGATTGACAAAGGCCACCCGCTGCCGGGCCTCGCGGATCTCCCTCCCGCTCTCCCGTAAAAAATAGACCGCCAACCCGATGACGACCAGCACCAGGGCGGCCAGCGCGGTGATTTTGGGCCACAGCCGGCCGCCGGCGAGATCGTCGGGGGAAGAGGGAAAGTACTGCAACCGCCAGGCGGCCAGCGGGGGTTCGAGGGCAATTTCGAGCTGCGGTTGGGTCTGGTCGGGGGGATGCAAGTTCCCCCAATTGTAGATCGCGCGGCCGTTGGCATCGACCAGTCGCACGCACTCCGTGGCCCCATCGCTCGCTGCCGGCTCGGTTTTGGGCAGCTCACCGATCAGATCGGCGAGCAGGGCCATGCGATCGAGCTCGGCGCCGATGATCTCTTTATCTTTGGTTTGTCGCCAATAAATCAGGTTGAGCCCGCTGCCCCAGTACCAGGTGTACCAATCGGGTTTGTCGGCGGCGCTGGTATCCTCGGTCCGTGGGATTAGTGCTTTGGCCGTCCAGATGGGCTTTGTGCGGGCCAAAAAAGCGGTTTCCAGCGCATTGTGAGGACCTTGGGCCGGTGGATGAACCAGCTGCCCGTCGGCATCGAGAATGAAGATCTGCCGCACCAGCCGCTGTTCGCGAATCGACTGGCGAATCCCTTGTGGGTCGCGATCGTCTAGGATCAGCAGTTGGTCCAGGGTCTGTCGGTGGTGGTCCATTCGCTTGGCCACCAGCTGGCCCACCTCTTCGAGCCGGGCCGAGATCAGCGCTTCGATCCGGCGCGCGGTGTTCTGCTGCTCATCCCGTGCGGAGGTGTAGCCGAGCCAGGCCAGAGCGATTAACGGCGCGGCGATCAGGGCGAAAAAGATCCAGGTCAGCTTGGGTTTCAACCGGTGCTCCTATCAATCCCAAACCATTTGCTGGTCCTCGGCGAATTGGGCCCCGCGCATCCTCTTGCGGCGGCTCTTCCACTTGGCCCCTTCCAGATTGTCCTTGTCCGAGCGATTGGCGCCGGCGCGCTTTTTGAGCTTTTTGGATTTGTACTTTCTGGCGCTGGTTTCCAAAAAGACCGCGTTCTGTTCGAGCTTGTCCTTAGCCTCGGCGATGCGACCCTGGTCCCGCAGCACGACCGCCGCTTTGTTGTTCTCGTTGGCAATCAGGCTCACGCTGGAGACCAGAACTTTGCTGTTCTGGCTGCGGACGACCGATTCGTGGGAATCGGAAAAGGAGACCGAGGCGGTGGCCCCCAGGATGTCGGTGGATTTGGACACCGTGTTGGCATAGCGCACGTCAATGGTCGCCAGTTGGCGCTGGCTGCCCGCGGCGGTCGCCGGAACCTCGAGCTCGAGCAGCAGGAATTTCTCCTGTTTGGAGTAGAGCTGATTGAGCCGGGAGACCACCCGGTTGCCGTTGATCTCGGCGGTTCGACCCAGGCTGCGGATCGGTCGAATACCCGGCGCGCACTGAATCTCCACCAGCACTTCCCGCGCCACCACCGAGGTCAAATCACCGAATTCGTGGGCAAAAATGCCCCTCAAGTCCGTGGCGTTCTCGGCAAAGGCGTGATTGCCGTCGGACTGTTTGGCCAGGGCGACCATCAGATCTTCGTTGTATCCTGTACCCAGTCCGATAGTGCTCACCGAGATGCCCTCCTTGATGAGAGAGTAGCCCAACGCGCCGAGCTCACCGGTCGAGCTGGGTCCCACGTTGGCCAATCCGTCGGAGACCAACACGACTCGGTTGATCCGGTTGCGATCGATGAATTTGCGAATCTCGTGGGCGCTCTTGCTCACCCCGGCAAACAGGGCGGTGTTGCCGTCCGCGGAGAGCCGGTGGATTTGGCCGTATATCTGCTGCCGGTCGGACACCTTGGTCGCGGGCACCAGCACCTCGACGGAGTGGTTGTAGGCGACCACCGAGACAATGTCGTCCGGGTGGAGTCGATCGATCGCCATCACAGCCGCATCCTTGGCCTTGGCCATTTTCTCACCGCTCATCGAACCCGAACGATCCAACACAATCGCCACGTTGACCTGGGCCCGCTGCGCCGGGGTGGTGAGGGGGAATCCGGTCAATCCGATCTTCAGAAAGGCCCTGCCCGGGGTGCGGGCGAGCATCACCGAAGAGCCCAGGGCGACGTTCAGGTCCACTTTTTGGATCGGCGTCACAGCCTTGCCACCGGCGATTTTGAGCTGGGCCTGAGCCGATCCGGACAGGCAGACGACCGCCGCCAGAGCGACGATGATCGCGATTCTTTTTGCAACACATTTCATCGGATTCTCCTTTTTGTTGTACCCCGTTTTTCGGGTGAGGGCGCTACCCATATTCAATGATACGGAGCAGACCCGGAAAAGTGTTCGGCGAGTTGCAAAAGAGTTGTAAAACGTTTGTAAATCCAGAATTCAATCCGTCCCCCATCAGGTGAACGGGGGATCGATCAGTGCGCCCGCGTTCCAGCTGGGGATCCTATCGGCCGGTTGGCTAAAAACAATTCCGTAAATCGTTATTTTCGTTGAAAAAACATCGAAAAAATCGCTCCCGCTGATTGGACTCGGATTGACTCGGGTGCTTCTTGGAGTGCTTTGGGGTGCTTTTTGGCCCTTTGCAGGTTCTCAGTTCGGTCGAGCTGAACGTCGACTATGATGAACCCGAGAGGAGGGTCTGAAGATGATGTGGATCTGTCAACGGCATAAAATCGGATGGTCGAGCTGTTGCGTGACCTTGGGGCTGTGTATGGTCGTTGTTGCGCTGGTCCTGGGATGCCATCGTATGGATCAGATCGGAGCCGAAGAAAACGAACACGCGCTGAAACAGTTTGAAGGGTGCGACGAATTCGAGCAGTTTTTTGTAGAAGCGGCGCTCGAACAGATGCGCCTTGAGGTGGAGACGAACCGGGAACGGGTCCTGTATTATCTCAGTTCTCGCAACGCCGCCAAATCATCAACCTTCAGCATTGATGGAAAATCTGGCGGGGATGCCGACGGTGACGCCGACGGGGATGCCGATGGGGACGCTGACAGTGATGCGGATGGGGATGATGATGATAACGATGATAGCAACGACGGCGACGATGATGATGACGACAACGGCGGTGGTGATGACAACTCGTCAACCAACACAAACGTTCAAGAACGGGGTGTCGATGAGCCGGACTTGCTCAAAACCGACGGGAAATTTATTTATGTCTTCAGTGAAAACAACCTGGTCGTTGTCGTACCGGGAAGTAACGGCAGCTTAACTGAGCGCGGTCGCCTCGAGCTCGGCGGCTATCCTGAGGAGATGTTCGTCTATGGCGACCTACTTGTGGCGTTCTCCAGTCTTGCGCACGATGAAGTTCCCGCTGAATTGCATCTGCCGATTGTTGATCTGGCCGAGGACGACAAAGCCAAAGTGGACAGATCTGCAGTATCGGATGGCAGGGCTTATGCCCAAGTGACGTTTGTGGACATTTCGGATCGATCCGATCCTGCGATTATTCGGGAGGTTCGGTACGCCGGCGTCTATGTCTCAGCCAGACGCGTCGAGGAAGCACTTCGCCTGGTTATTTACACCTCTATTCCCTCCTACGAACGTCTTCCAACTCGGCCCGAACTGGATGACGATTGGTACGACCTGCCTCTGCCGGGTGCGAGAAAAAAGATCAATCGCGCCTTCGACGAACTCATCGCAAGGAACTCACATCACATCAAATCAATGAAGCTCGATCACTTTCTGCCAAAAGAGATCGACTCTTCCAATGACAACCTCGCGGTACCCATTGCCAACTGTAAAAATATCTACAGACCGGGAATCAAAGCCGGTACAGGGGTACTCTCGGTGGTCTCCATCGATTTGGACGAACCACTGAGTGGGCAGACGGATATTGCGATCATCGGCGAAAAGGGATTGGTATATGCGAGTAAAACCGCCCTGTACCTGACCACGAACAGCACATACGTCAGCAATGCCGGTCGTTTGGGCTTTTGGGAAAGGGAGACCACGGGCATCCACCAGTTCGATCTTGCCTCGAATTCAAATCGTGCCGCATACGTCGCTTCTGGTTTGGTGCCCGGACATCTGCTCAACCAATTCTGTCTGGGCGAGTACCAAAACTACCTCCGCGTGGCGACCACAACGGGGTTTGCCGGGGAGGAAAACACCCTCGAAAACCACCTGTTCGTTTTGGCTAGGCGAGGAGCAAACCTGACCGTGGTAGGTCGACTCGACGGTCTCGGCGAGAAAGAAGAGATCTATGCAGCTCGATTCCTGGGCGAACGTGGATTTTTATTGACATATCTCGAAACTGATCCCCTATACACCCTCGACTTGAGCGATCCGACCCATCCGATTCAAGTGGGGGAATGGAAAGGTCCCGGTTTCTCTACCTATCTTCATCCCTCGGGCGATACGCAGATGATCGCCCTGGGGCGCGACGGAAATGGGGGTGTGGCCTTGTCTCTGTATGATTTAACCGATTTTACAGATCCCACGTTAATCGATCGCCTGAATATGGAGGTCTACTACTCGTCAGTTCTGGACGAGCACAAAGCCTTTACCTTCGATCCGACCAGGGGGCTCGTTGCCGTCCCGTTTGAGAACTGTGATGACGCTTCGGACTTCAGTGGTGTGTTACTGGTCGAGGTGGATTCTACAGGCGTTGAGGAGCTGGGCCGGCTGAGGCTTGGTGGGCAGAAGGGCAAGGGAATTTTAAGCCCGGCCCGCAGGGCGATAATCACAGAGGATACACTGTACGGCGTCTCCCGCTGCCGCATCACTTCGGCTGCTCTCGGTTCACCCTCGCAGATGCTCGACACCTTGGACCTCTTCCCAGGGCAGCATTGCAAAGACTGGAGTTACTTCTGGTAGTTCACGCCCGGCTCCCCTTAGGACTAGACTAGGGATCGCCTCGAAATATTCGAAGGTCTCGAGTGCGACTACACCAGCCACGAGGCCAAAAAGGCGTTGAGCCTGCTGCTCGCCGGCAACGGCAATATGCTCGAGCGCATCATGTCGCCGTTTCAACTCTACAAGACCCCCGAACTGCCCGAACTTCGGAAATTGGCCCAAGAAGCCCTGTCCAAGCGATTCTTCAACCACTACCGGGGCTACTTCAAAGGCATGTGCGCCGAGCACGAGCGCAACGGGGCGCCGCGGGCCAAAACCCTGCTCTACACCTACCGCGTGGCCCTCACCGGTGTGCACCTGTTGAAAACCGGCCGGCTCGAAGCAGACCTGAATGTCACTGCCCCGGCATACGGTTTTCCCGATGTCCTCGATCTAATCGCCATCAAACGGGAACAGGGCGAAAAATCGGCACTGACCGCTGATCAGGATCAGGCCTTCAAACAACACTGGCCAGACCTCGAACAGCTGCTCGACGAGGCCACTGCCAACAGCCCGCTGCTGGAACAGTCGCCCAATCGCCAGGAGGTGTCCCAATGGTTGAGGTCAAAGCGATTGTCATCGATTATGTGAGC
This sequence comes from Myxococcota bacterium, assembly GCA_028278265.1. GTDB lineage: Bacteria > Myxococcota_A > Polyangia > JAAYKL01 > JAAYKL01 > JANQET01. The sequence continues at coordinate 53,852 of JANQET010000212.1, forward strand.
TGATCGGTTCGGGATTCGAGCTTCGAAATCTTCACTCGGTCCAGGGCTGCACAAACAGGGGGGTGGTGGTCAGGAAGGGCAAGCCGTCGGCGAGTTGTCGATTGACGTTGTCCCCCCAACAATAGAGGTTGCCATCGGCCACGGCACAGGTGGCGCCTCGATAATAGATGCCGAAGGTCTCGATGTGGGTCACCGTGCCGCTGAGGCTTACCGGGGACGGGACCAGCGCGTCTTCCAGGGTTCCGTTGCCCAGTTGTCCCTTGGGGTTCCAACCCCAACAGACCAGTTGATCGTTG
>JANQET010000235.1 GCA_028278265.1 Myxococcota bacterium
CTCGACGCGGGACAAGCGCAGCGGTTCGGCATTCGGCTGTTGGCCGGTCGCTGCTACACGGTAATCGGCGCCGGGAGCCCCTCGATCCGGGATTTGAGCCTGCGATTGCTCGACGCGGGGGGCAAGGAACTCAAGCGGGATACTACGAAGAACAGCTTTCCCACCTTGGATACCCAACCGTGCATCAAAACGGAGGGCAGCTACACCCTCAGGGTCAGCGTAGAATCGGGTGAAGGGCAATTCGGCGTACAGGTGTTTTCGGATTGATGGGTGTTCGGAAGGTCGCTCAGCTGCTGCGGTCGGTTTTTCCGGGGGGCCACTCCTCGATAATCGGGTCGGTGACCATGCCCAACTTGGGAATCCCCGCCTTTTTGATGATCGCCATCACCTGCACCACGAACCCGTAGGGAATGTGCTGGTCGGCCTTCAAGTAGAGCTCCCCTTCCCGCTGCAGCCTGGCGTTGTTGATCAACTTCTCCTCGAGGAGCGCGTGGGGAATCTCGGTTTCGCCCAAGAATACCCGCCGCTGATCATCGATGGTCAAGATGAGCTTGGATTCGTCGACTTCCATCGGCTGCGCTTTGGCCTTGGGCAGATCGATCTCGACCCCCTTGCCCATCATCGGCGCGGTGATCATGAAGATAATGAGCAACACCAGCATCACGTCGACAAAAGGCGTGATGTTGATTTCGCTCATCGGCGCGTTGGCACCGCCTGTGGTCATCCCCATGGGAGCCTCCTACTTCAGAAAATGTCTCTTGACGATGTTGAGAAAATCAGAGCTGAAATTTTCCATCTCCGACGAAAGGACATGAATCCGCCGCAAGAAGTAGTTGTAGGCGATCACCGCGGGAATCGCCGCCATCAGTCCGATCGCCGTGGCGATCAGCGCTTCGGAGATGCCCTGTGAGACGACATCCATCCCCGCCGACCCGCTGGCGCTGATCTGCATGAACGAAATCATGATGCCGATCACGGTGCCGAACAGTCCGACAAACGGCGCGGTCGAGCCGGTGGTCGCCAAGAAGGGAACCAGACTTTCCAGATGGGTAATTTCAGCCGTTGACGCTCTTCTTAGCGCACGCTCGACATTCCCAATATCCCCCACATGGGTTTCATCTGCCGCGGTTTCGTCTTTCTGAGCGCCCTTCAGCTTGGACAGCTCGATATAGCCCGCCTTGAACAACTGTGAAATCGGACTGCGTTCGAGCTCTTCAGCGACGCGATAGATCTCATCGAGCCGCTTGGACTCCCAAAAAGTTTCGAGGAAGCGGTTGGTTTGGCTCTGCGCGCGTTTGATTTGGAGATACTTGTACGCGATGATAAAGGCGCACACGAGAATGAAAATGATTAACAGGACAATGACGAGCTGGACGATCACTGATGCTTCGTACACGAGACGCATCAGGTCGGACAGCGTCCCCCCTTTAGTAGACGCCAGCTGAACCTCCTGAACATTGGCGGCGATCAAATGGCTCAGGTAAACGGTGAGTGTATTCATGGTATTTGCGTTCCTTTGGCGTTCGAACACCGCTACCTGGCGGCGGCGTCACACTGTACAACGTCTGCTTATTCAATCCACTTCCTCGAGGCAAGTCAACCGTGGACTGCGCACAATCAGTGCAGGGAACGCGGGGGTCAGTCCTCTCGGGGAAGCGCAGAGGGTCTCTGCACCCTTTCCGGCCACAAAAAATGGCGAACGGAGTGCTTAGACGGTACGCTTATTGAATAAAAATATGATCACCGCAAAAAAAGATATTGTGCCCAGTCCGGGACACCCGCTAAATTGGTGATCCCATGAAAATTCTGATCGTCGATGACAGCAAAGCCATTCGCCTCCGCCTCAGCTTGGTGATTCAAAAAATAACCAGACACGAAATAATCCAAGCGCCCACCGGCGAAGAGGCGCTTTCCCTGCTCACCAGCGAAAAACCGCCGGAAATCGCGTTGGTCGACTGGCAACTCAGCGACCTGAGCGCGGTTGAGCTGTGTGCGACCTGCGAGCGCCACTACGCCAGCGCTGGCTTTGGGCAGCTTCGTCCCTATTTGATCACAATGGCGGCACAGGACAGTGCCGACGACGTGCTCACCGGACTCAACGCCGGGGCGGACGACTACTTGATCAAGCCCGCTGACGATACCCTGCTGATGGCTCGTCTGCGGGTCGCCGAGCGCAATGTGCTGCTGCAGACCGGGCTGCGCCAACATATCCAGAACATGGAGCGCACCCTACGTAGGTATGAGATACTGCGCAGCGTCATCTCTGCGGATACGCCCGACAAGGGCGCGGCAACGCGGGACACCAAAGCACTGGAAAAGAACCCCCGGTTCTCCACGCGAATCGCTTCTTTGAGCGCCATTGCCTTCTTACACCGGACGATCACGCGCGCCTTCGGCAAACTGAACAGCGGCACGGTGCATTGCGAAGAATCACCGACCCATTCCCTGATGCCACAACAGCGATCCGTCCCCGACTACGTGGCTTGGGCCGGGACCGTGCTGGATGATCGGGACACCTGGTTGGATCTCATTGTCGAGATGAGTCACGCGGCCGCCCGGCGACTACACCAGCGGCTGAGCACCGCGGGCAAGGTCGACTCGGAGGAGATTCGCGATGCCATCGCGGTGATGATTCAAATCGTCCACCGGGAATTCGAGGCGCAGCTCCGCGAGGATCAGGTCGAGAGCTCCATGCATCTGGAACCGGTCGTGTTCGCGATGGACAGCGCGACCAAACCCCAGGCCCGCGGCCAGCGACTGCATCGCTGTCGCGTTTCGATTGGCGACAACATCCGCCTGAGCGCAACCCTCTGCGAGATCCACTCCCGGGTGATCGATCGATCGGCCGAAGATATCTGCAATTACGAAGTGGTGGCCGCACCGTTTCGCTCCCCCGACCGGTCGGTCATCCTGCAACCCGGCACTGTCATGAACTCCAAACACATCGAGTCACTGCGCCAGCTGGAGGGGGCTGGGGATCAGCCCCTGATGATCAAGGTGATCATCCCCTCTGCCGTCGGTCTCCTGGGTCTGGCCACAGGGTAGCCGTGGTGGGGGCCACGGGGGGACCGTGGTGGGGTAATAGCCTTGAGTTCCCCGGTCGTTTGAGCTAAATATTTCTCGAGAGTCAGATGAGTCTTCTATCCCATCGCCGAGTGACGCTCGCGTACATCGGAGACGAGCAGCTATCCTGGTCCAACCAGGCATTCAAAGTCGCTCGCCACTATTTCGTGATGCCCTCGATCCTCTATCTGGCCGCCCAGCTCCGGGCACAGGCAGCGACCCTGGCGCTGGAATCCGTCCATTGCCGGTACTTCAACCGCGCAGTCCACACCCTCGAGGAAATGGGGATCCAGCTTCTGGAGGGAACACCGCATATCATCGGTTTTTCCTGCTATTCCTGGAACATCGAAGACAGCCTGACCCTGGCCGGCCGGATCAAACTACGAGCACCCGAGACGCAAATCATCATGGGGGGACCGGAAGTCTCGTTCCGTCAATACTCCCAAGCGCACGCCTTCCTCAAGCAGCACCCGGAAGTGGACGCACTGGTGCTAGGTGAAGGGGAGCTGGCCCTCGTCGCTGTCATCGAAGCACTCAACGGAAGCCGATCGCCAAGCAGCATCCCCAACGCCCTGGTCCGAACGGGGGAAACGATCAGCCATGGGAGCAGGAGCACCGAGCCGGTCGATTTGACCCGCTTGCCGACCATCGACATGTTGGCCCCCCAGATTCAGCGCACCGCGGGAACGGGCCGGGCGATGGTCTACCAGACTTACCGGGGGTGCCCCTTTCACTGCGCGTACTGCAGTTTTCACGGGGGCGCCGCGGGCATTCGGCGATTCCCCACCGAGCGTATCGAACAAGAGCTGGCCGGCCTGTTCAACGCCGAGGTGGAGCTGGTCAATTTTGCCGACGCGGTCTTCGACATCAGTAAAAAACACGCCAAAATGCTGCTCGAGCTGTGTCTCAAGCACAACCGGCAGACCTCCCTGTTGTGCTATGCCGCGTTTCAAAATGTGGACGATGAGCTGGCCGAATTGTTCGAATCGACGCGCATTCAGGTCGGTGTCGGGCTTCAATCGGTGCACGGGGAGGTGCTCGAGGCGGTGGATCGCCGGTTCAGCGTCGACCGATTTTTCAAGTCGATCGAGATCCTCGGCAAGCGCCGGGTCAACTACTACATCGACCTGATGTACGGCTTGCCCCTGGACACTCCCCAAAAATTCGCCGAAACCTTCAACCGGGTGATGGCACTCCACCCGCCGTTCGTGATGCCGTTTCCCCTGACGGTTATCCCGCGCAGCGAGGTGGCGGCCGACCCCTCCCGCTTCGGCATTGTGCCGTACGAAGACGCAGTGTTGAGGCACAACGTCAAGGCGACCAGCGGCATGGTCTACGCGGACATCGGCCTCTATGAGGCATTTGACCTGACCGATCTGCAACGGTTCGATGATTTGGCCACGGCGCTCTTTTTCGTCTTTCAGCGATACCCGATGACGTTTCGCGCGCTGGCCGAGTACGCTCGGGAGACCCGGGACCGGGACCATCGACTCACGGCGATTCGCATCTTCGAGCAAACGGGACTGAAGATACGGGAGCTGCTCAGGGGAGAACCGATCGATATTGCCCATCCCCCACTGCTCGATGGGGCGATGCGCGACATCATCTACCAACTGTTCGACGAGATGGGATCGACGCGAATCGAACAAGCGGCCCTGCAGGGTCTGATCAAACTCGAGGCTACCGCCGCTCACCTGCTCAACCGACCGGACCGGCGATCCCACTTTCGCGCATCTCGGGACAAACGCCCCCGGGAGCTACATCAAATCCCCAACGTGACCGAGGGCGTCACGGTGGCGCTGAAACATCCCGCGCGCCTTCACCAGCTGCACCACTGTTACACCGACGTGGTAGACCTCCCTCGTCTGCGCGAAAGGATCGGCAAACGGGACACCCACACCATCGTGCTCGCCCCCTACGACGACTGGCAGGTGCGGATTGTCGAATTGAGCCCATTGCAGCACGCCATCTGCGCCGAACTCCCCACCTCTCGGGAGATGCGTCTGGGCGCACTCGAAAAACGTCTGCGTCGCAGGACCGATCGTCGACAGATCTCCCCCGCACTCTCAGAGCTCATCGAAAACGGCGTGCTCTCTCTCTACCGACCGCCGCCGGTGTCGACCCGTTAGGTCCATGCCGATGATCCGATCGATTCCAGGATACCGCCTCCACGACAAACTCTACCAATCGAACCGCACCTTGATCTTCCGCGCCGAGCGGGAGCATGACGGGCAATCCGTGGTGTTGAAGACCCTGAGCAATGATCACCCACCCATCGAAGAGCTGACCCAGCTGCAGGTCGAGTATCTATTAATCAAGGAATTGAACATTCCCCATGTCATCCGGGTGTTCGATTTGGTTCGTTACGGCAGCAACTCGGCGATGGTGATGGAGGATTTCGGCGGCGTCCCCCTCTCGACCCTGTCTTTACAGGGCCTGTCACTCGATGTCGTATTGGGTATCGCCATCGATGCGATGGCTGCCCTGGCCCAGATCCACCAACAAAACGTAATTCACCAGGACTTCAATGGGAGCAACATCCTGTTCAACCCGGCGACGCGGGAAGTGAAAGTCATCGACTTCGGCATCTCCACCCGGCTCAACCGGCAACAACCCGGCATCAGCCACGGCAACAGAATCGAGGGCACCCTACAATACCTCTCCCCTGAACAGACCGGGAGAATGAACTGCAGCATAGACTATCGTTCCGACCATTACTCCTTCGGAATGACGCTGTTTGAGCTATTAACCGGTACGCTACCGTTTCATGCCTCCAGCGCAATAGAATGGGTCCATTGCCACCTGGCGGTTCCCCCGATGCCCCTGGGTAGCCTCGATGCTGATCTACCGGCGGTTCTCGACGACATCCTGGCCAAGCTGCTGGCCAAGAACGCAGCGGACCGCTACCAGAGCGCCCACGGTGTGCTGGCCGATTTGACCATATGCCGACGCCAATGGCGCACAGCCTCCCGCATCGACCCGTTTCCGATCGCCGCAGAGGATCGTTCCGAGACCTTTTCCATCCCCGAAAAAATCTACGGCCGAGACCGGGAAATCGCCGACCTCAAGGCCAAGCTCGAACTAACCCGCCAGGGGGTGGCCCATTTTGCCTTCATCCAGGGCGCTTCGGGCATCGGAAAGTCGGCGCTGGTCAATGAGCTGCAGCGCACGGTGGTCGAACGGAACGCCCTCTTTCTGACAGGCAAGTTCGACCAATTCCGCCGGGATATCCCCTATCACGCCTTTCGCGAGGCGTTTGCCGGATTGATCAAACAGTTGCTCGGAGAACCGGAAGAGACCCTGGTTCACTGGCGGCAGGACCTGCTCAGCGCACTCTCGCCCAACGGCAGCATCATTCTGGACGTCATCCCCGAGCTCGAGCAGATCATTGGACCCCAGGAGCAGGTCTCCCCCCTGTATCCTAATGAAAATCGGCTCCGCTTTCACAATACATTCACCAAGCTGATAGATGTCTTTGCGCGGGAGGCGCACCCCCTCGTGCTGTTTCTCGACGACTGGCAATGGGCCGATGGGCCGAGCTGGGATCTGGTCGATCACTTGATCGCCAACGGCGATCACCGCTGCCTGATGTTTGTCGCGCCCTATCGTTCGGAGCTGGAGGAGCCCGAGGCGCGTTTGGCGACCCTCCTCAACAGGACCAGGGATGAACAGCACATTTCGATTATGCACCTGGGTCCCCTCACCGAAGAGGTGGTCCGCGAGATTGTGTCCGATACCTTGCAACAGTCGGTCGATGAGATCGGCGACCTGGCCTCTTCGATGTACCACAAAACCACCGGGAACCCCCTCTTCTTTCTCGAGTGGTTCAAACAACTCTACAAAGATGAATTCATCAACTACGAGCCGACCGCGGGACGCTGGGAGTGGGACGGGGATCGGATTCAACGATTGCAGATCACCGACAATGTGGTCGAGCTAATCGTCGATCGATTAAAGAAATTGCCCGCACAGCAGCAGAAACTCGCTCAAACGGCGGCCTGCATCGGGAACCTGTTCGACATCACCACCTTGCTCGCCATCTCCGATTTGCCCTCGAAGCAGTTGATCAGAACCCTCGACGAGTTGTGCGAAGAGAGCATCATCCGGCCGATTTCGAACCAGTACCGGCTGCTCCATTTTCAACACAACGAAAAGACCGCCGTTCCCCTCGCCGTGCAGTTTCAGTTCCAGCACGACCGGGTTCAGCAAGCGGCCTACTCGCTGATCGACGAGGGGGATCGGGACCTCATCCACCTGTCGATCGGCCAGATGTTGATGACCAACCTGGCCGCCGAACAAAAAGAGGAGCGTCTGATCGAAATCGTACAGCACCTCAATCACGGTCAGCAACTGCTGCCGGATCGACCGGCGCGGGTCGAACTGGCCGGTTGGAACAACGCCGCGGGCCAACGAGCGATGCTCGCCTCGGCGTTTTCCGTGGCATTGCGGTTCTTCGATATCGGCGTCCACCTACTCGACCCCCGCAGCTGGACCAGCGAACCCGAACTGGCCACGGAAATGACCACCAAATATATCGAATGCGCTTATTTCTGCGGCCGTTTCGACGAAGCGGAACAGCGGGTCAGCGAGGTGATGGACCGGTGCAGCTCGCCGATCGAACAATCGGAGGTGCTGCGGATCAAACTGACCCACAAGATTTGCATCGGCCAGCTGTCCGACTCACTGGCGCTGGGCATTGACGCGCTGGGCTTGTTGAACATCAGCTTTCCCCGTCGCCCCAATCAGCTCTCGATACTCAAACAGTTGTTCAAAGTGCGCCTGTTGATCCGCAACAGGGATCCCAGAACGCTCCTCGATCAGCCGGCAATTGCCGAGAAGCGGCTGAAACAGGTCTACCGTCTGCTGACCCAAATCTGCATCGCATCATTTTTGTCCAATAATGAGAAGAGCTTCATCATCGCCGCCCTGAAATTGGTCGAGCTGTCGCTGAAACACGGCAACAGCGGGGACTCGGCCAACGCCTTTATGTGTTACGGCATGCTGCAGGGATCGATTATGGGCGACTATCAGCGGGGTTACGAATTCGGCAAGTTGGGTTACCTGCTGGCCCACCGCTTCGATGATTTGGAAGTTCGCAGCGGCTGCGTGTTGCTGTTCGGCGGAATGATCGCCAGTTGGAACGAGCATTGGCGGCATCTCGGCGAGTATTTCAAGCAATCGATCCAGTTGGCTCACCAGAGCGGCAGTTACCTCTATCTCTCGGTGGCGTATGCGAACGCCACCCTCTGGAATCCGGAGCTCGATCTACCCGCCATTTTGGAAATGGAGCGGCGACACCTGCCACTGATCGAACAGACCAACAATCGCGACGTCTATCGCTCGTCGGTCCTGATCCATGCCTACAACAAATACCTGCGCTCCGGCGATCCGTCCGACTCACCGTTTGAAGGGGACGACTCCCAGACCGACCGTTTTTTGGCCCACGCCGAGGAGAACAACTACGTCCTGGGGGTCGGTATTATCTTCCTCTACAAGCTGAAATATCTACTGCTGAATGAACGCCATCGCGCCGCATTCGATGTAGCACGGCAGGCGGGAACGGTTGAAAAGGCGCTGCTGGGCCAGCTCTATCATTTCGAATTCGTGCTCTACAGTTTCTTGGCCCGGACCGCATATCACCCCAAATTGTCCTGGCGATCCAGGCAGTCCAACAAGAGGGAACTGAAGAAAAAATACCGGACGATGAAGACCTGGGCGGACAACTGCCCGGAAAATTTTCTACATTTCAAACACCTGTTCGACGCGGAGCTCAAGCGGTTGGCCGGAGAGACCCTCCCGGCAATGGAGGCCTACACCCGGGCCCTCGTCGCGATAAGGGAGAACGGGTATCTTTTCTATGAAGCGCTGATCAACGAATGGACCGCCCGATTCTACCGCAATATCGGTCAAGCCCAAATCGCCGCGCCGTTCATCACCGAGGCGTATCACCTCTACCATCGCTTCGGCGCCGAGGCCAAAACCCGCGCCATCCGCGAGACCTATCGGTCCCTATTGAATCCCGAAACCGTCGAATCGGGAAATCCCGCGGTGTCATCGGCACGTCGCTTGGCCGCCAAAGACACTCCGGTCACCCCGAACGGTGACAAAGTGCCGAGCTTCGATCTGGAGACCGTTTACCAGGCCTCCCAAATCCTCTCGCGGGAGGTCGTGCTGGACAAACTGTTGCGACAGCTGATGCGCATCGTGCACCAGAACACCGGGGCCCTGCGCGGCTTACTGATTCTGTTCGACGAGAAGCAACAGGAGTGGTTCATCCGGCTGGAGAGCCAGGATCAACAGACCACCCAGGTGGAGCAAAAGGTGTCCCTCAACAGCGATAATCGCCACTTTGCGTCGACGGTCATCAACTACGTCCAACGCTCCGGGGAGACCGTGGTCCTGGGCAATGCGGCCAAGCAGGGCAATTTTACCGCGGATCCCTACATCCTGGATCGCCGTTGTCGATCCCTGCTCTGCGTTCCCATCATCAGTCAGAACACCCTGATCGCCATATTGTACTTGGAAAATGGTGTCACAGCGGATGTCTTTACCACCGATCGCATCGAGCTGACCAAAATTCTCGCCGCACAGGCGGCCATTTCGATCAAGAACGCCCTGCTCTATCAAAACCTGGAGCGCCTCGTCGAAGACCGGACAGCGCAGCTCAAAACCGCTCAGGACGAGCTGATGGAAAACGCGCACAAGGCCGGCATGGCAGAGATAGCAACTGACGTGTTGCACAACATCGGAAACGCGATGAACAGCATCAACACAGAGATCGAGCTGATGAAACAGGAGCTCGACGAGCTCCCCACCTTTCGGCTGCTCGCGGTGAACGAGTTGACCCAGCAGGGCGAACCGGGTGACGCGACTGCTTCTGCCGAGCGGCTCAGCCGTGAAAAGACGCAGCAGTACTATCAGATGTTGGGCGAGTATTTCAAAGAGAGCCACCAGGCCCTCGACCGGCACATCGACAACCTGGGCCGAAACGTCAAGACAGCGGTCAACATCATCGTGGCCCAACAAAACCAACATCACGCGGTGTCGTTCAAACAGAAGGTTCGGATCAATCGCTTCCTCGACGATATTCTCACCATAAAATCGGGCTCACTCAAGGCCAACCAAATCAGTATCAAAAAGCGGTACAAGACCCAATCCGAAATCGATGTACAAAAGACCAAAATGATTCACGTGCTGCTCAATCTCATTCAGAACGCTGAGGAGGCAATGGCCGAAACGCCGATTGACCAGCGGGAAATCGCCATCACCACCCGAAGAACCGAAGGCGAACTCACTATCGAGGTGGCGGACAACGGCCACGGCATCGACCAACAGAACCTGGTCGACATCTTCAAAAACGGGTTCACCACCAAGGAGAACCACAACGGGTTCGGCCTGCACTCCTGCGCCAACTACATGACAGAGATGGGGGGAACCCTCAGCGCCCGCAACAAAGGTCAAGGAGCGGTGTTCGTGGTCACCCTGCCGGCCAATCAATAATTCCTTCGTTTGAATCCACTTTCTGGAGACCGGGTGCGTGCCCGTGATACGATTATCAACTGGATTCGCAAAATGGGACGCAAACGCATTAAATTCCGCGACTCCTCACCGTTGACCAGACAGTGGATGGGGGGCATGGGAGAGGCTGAGCCAGCCGAGCAGCCCGGCGACGCCAAACGCCGTACCAACGGTTTCACCCTCCGCCTCAGCCACGGTCACGGCATTTTGCGGATGGAAAACATATCGATTTCAGAAATAATCACAATCGATCGGTTGGAACTGGCGATCCCCAAGATTTCCTTTCCGTTCGATATCACCGGTGGGGTCGAAGGGCTCAACAACAAGCGACATGTGCTCGCCCGCCTGAGCTTGACCGTCTCGCTTGAAGGATTGCTGAAGACCATTCAACGACGCCTGCTCGGATCCACCTGGATCGCCGACCCGATGATCAGCTTCGAGCGGGAGCACGTCACGGTCCTGCTCAAGTACGGCCCTGCCGAGACCCGCATCGCGGTCAGCTTTCGCCTGGTGCCGCTGATGCAGGACAACGTCCCCCACCTGCTGATCGACGAACCCCGCTGTTACGGTCCACTACCGGCCAACCTGCTGGCCATCGCCTCGGCCTGCGTGGAGGAGATGCTCGGGGTACGACCCAAGAATTGTGCCTTTATTCCGCCGAATCCGGTCAAGGCCGCCCTGCTCTCGGTGCTGCCCAAAAGGGGCTGGCGCCTGCCGGATTACGACGGCGTCGACTTGGTCGACTTGAAGCTCCTCCCGGATCGGGCAACCCTCGACTTCCGCCATCTGGACTACGCCATCATCTGGTCCGACGAAGGGGTCAAAGAGGATGAAGCCCCCCAATTGGACCAGCTCCGCCGCATCGAGGAACAGCGCTTCGTCAAAGAAGGGGACGCGCTGCTGCTGATGGGCAATACGGCCCAGGCCCGGTCGATCTACGCTACCCTGCTGACCCAGGAGCCGGACAACGCGCTAATCGTCGCCCGCCTGGCAATGATCGACATCACCCACCCGGATGTTCGCGAGGCCGCGCTGATGTTGGTCGCCGAGACACTGGAGCAGGCCCCGACGAGAACCGACATCGCCGCAGTGGCGGCCCAGGGGGCGGCGCTGGCCCACGATGCCGCGGCAGAAGCAGAGGCCCTGAGCCGTCTGGTCGAGCACGGAGACTCCCTCGAGCGACTGGCCAGCGGACTGCGCCGGGGCAGAATACTGCTCGCCGCCGAGCCGGAACAGGCGATCGCCGCGCTCAAGGACGCCCTCAGACATCGCCGGGAAAACCGCGAAGCGCTGGACGCGCTGCTCTGGGCCCATGCGGTCCAAGGCAACACCCAGGAGATCAACCGACTCGCCCCGCGCTGGATCGCCGTACACAAGAGCGCCAAATCGAGAGCTTCGGCCCACTTACGCGTCGGCCACCTGCTGCTCGACCAGGGGAAGGATCCCCACAGCGCGATTCACCATTTCGAACGGGCGGCCCTGTCAGATCCGGACAACATGGAAGCGGTCTGGGGGTTGGGGGAATCTCTGGCCAAGGCGGGCAAGGTCAAACGCGCGCTGGGCCATTTCGAACGAATGGAGCGTCGCTGCAATGAAGCCCAGGACAGCCACGGGGCGGCCCGGGCCCTGGGCTCAATCGGCGACATCTGGCTCAACCGCGGCGAGATCTCCCTGGCCATCGCCCGTTTTCGCCAAGCGCTCAAGCTGCAACCCGAGGCCTCGCGACTCCGTGCCCGGTTGGGGTTTGCCCTGTTGGAGCTGCGCCAGGAAGCCGATGCAGCGCACGAGTTCGAACAAGCCCTCAACCGCGCCGGGCTCGATTGTCGAGACGAATGGTGGGCCCGGACCGCGCTGGAATTGTCCAGACTCTGCTTGATCCTGGACGATCTCAAGAGTGCGGAATTGTGGATCCAGGCCTCACTGGCCCGACCGATCAGCGAGCTCGATGCCCGACCTCTGCTCATCGAGCTGCTGGAGCGACAGGAGCGCTTCGACGCGCTCACCGCCGAATTGGCACGGGAGTACGATCGCCAGCCCACTGCTGAGAACGCCATTCGGTTGATCAATGCCCAACGCTCAAACGACAACGCCGTCGGCGCCTTTTCCACAGCTGAGCAGGGCAAACAGCGGTTTCCCGACAACGTGGCGCTGCTCGATCTGTTGATCGAGACCAGCCGAGAAATCAATGAGACTTCCCGGTTGCGCAGCGCCTTGATCGAGCGCGTTCAAAGCTGTACGAGCAAGCGTCGCCGGGTCGACATGGGCATCGAGATCGGCCAACTGGAGCTCACCGCCTTTGCCGATCCCCAATCGGCGGCGGACTGGTTCAACCAGGTCCTCGAAGAGGATCCGGTGGCGATCGATGCGCGACAGGGGATGGTGGAAGTGCACCGGCAGTTGGGCGATGATCAAGCCCTCGATGAGGAGCTGGCGCACACCATCGACCTGTGTCGCGAGTCCGGTGAGCTCGAACGGGCCTCCGCCTTGACCGCAGAACGGGCGCGGACCGTGCTGCGCACAGGGGACACGGCCAAGGCCGCGGCGATCATGAAGGAGGCGATTGCCCACTTCCCGCCCGATGACAAATTTCAGGAATTTTGCGAGGTGGCGGTCCTGTTTCGCCGCGCCGGTGAGCTGGATACGGCGCGTCAACTGCTCACGGCTGCGCGCCAAGTGATGGCCAACGAGGACGCCTGCCAAACAGCACTGCAGGAAGCGGAAATCGCCATTGAAATGGAGGATTTCAAGGGGGCGCTCGAGGCCGCGATCGAGGCGGGATCCGGTCCAAACGAGCTGCGGGCGCGGGCGGCGATGCTGGCGGCGCGCTCGTACGTCGCGTTGGAGCGCCACCAAGAGGCGGCAGATACGCTGGAGCGGGTGTCAGGCAACCTGGAACCCGAGGATGCCATTCCGCTCCAACTGTTCGCCACGCGGGTATGCGCCGATTTTCTCAGCGACCATCCCCGGGCAATCGCCCTGCTCGAGGACATTTTGGCGATGGAGCCCCAAAACCCGGAGGCGCGCGGTGAGATGTCCCGCCTGCTCGATGCGTCCGGGGACCGCCCG
>JANQET010000004.1 GCA_028278265.1 Myxococcota bacterium
GACCGGCCGTGGCAGAAGAGACAGTGACCGAGGCAATTGAAGAGCGGCGTCAAATTATGGCCGAGGGGGCCCAGCATATCGCAGCAGCGCTCAACAGCCGGTATGATCTCAACAGCTTGATGATCGGCGTACTGGAGACGATGTATCGCGGACTGGAGCTCAACCGGGTCATCTTTTGTCTCAACGATGTAAATGTGGGTACGTTTCGCGCCCGGTCCGGCTTTGGCGAGAGTATCGACGAGATCATTCCGCGATTTTCGTTTTCATCGAAGGGAGGGACCGACCTGTTCAGCCAGAGCCTGTCAAAGGGCCAGGATATCGTGGTCAACGACAGCAAGCACCGGGCATTCAAGTCGAAATTGCCCAAGTGGTACATCGAGGCGGTCGATGCGCCCATGTTCCTGCTCTATCCGGTTCGGGTCCGGCAGTTTCCCGCCGCCCTGTTCTACGGTGATTTTACCCGCCCCAATGTGATGGTCGCCCAGCGGTTGTTGACCCAGATGAAGATTCTTCGCGACCAGGCAGCCAAGGCGATTGAAGCGTCCCATCGGCGATGATGACTCAAAAGCTCTCCACCCCAAAAGAGCAATTGCGGTACTGAACAAACTGCCGCTTGCCAGAAATGGACCGGTGGCGGTATACCTGCCCAGAGGTATGATGAAACGTGTAATCGGGAAGTTGCTCTTGTCGGGACTGTTGGTACTGCTCTGGCTCGGTTGCGTGGGCGAGCGGCGAAACGTGGACTTGCGGGAGGCGCCGCGGCTGGGTCAGGAAGAGGCCCCCATTGAAATTATTGTTTATTCGGATTTCCAATGCGCTTTTTGTAAGCGAGCAGCAGCCGAATTGAAACGCATTCACCGTGAACGACCCGCCCGGGTCAAAGTTTATTACAAGCACTATCCCCTGTCCTACCATCCCCAGGCGCTCAACGCGGCGATTGCCGCTGAGGCGGCGCGGATGCAGGGAAAATTCTGGGAGATGCACGATCTGCTGTTTGCCTATGCCGACCAGCTCCACGACACCATCTACCCGGAACTGGCCCAACAGGTCGATCTCGACTTGGAACAGTTTGACGGGGATTTTCAATCCTTTGAAACGCGAAATCGGGTGCTCGCGGATCGGGCGGAGGGGGACGCGATTGGGGTCGACTACACGCCCTATTTCCTGATTGACGGTGTTCAGTACCGCGGGTCCTATGCCAATTTGGCGGCGCGGTTGAGCCGTCAGGAACAGCAGCACTAGTGGGGGCCAGACGCCGGAAGAAACGCCGGGCCAAGCCGACCGATACCTCCCGGTCTCCCACAAGGACCATCGGCTCACTTCTCACCGGACTGCGGCCTCACCTCGACTACATCATCGCCGCCTTCGTCGCCCTCGGGTTCGTGGCCCATCTTTTTGCCACTGACGAATATTTCTTGGGCAGCGGTTCGGATATTGTCAGTCTCCAGCATCCGTTTCACGTGTTCGCCACCTCCTGGATGGCGCGGGGCATTTTGCCCCTGTGGAACCCGTTCATCTTGGGCGGGGTACCGTTTCAAGCCGGGGTGCACGGCTATCTCTATCCCGGGTGGTGGACCGGTGTACTACTGCCGGCGGGGTTCGATATCAAGCTCGGTATCGCCCTGCACCTGATGCTCGCCGCCACCGGTGGTGTTTACTTTGCGCGTCGCCGGCTCGAGCAGCCGGTCGCTCGTTGTTTTTTCGGGGTAGCCCTGGCCCTGTCCGGGTTCATGATTATGCATCTGTTTGCCGGTCACCGAGTGCTCGTCGCGACGACCGCCTACCTGCCCTGGGTGGCCGGTGCGCTGGACCGATGGCTGAGCGGGGAGCGCCGCGCGCTGTTTGCCGGAGTGGTGGCCAGCGGACTGATGATGCTCTGCGGCCACTACCAGATGATCGCCATCGGCCTAGGCGGTCTGGTGCTGTTTTTATTGCTCGAGCGCGCGATACGGCCGTTGACCGACGGATCCGGAGTGGCCGAACGGGTCAGGGGGGCTGCGTCAGTGGTGGCGGGGTGGTCAATTCTGGTTGTGCTGGGGGCGTTGATCGCGGCCGTGCAGCTCGCTCCGATGGCTGCTACCCTGGAGCTGTCCCAACGCGCCACTCGAGATGCAGCCTTTGCGGCTTCGTTCTCTTCGGCGCCGGTAAACCTGCTCACCTACCTCTGGCCCCATCTGTTCGGCAACAAAGTGGATGCCCTGTTCGCAGGCAACTGGTCCTACTGGGAATCGCTGGGGTACCTGGGATTGGCGCCGCTGTTCCTCGCTCCCATCGGCACGCTGGCGATAGGGTGGCGCCGCGCACTGCCCGCTGTTTTGCTCTGTGCGATCGGACTGGTGCTCACCCTTGGGGCCCACACGCCGTTCTTCGCTATTTACTTGAAGATTGTCCCTGGAGCGGAGCTGTTCCGCTCCCCAGGGCGGTTTTGTTTTTTGGTGACGATGTTCGGCGCACTGCTCGCCGGGCACGGGCTGGATGCGCTGATCAACAGTTCTCGGCGCCGGGGCCATCAATTGTCGGCTTTTGTGGTGACGCTTGGCTTGACGTTGGGGGTGGTGATCGGGGCAGGGGTGATCAACAGCGCCGATGGGGAAACGTTTCGGCAGTGGGTGCAGAGCGTGGCCGAATCTAGACAGCACGCCAGCTTCACCGACAAACAGTGGACGCAACTCGCCAACTTGGCGCAGTCCGAAGCGGTGCGCGCTGCTGTGGTCAGCGCCTGCCTCGCCATCTTGGTCCTTGCCGGAGTAAAACGGCCCGAAAAAGCTGGGGTAGTGGCAGTGTTGATCACCTTGCTGTTCATCGTCGACCTGGGGCTGTTCGGCCACCGCTTTTTGCGCACCGGTCCGCGCATGCGATTTCACTGGCCCGATCGGCTGACCGAACTCATTCACGAGGAGGAAGGACCGGCCCCCCGGCTGATCCCTCCGCCGCGGGTCCACTGGCCCAACCATGGGGCGATGGTCGAGATCGGCGCATTGGGCGGCTACGATATTTTCATCGACCATCACCACGCCCGATACCTCAATCGCTCCCAAGGACGCGCCCTGGATCGCTTCTTTGCCTTTGCTCGGTTGCGGCGAGGCTCCCCGCTGATCCGACATCTCGGGGCCCGTTTTCTGGTCACCACTGCTCCGCTCAACAATGGCCGCAATCGAATGATGCGCGGCTACGACTGGTTCGATCCCTACTTGCGCCTCGGCTCACTCTATCTCTATCGGGACGAGGAGGCCCCACCGCGGGCCGCGCTGGTTCATCGAGTCGAGCAAATCGAAGATGAACTGCAAGTGTACCAACGCATGGAGCAACCGGATTTCTCCATCAAACACCTGGCGATCACCGAAGCGCCACTGCCCGAAGGTTTTGCACTCCCCAAACCCCTCAAGCCCGGTGCAGCAGAGGAAGTGACCATCACGGCGTACGAACCGAACCGAGTGGCCTTTGACACCAAGGCCAGCACAGCGGCGATCCTGGTGCTCTCGGACAACTACCACCCGGGATGGCGAGCGACCGTCGATGGTCAGCCCGTGCCCGTGGTGCGGGCCAATCGGGTGATGCGAGCCGTTCCGGTGCCGGCCGGGGAGCACCGCGTCGAGATGCGCTACCTCCCCACTTCGTTCGTCGTCGGGGCGATCGTTTCCCTGCTCGCCCTGCTCGGTCTGATCGGCGGATACATCGTCGTCCGTGGCCGGGCGCGTGGAGCGTCGATTCAGTAAATATCGTCGTCAGTGTTGGCGGTCTGATCCTGGCCTTTGGAGAAGACGGTCACCTCATCCTCGGTACAAGTAACGACGAACGCCTGTTGCCAGGCATCGACAATCCGCGCTTTCTTGGTCAGGTGCCCCTCGTCGCGCAACGTCCGTGCATCGGGGCAGGCCCCGGGGTTGTACATCCGGTAGAGCTCAACCGCCTGTTGCAACGTGGTCACATCGATTCCGGTTTGTTCCCTTTGGACCTTCTTATAGTGATTCATCACGGCATAGGCGACACCGGATGAAATCAAACTGAAGGTACCGGGAAACCCTTGTACGGAGTGGCGATACATCTTGCAGCAATGTCAATGTATGATCCAAATGTCAGGTTGCGGGTTCGATCCGTATGCGGAGCTCAGGGGATAGCGTCAGTCCATTTTCCAACCGGTTCTTATCGTCGGATGTGCGGTGTGCCTCTACTTACTGCGGTTGCGGGCACTTTTTCGACTAGCGGATTTAACCGGGGGTGGGCGTTGTTGATGTGTGGCATGGCAGTTGCACTCAAAAACGGCGTGATGAATTGAGAACGTTTTTAAACAGTAGCTTAAAGGAGGAATTGATGACACGGAGTATCACCGAGCCAAGTGGCGCTCAACAGGAGTGGTCTGTCGTTGGGATGATCGGATTATTGTTCATCGCCGGTTGTGGAATTGATGGGGGGCTCAACCAGAACCAACACACTCCGGGAAACGAAGAAGACGGCACTTCGCTCAGCATTGGCGATATCGCCATCGACCCCTCCGGTCAGTACTTTATCTCGAACAATGCAGATCAAATTATTCACGGCGATATCGCAACCGGGAGCGTTACCGTCCTTCCGGGCGTTGAAAAAGCCCACCGGCTTGCTTTCGGTCGCCCCGATAAGATCTTCATTACCTCTTCAGGGGAATCCGGGAAACTAATTTCATATGATGTGGCCAAAAAGACCGTTGATTGGGAGATGAGGATTTTTCTGTTTGATCTCATCATCGGAGATTGGCAACGATCCTACCCCCTGATCCAGGTTACCGATGACCATCAGCAGTTGGTGTTGGTCGATTCCCAACGGCTCAGGGTCCTATCGACCGCCACCGGCAAACCCCTTCACGACTTGAGTTTTGATGAGAATATTATTGACGTGGATCTCCATCCCGATGGGGAGCGAATCATAGTGACTCTGGACAACACCTGGCGAGATGGAATTCCGAACACCGAAGTTGTGGTCTATTCGATAAAACAGAGATCGCGAACCATCATCAATGTTCCCAACTGCTCCGACGAATTGGAGCTCGCCGCAGGTGGTGCCACGGGACTGCTCGCCCCTACCCGTTGTGCGCAACCCGACTCCGGAGGTGGTGGTGATGACGATGAGTACGATCCGGTCTCGGTCATCGATTTTTCGACACATACATTTGTCCGCAATCTCCCCGGTTTCGGGCCCACTGCAGTCACTCCCGACGGTCTCACCGCTGTGGCATTCATGGATCTGGACAACCTCGATGAATCGTTGTTCGACAATCCGGAGGACATTCCGACCGATTCGGATTCTCGGTATCAGCTGATGTTCATCGACGTGAGGACACTGCAATTCGACTCGATGGAGATTGGGGACAACCTGCCGCGCTATGCGATGACCCCGAGCGAGCAGATACTGCTCGTGGACGCGGATACCTGGTTCAACGATGCGCGCATACGGCTGCTCGATATTCCGACCCGCCAGTTGCACATGGTGGCAGGACCTGATGTCCGTCTCAACAATTACGTAATTACATCAGATTCGAGCCGCGCGCTTCTCCTGGACGACGGCCTTTACGATCTCTCAGTGCTCGAGAGAGTGGTATCGTCCGTGCCCCTGCTTTTCACGCCAAAGAATCTCAACATCACCCCGGATGACAGCAAATTGCTGCTTCGCGAGGATAAGAATCTGCTCTGGGTCTACGACATTGCTGCTCAGGATGTGGTCTTACCCATCAGCATCGACGGGGAAACATCATAGAGCTCGGCAGCCGTCTCCGGGATGCCCGATTGAAGCCTCGATCGATTGTCGTGATGCGGAATGGATACCACCAAATCGCGGTTGGTATTTTACCTGCCCGCCTGGTTGGTGCATGCTATATTTAGCTGAAGCAGGATGACGAAACAGGATCGGGAGGATGCGAAGCCAGGCTGCTTTAACCGTTGTTGCTGTCTTCTGTTGCTGGGGGCAACTCCTGAGAGCTGAGACCGATAAGTCGCCCCCCCAAGACACCCGCTTCGAGGTCGGCGCGCCGCTGATTACCAACTACACGCGACACGACTATCACGGGCACTCGCAAAACTGGGTGGTTGTGCAGGACCGCCGCGGGGTCATGTATTTTTCCAATTACGACGGGGTGCTGGAGTTCGACGGCTCATCATGGCGGTTGATCACACTGGGCCAGGGAACTCAGACCAATTCGCTGGCCTTGGGTCCTGACGGTGTGATCTACGTGGGGGGAAATGGGGAGTTTGGGTACTTGGCCAGCGACGCCAGTGGAAAAATGAAATTCGCCTCGTTGGTTGAGAAGATCCCTGTGGCGTATCGCGACTTCGGCATTGTGATTGAATTGGTCCCCACGCCCCATGGCGTGTATTTCATCACCAATCATCTTATCTTTCGCTGGTTCAACAATGAGTTGACCAGAGTTCCGGCCGAGGGTTTCAAGCGAATCAGCGCGGTGACGGCAAACGGACAGCTCTATGTTCGCGACAGCTTCTTGAAGAACAATCATCGACTCTATCGCCTCACCGGTCACAAGATGGAGCAGATCCCACTGCCCACCGCATTGCTGGACCAGAGATTCGCCAATTTTTTGCCCCATACTCAAGGGAAGGTGCTGGTGGTGACCAAGTTGGGGAAGCTCTACGTATTTGATCCCGAGCTCGCCCAAAAACATCCGGAAAAAAGAGATACCGCCCAAGTGTGTTTTGAGTGGCCGACCGAGGTTGAAACGTACCTGAAACGCAACCAATGCTCCGACGGTATTCGACTGGACGACGGTCGGTATGTACTCAGTACGACCCACGGCGGCGTCGTGATTATCGACAAGAACGGTAAGCTGGAGCGGGTGATCAACAAGAATCGAGGCCTGGTCAACGATCGGGCGCGTCGGACATTTATCGACCGGGACAAAAATTTGTGGATTGCACTCAACAAGGGTATCGCCCACGTGGAGTTGAGCTCACCGCTCTCGATGTACGATAAGGGGTCGGGTCTCGAATCGGTCACCATGGACACCATCAGACATCAGGGAAGGATTTACGCCACCGGATTCAGCGGTACTCATGTGCTCTCGGACTACGCCCTCGATCCCAAAAATGATCGGCGGAACTTTGTTCCCGTCAACAATATTCCGCCGGCCGGAATCGGAGATTTGGCAACAATCCACGGCAGGCTTTACGCCCTCGGCGGTCGCGATCGCGTCTATCAAATAGACGGAATGAGCGCCAAGGTGATGCGTCATGTACCCACGGCAACCAAGATTAGCAGCTGTCATTCGAAAAAGTTTCCCAACCATTTGTTTGTGGGGTTTTGGGCGTCGGGCTTCGGCGCACTGGAGTTCGACCCGGCCACAGGAAACATCAAGAGCGTTCACTGCCATTTGAATGATAAAAAATTTGCCCGATTCAAGAACAATGTCAAACACATCTTCGCCGACGAGCAGGGTGATCTGTGGTTTTCGTCGGGCGCCGAAATCTACCAAGTCCATTTTACCGGAGATTCGATCGATGACTACGACTTGATTCAGCACCCCTCAGCACCCTTGGACAAGAACATCTGAGCCCAATTTTATTGGACATGAGTTGGTGGGCGGCACATCGAACGGATTACACAAGATCGTACGGGACAGCAGCAGCAAGACCGGTTTCGCTTTTTCACCAACCTCGACGATTGGCAACAGTCCTGTCGAAGATCCAAAACAAATCTTAGCAATACACGGTCATGGAAATGGGATGATCGTGGTTGAGGCAACCTCGGGATTCGGCATCCTGCGCAAGCAACCGAACGGTCACTACTCCTTGGACGAGCAATCCCTTAAAAAGGTGAAGCCGGGGATCTCGCAGGCTTATTTTGAGCCCGATGGGGTGATCTGGATCGGCACCAGTGACATACTCTACAGGTACGATCCGCGGGTCAAAAAGAACTATCGTGCCAAATTTCCGGCGCTGATTCGCAGTGTCACCGCCGGTGAAGATGAACCGCTGTTCAACGGGACCTACTACGACCCGGCGAGTAAAAAAGATGATCTCTTTTTAAAGAGCACCCTTGAACAACCCGCATCGTTGATCAAACAGCTTTCTTACGAAAACAACCGGGTTGTGTTCACCTTCGCGGCCGCGTTTTTCGAACAGGCAGAAAAAAATCAATTCCGATATCAACTGGTTGGATTTGACGAAGAATGGAGCGAATGGACAACCGAACGAAAAAAGGAATATACCAACCTGCCTGAGAACGACTACCGATTTGTCGTTGAGGCAAAAAACATCTTCGACGTGAAAAGCGAGCCGGCGGTTTTTCGATTTTCTATTTTGCCTCCTTGGTATCGTACGGTGCAAGCTTATCTGGGGTATGCCCTCTTGCTGTTGGGTCTGATGGTGGCCGGCAGCCGAATCTACAATCGGCGGCTGGTGGCTTCCAGAAAACGACTGAAGAAAATTGTCGACGAACAAACCGAGCAGGTTCGACAGCAAAAAGATCAGCTGCTCCAAGCGAACGACGCTTTGTGGGGCGAGATGCAGTTGGCCAAAAAAATCCAAACCGTGCTGCTTCCCGAGGATCCGCGAATTGAAGAATATGAAATCGCGGCATGTATGCAACCCGCCGATGAGGTGGGGGGCGACTACTACGACGTCATCAATATACGCGGCACCGACTGGATCGTCATCGGAGATGTGTCCGGGCACGGCGTGCCGGCCGGACTGGTGATGATGATGGTACAGACCGCGATCCATTCGGTGCTCGACACCCACGCCGATGAGCCGCCGGCGCGCATTTTGTCCATTGTCAACCGGGTGATCCACGGCAACATCCAAAAGGTGGGCGGTAACAAGTACATGACGATCACCATCTTCTCGGTCCAACCCCACGGCGCGATGGTGTTCTCGGGGCTCCACCAGGATATTTTGATTTACCGGGCGGCCAGCCAAACAGTCGAGCGGGTGCAGACCGCTGGAATGTGGATTGGCGTAATGGAGGAGATCGAAGAAATTATCCGGGTCGATGAACTGACCCTGGCCCCAAACGATGTGATGTTGATTTATACCGACGGAATCACCGAAGCAATGGACGAAGAAGCTGGAGAGATGTTTTCGGTGGAGAAATTAATCGGCCTGCTTGAACAGAGTGGCACCCAATCGGTCGACGCAATCGAGCGGGCTATCCTGAGGGAGGTCGAACCCTACACCTGCAATGACGACATTACCTTTATGGTGCTAAAAAGGACTTAACCAAAATTATTCGACCATATAGACGATGGTGCAGATTTGCCAATTCACCCCGGGCTTGACCAAACTAGCGCATGTATCGTGGGAGCTAGAGGTCGATGCCCTGCTCGTCAGCTTCGATGGGAATATCGACGATGAATATCATACAGTCCCGGTTGCCGAGTTTGGCGGTGGTTCTGTTGATTTGCTTTCCGTCTAAAAATACGTCGAATCTTTCGCCGAGGGAGGGGTTCACCAAAACATACATACCAGCAGAGGTGATGCCGTCTTTGTTGAAGCCGTTTCCGTCGGCATTGAGATAACGAATCTTGGCGTTGGTGCTGCCCCCACCGGATTTGCGCAGCTCGGCACCGACAATCGGCTTGGCGCAGTCCACGTCAAATATACCCCCTATCGCGCCGCCCTTGTCGAGGAGATCCATGTACGGCTCCATCTCCGAGTCGTCCCGGAGCAGTGCCGACCATTTCTCCAAGCTGGCCTGTTTCACCAACAGGATGTCGTGACGAATGAATCCCGGCGGCCAGGGGAGATCAGCGACTCCGCTGGCCGACAAAGCGTAGCCATCGTCTTCGTTGATGGCCAGCGCGACGTATCCGGTCGTCTCCAAGATGCCGGGTCGGTCGGCTAGCTTCTTGAACTTGCCATCGCTGCCGGAACTGACCGTGTCAGTGGGATTGGCATTGCAGCCCATCATCTCCAAGTTGGTGGCCCCATGAAGCTCGAGCTCCACGTTGGGCACCGGTTTTCTCGTTTCGAAGTCGATTGTCGTGCCGATTGCCACCATCTTGCTATCGTCTTCGACCTCTTCGCACTTACCGTCCGGGTCCGGTGTGACCTGTCGATAGCCGATACACAGCCCAGAATTGCAATTGGCATTGTTGTAGCAATACTCGCCGATTTGCGCTGAGCCATCCGGCGGACGGTCGTGAGGGTGATCGCCGCACTCATCGGTATCCGAGTCGGTGTCGCTGTCCGAATCGCTGTCCGTATCCCCGTCCGTATCGGCATCGGTGTCCGAGTCCGTATCCCCGTCGGTGTCCCCATCGCTATCTGAGTCCGTATCGGCGTCTCCACCACTATCATCGGCGTCTCCACCATCGCACGCGGGCATCGAGAAAACCGCTGCGAGGAAAATGGCGATCCATAGTATCAACCCATTTCTGACCATTGCACACCTCCGGGATGTTTCGCGCCGTTCGGTTTGAATTGCGCGTTGCTCAAATTGTGTTCTTGTCTATCATCTGCTAGATAAATTTTCACAAACTGCCAAATGCCTGTCAAGCACTTTTTCCAGTGTTCCGCTTGCTGGAGGCGCTCTATTTAAGGATTAAATAAAGACAACACGTAATAATATAGCGGTGCTGTTGCGTTTTCTGGCGGTTGTTGGTGTTGACAGCTCTGTCTAGCAGTTGATAGAATATGGCTGAGCAATCGGTAGGTGACTGAACATGCATGAGCAAAATTTCACAGGTACGAAGATGGGTACAGAGATGGTCAGAATTCGACAATCATTGATCATTGTCGGATGGGTGAGCATCTGCGTTTTGTTGATTCCGGCAAACGTTAGCGCCGGGGGTTTGTTTTACCCGGATGTGGGCACAGTAGCCCTGGGCAGGGGGTCCGCCTTTGTCGCGCGGGCCGATACACTCGGCGCCTTTTACTACAATCCCGCCGGGCTCTCCAAGAGCAAGGGCATCCATCTGCTGCTCGGTGGAAATTTGAATGATCTCAACGTGGACTTTCAGCGCCGGGGTGCGGCAGAAGAAGGGGAGGGGCTCGACGGAGAGTGGTTCCCCCTCGACGACCGTTATTTTTTCGACCCCGATGATCCCGATAATTTTTTGGGCGTCGGCAATCCCCAATTGGACTACTCAAATGGTGTGGAAGATCCGCAGGATTTTGGTTCAGTCTCCCAACAAACCCCGTTGATCATCAATTCCGTGACCGCCATCGCCAGCTGGGGAGACGCCTTTGCCGTGGAAGGCCTGGCTCTCGCCCTGGGACTGTTCGCTCCCTCTGGCTATACCAAACACCGCTATGATCCGGACGGGCCCCAACGGTACGCCATTCGTGAATTGAACAGCACCATCATCTACCCCGGATTTGGGATCTCCTACGCCTTTAACCGCTATTTTCAACTCGGTGTGGTCCTGCTCAACGGCATGGCCTTCCTCAGCAAATCCCAGGCCAGTCGATTGGTCCCCACTCCCGGCGATACTCACTACAATGAGGATGCCGGTGGGGATGCCTCGTTGAGCCTCGAGTTCAAGGATATGTCGATGGTGACCGGCATCATCGGCGTGCTCTCCCACCCGGTCGACTGGTTGGAGGTTGGGGTCTCGGTAAAATTGCCGGTCACAATGGAGGCCGAGGGGACGGTTGACTACACCGCTCCAGAAGATGACTATCCGGACGCGGTCTCTGTGGAGGGACACAACAATGTGGTGGTCAAGCAGCGCTTTCCATGGATGGTGACCACCGGGCTGCGCTACATTCACCGCCTGTTCGATATTGAACTGGATTTTGTCTGGGAAAACTGGCGTTCCTATGAGTCGATTGATATTGAGTTGGATTTGATTATCGATCTCGATGATGATCCTGATACACCGGACAATGAGATTCCCGATACCTATGTGCCCAAAAACTTTCGCGACACATACTCGATTCGGCTGGGCAGCGACATCAATGTCCTGCCTGAGCATTTGATCGTTCGCCTCGGCTGGTTCTATCAATCTTCGGCCTATCCGGAAAACAACAGCACTTTTTCGCTCGATTTTCCCTACGGCGAGCAGTTCGGCCTGACCTTCGGCCTGACCTGGCACGCCTTCGACTTTGTCGATTTGAACCTCGCCTATGCCCATATCTTTCAGCCGACCGTAACGGTGACCGAGGGGATCCTGCAGCAATCCTCGGGCACCCGGGCTGACATCCTCGGGGACGGCAGCGTGATGCTGCCACTGGGCAACACGGTGAACAACGGTACCTACGACGTGAATTTGAATATCTTTTCCGCGTCGGTGAAAGCGCATTTTTAAGTCATGAAATCGCACCAGAACAATCGGCCCTCAGAGGTCAGGCAGCGGATTCTGGTCGAGGCGGTCCGCCTCTTTGCCCAAAACGGATTCGAGGGGACCTCCATTAGAGCCGTGGCCGATGCCGTGGGGATCAAGAATCCCTCCCTGCTCTATTACTTCGGCTCCAAGGAGCAACTGCTCGAAGCGGTGGTCGACGATCTACTGGAACACTGGAAAAGCGAGTTGCCCCAGCTGATATCGAAGTCCACCAACAGCCGGGAGCGCTTTGCCTCCCTCGTCGAATCGGTGGTGGCATTTTTTCTCGAGGATCAGAACCGGGCCCGCCTGTTCATTCGCGAAATGTTGGATCGGCCCGCCGAGCTGGGCGCGCGTATCCGCGAGCAACTCGGCCCGTGGATCGGCCTCATCTCCGACTATATCAACCTGGGCAAGGAACGGGGCACGATCAAGTCGACCGTCGATGCCGAGTATTATATCTTTCAGGTGATTTTGATCGTGGCGGGTACGGTGACCCTCTCCTCCGCCGCGCAAGCCGTTTCGCCAGAGGGAAGCCAGTCCTCGATGACCATGACCGAGGGCGTTGTTCGTGCAACTTGGGATTTGTTGTTTGTCAAACCGTACAGCTCGATCCACTGAGGAGGTGTTCAATGCAGCAAGCGATTCAAAAAGCTGGGGTCATAGGCGCCGGGGTGATGGGAGCTACTATCGCCGCCCAGCTGGCCAATGTGGGGATCGAAACCCTGCTCCTCGATATAGTCCCCCCCAAGGGCCCCACCGAGGAGGACCTGGCCAACGGCATTACCGCCGATAGCCCTAAATTCCGCAACCGTCTAGCCCAGGCAGGG
Organism: Myxococcota bacterium; assembly: GCA_028278265.1. GTDB lineage: Bacteria > Myxococcota_A > Polyangia > JAAYKL01 > JAAYKL01 > JANQET01. The sequence goes on from JANQET010000004.1 coordinate 13,075, forward strand.
GTCGACACCGCGCTGAAATCCAAGCCGGCGTCGTTTTACCTCGCCGATAACAAAGAGCTCATCACCGTCGGCAACCTGGAAGACGATCTGGCGAAACTCGGGGAGGTGGACTGGATTATCGAGGTCGTGGTCGAACGGCTCGATATCAAACAGTCGGTGTTCGAGAAAATCGAAACGATTCTCAAGCCCGGTATTATCGTCTCTTCCAATACGTCGGGCATTTCTGCAGCGGCGATGTGCGAGGGGCGATCGGAGCTGTTTCGTCAGCAGTTCGCGATTACCCACTTCTTCAATCCCCCGCGCTACTTGAAGCTGCTCGAAATCGTGCCCGGGCCGGACACCCTCCCCGAGGTGCTCGACTCCCTGGCCGAAACCTGTGAGAAGCGGGTCGGCAAGGGGATTATCTATGTCAAGGACACACCGAACTTTGTGGCCAATCGGCTCGGCGTGTTCGGCATGTACAGCACGATCCGCGCCATGATGGACCTGGGTATGAGCGTGGAAACTGTCGACAAGCTCACCGGACCGATCATCGGTCACCCCAAGAGCGCCACCTTCCGCACCGCCGATCTGGTCGGGCTCGACACCCTGGTTCACGTGGCGAACAACGTGTACGACGGGGTTCCCGAGGATGACCAGCGGGAGATGTTTGCCACCCCGGAGCTCATCACCAAGATGATCGACAAGCAACTGTTGGGGCAGAAGACCAAGCAGGGGTTTTACAAGAAGAGCAAGGACGAGCAGGGCAAGCGGGTCTTCCTGTCCATCGATTACAATACCCTGGAGTACACCCCCAAAGAGAAGGTCAAATTGGCCTCCCTGGCCACGGCCAAGTCGATGAGCGGCCCGGAGCGGATCAAGGCGCTGTTCTACGCCGACGATCTGGCCGGACAGTTCACCTTCAGAACCACCACCGAGGGACTGATTTACACGGCCAAGCGGCTCGGTGACATTGCCGATGATATCCTGACCATCGACAATGCGCTGAAGTGGGGCTACTTCTGGAAGTCTGGACCCTTCGAGACCTGGGACGCCCTGGGTCTGGCCAAGTCCACGGCCAAGATGAAGGAGGCGGGCTATACCATTCCCGCCTGGGTCGAGGAACTGCTCGCTTCAGGCAAGGAGTCATTCTACAAAACCGTCAAAGGGGCGCTGCACTATTACGATCTCGACACCAAAGACTATCGACCCGCCCCGACCAAGCCAGGCGTGATCCTGCTGCCCTCGCTCAAGGAGCAGGAGAAGAAAATCGCCGGCAACGCCGGGGCATCCCTGGTCGACATCGGCGATGGGGTGGCCTGTCTGGAGTTCCATTCAAAGATGAACTCCATCGGCGAAGACACCATCCGCATGATGCACCAGGCGGGCCAGATCGTCAGCAAAGATTTCGACGGATTGGTGATTGCCAACCACGGCACCAATTTCTCGGTCGGGGCCAACCTGGCGATGGTGCTGTTCGCGGCCCAGGAGGAGGAGTGGGAGGAGTTGGAGTTTGCGGTCAAGGCGTTGCAGGACGTGCTGATGTTCCTCAAATACCTCGACAAACCGGTCGTCGCCGCGCCGGCCGGGCTCACCCTGGGCGGTGGCGCGGAGATCTGCATGGCTGCGGATCGGGTGCGCTTTGCCGCGGAGACCTACTTCGGACTGATCGAGGTCGGCGTAGGGGTCATCCCGGCCGGGGGCGGAACCAAGGAGCTGTTGATCCGCAACACCGAGCACCTGTTCAAAGTGAAAAAGGGCGGGCTTTACCCCAAGCAGATCGACATGACCCCGTTTTTGGCCCGCGCCTTTGAGACCATCGCCATGGCCAAGGTGGCGGTGTCCGGCCCGGAGGCCATTGCCCATGGTTACCTGCGGTCGACCGATCGGATGACCGTCAACCGGGACTACCAAATCGAAGACGCCAAGCGAACCGTGCAGGCGATGAACCTGGAGGGCTATCATCCGGGGCGACCACGGACCAACATCCGCCTGGCCGGGGAGAACACCCTGGCGCTGATGAAGCTCGGGCTGTGGTCCCTGCACAAGGCGGGCTATATTCTCGATCACGATTTGACCGTCTCGACCAAGGTGGCCCACGTCCTGTGCGGGGGCAACGTACTCGAAGGGACCGAAGTGGACGAGCAGTACGTCCTCGACCTGGAGCGCGAGGCGTTCATGAGTCTTTGTGGTGAACCCAAAACCCAAGCCCGGATGCAGCACATGCTGGAGAAGAGCAAGCCGCTGAGGAACTAGGAAGGACAAGAAAATGAAAGAAGCTGTTATTGTCGCCGCTTGTCGAACCGCCGGTGGTAAGGGTTCGCGCGGAACACTGAAGGACACTCGCCCGGAGAAGATGGGCTGCACCGTACTCGAGGAGCTGCGTAAGCGCGCCGGGGATCTCGACCCCGAGTTGATCGACGATGTGATTATCGGCACCTCCTTTCCCGAACACACCCAGGGGATGAACCTGGGCCGGCTGCTGGTGCTCTCCTGCGGCTGGCCGGACAGCATCGCCGGGATGACCGTCAATCGGTTCTGCTCCTCGGGATTGCAGTCGATCGCCATCGCCGCGGAGAAGATCATGTGCGGGTTCGGCGATGTGATGATCGCCGGCGGGGTGGAGAGCATGAGCCAGATTCCGATGGTCGGCATCTCCTGTTTTCCCAACCCGGATCTGGTCGAGAGCCGGCCCGGAGGCTTCACCGGAATGGGACAAACCGCAGAAAATGTGGCCCAGCGGGAAGAGATATCCAGGGAGCGCCAGGACGAATTCGCCGTCAAGAGCCACGCCAAGGCCGCTGCAGCGCAAGCAGCGGGCAAGTTCAACGACCAGATCGTGACCGTGATGGCCAAGCAACAACGCAAAATGGCCAACGGTCGCTACGAGCTGGTCGAAGAACCGTTTAGTGTGGATGAGGGGGTCCGGGCCGATACCACGATGGAGGGGCTGGCCAAGCTCAAGCCGGCGTTCTCGCCCACCGGATCGGTCACCGCGGGGAACTCGTCCCAGATGACCGACGCTGCTGCCGGGGTGTTGCTGATGTCCAAGGAGAGGGCCAAGGCGCTCGGCCTGAAGCCCCTGGCCACCTTTCGCAGCTATGCGGTCAAAGGGGTCAGTCCGGAGCTCATGGGGCTCGGTCCGATCCAGGCGGTCCCCAAGGCGCTCGACTACGCCGGGGTGAGCCTCGACCAAATCGAGCTGATCGAGCTCAACGAGGCGTTCGCGGCCCAGGCGATCCCCTGCATGGAACAGCTGGGATTATCGGAGGAGATCACCAACGTCAACGGCGGGGCGATCGCCCTGGGCCACCCGCTGGGGTGCACCGGCTCGAAGCTGACCACCCAATTGATTTACGAAATGCACGCGCGGCAGTTGCGCTTCGGCATGGTCACGATGTGCGTCGGCTTGGGCATGGGGGCAGCGGGCATCTTTGAGGTTGAACAGTACTAGCGAAACGCCGCTTCAATCGACAGAAGCGGGGCAAAGGCGCTTGGAAAATGGCTTAGGTGTTGTAGAATTTAGTCACCACCAAAAGTCGAGGAGGACAAATAAATGACCGAACCGAAGATCTACAAGGGCGGCGAGTTCCTGATCACGGATACAGACCCGAACGATGTGTTCACCCCCGAGGATTTCACCAAAGAGCACCGGATGATTTACGAGACCGCGATGGATTTCGTCAAAAACGAGGTCTGGCCGGTCAACGAGCAGCTCAACGAAAAGGACGAGGAGGTGCACCGCAAGGTTCACGCCAAGGCCGGCGAGCTGGGCTTGCTCAGCACCGACATCCCCGAGGAGTACGGGGGGATGGGCCTCGACAAGGCGAGCACCACCTGTGCCGGCGATGCGTTGGGCCGGGCCGCCTCCTACGCGGTGACCCACGGCGCCCACACCGGTATCGCCACACTACCCATCGTCTATTTCGGCAATGAGGAGCAAAAGAAGAAGTACCTGCCCAAGCTCGCTTCAGGGGAGTGGGTCGGTTCGTACTGCCTCACCGAACCCTCTGCCGGGTCGGACGCCCTCTCCGGCACAACCCGGGCCGAACTGACCGAGGATGGGAAGCATTATATCTTGAACGGCGAGAAAATTTTCATCACCAACGCCGGCTGGGCCCAGACCTTTGTGGTCTACGCCAAGGTCAATGACGAAGAGTTCACCGGTTTCATCGTAGAGCGGGACACCCCCGGTCTCACCCTCGGCGCTGAGGAAAAAAAGCTGGGCGGGCAGGGGTCGTCCACCCGATCGGTGATCCTAGAGGATGTGAAGGTGCCGATTGAAAATGTGCTGTTCGAGGTGGGCAAGGGGCACAAAATCGCCTTCGGTGTGCTCAACCTGGGGCGCTGGAAGCTCGGTGCCGCCACCACCGGCGGGGCCAAGGAGTGCCTCAGCCAAGCCATCGTCTACGCCAACGGTCGGGAGCAGTTCGGCGTGCCGATCAGCTCCTTTGGCATGATCAAGAACAAGATCGCCAATCTCGTGGTGCGGTGTTATGTCAGCGAGGCGATTCAGTACCGCCTGGCCGGCCTGTTCGACGCCAAGTTGGCCACCCTCGATGAGGCGGCCAAGAAGAGCGGCACCGAGAACTCCAAGGTGATCGACGAGTACGCCACCGAGTGTTCCATCTCCAAGGTCTACGGCTCCGAGTGTCTCGATGAGTGTGTCGATGAATGGGTGCAGATCCTCGGCGGCTACGGCTACAGTGCCGAGTATCCGGCAGAACAGGCTTTTCGCGACGCGCGGATCAACCGCATCTGGGAAGGGACCAACGAGATCAACCGGTTGCTCGTACCGGGCACCCTGTTCAAACGGGCGATGCAGGGGCGGCTCAACCTGCTCGGCGCATCAAAGGACGTCGCTTCGTTTATTATGGGCTACTCCCCGTTGGCGGTGGAGCTGCCCCCCGGACCGCTGGGGTTGCAGCAGAACCTGGTGAAGATGAGCAAGAAGCTGACCCTGATGGTTGCCGGCCTGGCCGCGCAGAAATTCATGACCGCCCTGGAGCAGGAGCAGGAAGTGCTGGAGTTGATCGCCGACATGGTGATTGAGACATTCGCCATGGAGAGCGGCCTGATGCGCGCGCTCAAAGCAGTGGACAACCAAGACGAGGACAAGGCCCGCTACCATGTGGCTGCGGTCCAGGTCTACGTCGACCGCACCATTCCCAAATTGGAAAACTGGGCCAAGCAGTTGCTGGCCTATGTCGAGGAAGGGGACATGCTGCGCACCCAACTGGCCGCGGTGAAGAAGTTGGCCCGGTACCAACCGATTGATGCGATCACCTTGCGGCGGGAGCTGGCTGATCGAGCGATCGATCTCGAGGCATATCCCTTCATCATTTGAGAGCTAGCCTGCAACCCTGAAGAAAAGGAGTGAACCCAGGATGATTCAGTTCAATGTGTCCCACGATATTGCCCTCGATGAGTTCTTCGACGTGCATGTGCTCCAGCATTTCGAGACGAGCACGGCAGGGTCCGATGTCTCTTCGATGATGGGCAAGGAGTTTACCTTGCAGTACGAGGTGGGTGAAGCCAAGTACGGCTTGCGCATCAAAGACGGCAACAAGTTCGAATCTGTAAAAGGGGGTATCGAAGGACCGATGTTGCGCCTGCACATGGAAGAGTTGAACTGGCGCGACTATATCTCGGGACGGGCAGACCTGGGGCTCGACAATTTCATCGATCCCACCTCCCTTCTCGATCCCAAGCGGTTCGACAAGCTCAGCGGTATGGAGGGGACCCTGTTTCTCAAGCTCAACCGGGACGGGGAAACCGTCGTGGCGACGATCACCTTCAACAACGAGCCGGCGCCGTCGGCCACGCTCAAGCTAAAACTGGATGACTGGCTCGCCCTGCAGCAGGGCCAAACCAGTGCCACCAAATTGTTGATGACCGGCAAAATCAGCGCCGGTGGCGATCTGGGTCTGATCACCAAGTGCCAGTCGTTGATCAAACGATGAGGGCTCCGGCAGAACCGTACAACGATTCAACCATCATCGGTTGCAAGCTGAACCGGGCATGGGCCAACCGGGACCGGGTCTACCTCAAATCCCGCTACGACGCCCAAGGCCGAAAAACCGAGGAGGTCCATTCCACCCTGTGGAGCGAAGCGGAGGAGACGATTCGCCAGGTGGCTCTGGGGCTTGCCACCTTGGGTGTGGCCCCGGGGGATCGGGTGTCGGTCTTCGGCCCCAACTCCCCTCGCTGGATCATGGTGACTTCGTCAATCTTCATGATTCGCGGCACGCTCGTACCGATCTACCCCTCGGTCAAGTCCGAGGACGCTTGGTGGTGCCTGCACGATTCCGGCGCCAAGGTGGTCTTTGTCCACGGTCCGGAGCAGCTCGGCAAAGTGCTGGCTGAGCGCTCTCGTATGGATCAGCTGGAATGGATCGTCGTGATGAACGCGGAGGTGGACGACCCGGCCGAAGGGGTGATTTCGTTCGATGAGCTCATCGCCCGCGGCAACACAGGTGGCCTCAATGATGACGTGTTGGAAGGCCAGCTGCGCGAGGCAAGTGAAGAGGATCTCGTCGCGATTATTTACACCTCGGGAACCACCGGCCGGCCCAAGGGGGTGATGCTGTCCAACAAGAACATCATCAGCCAGCTCGCAGTGGTCGACGAGTTCGGCTTCACCCCTGAGGATGTGTGGTTCTGCCACTTGCCCCTGTGCCACTCCCTCGGATTTTCGGTCGACTTCCTGAACGCCACCTACCAGGGGGGCACCATGTTCTTGGTCGACGGACTGGATACCGAGACGATCAGGCGCAATCTCGCCGCCTGTCGGCCCACGGTGATGACCAGTGTGCCTCGGATGTGGGAGAAGCTCTATTTGCAGATCAACGAAACAGTGAGGCAGCGGCCCGGCTTTGTGCAACGGCTGTTCAAGTGGGCGATGGAAAACGGCACGACCCATTTCAATTTGCAATACGAAGGCCAGCGGATACCATTCGGTCTGCGCGTCAAGGCGAGGCTCGCCGGCAGAATATTCAGCAAGGTCCGACGCAAGGCGGGCTTGAACCGACTGAAGATGTGCGTCACCGGCGGCGGGCCGATTCATCCCGACCTGCTCGTCTTCTTCGGGGCGATGGGCATTCCCCTCTACCAGGGATTCGGCCTGACCGAGACCTCACCGGTCACTCATGTTTCCACTCCGGGTGCCAACAAGATCGGCTGGATCGGCAAGCCGATTCCCGACACCGAGTGCAAGCTCAGCGAGGATGGGGAGCTGCTCATCCGAGGTCCCCAGGTGATGAGCGGGTATTGGCGCAATTCAGAGGCAACTGCTGAAGCATTCACTGAAGACGGCTTTTTGAAAACAGGCGATATCGCCGAGATCGACGATCAGGGATTTGTGCGCATCACCGATCGCAAGAAGGAGCTGATCATCACCAGCGGTGGCAAGAACATTGCGCCGCAACCGATTCAAAACGCCTTCAACACCGATCCCTACATCCAACAGATTCACGTGGTCGGTGACGCGCGCAAGTATATCGCCGCCCTCCTGGTGCCCAATTTCGAGATTCTAAAGCGGTGGATCCGCAAGCAGGACATCAGTTGTTCGTCACCCCAAGAGATGGTCACCCTTGAGCCGGTAAAGAAACTCTTCGACGAGCGAGTGGCTAAGATCAACAAGACCCTCAACAAATACGAGACGATCAAACGCTTCGCCCTACTGCCCCAGGAGTTCACCGAAGAAGCCGGCGAGCTCACCCCCACGTTAAAAATGAAACGAAGGGTGATCGACAAAAAATACCATGAGATCATCGATAGCCTCTATCCCAGCGAATCTTAGCCTAGTGCCCTGTCAATTCAAAAAGGACGGGTGAGAAGCTCCCCCTTGAACAAGGGAGCAGGGGGGATATTGTCCTCCCCAAGGTGCCGCTCCGGAGACGAAATCCCCCTAATCCCCTTTTTTCAAAGGGGGAATTCGGAGTCCTCACCCGACTTTAATTGGTTGACAAGGCACTAGTGGGCACACGCACAAAACCGGGCGAAGATGGAGTGCGCCACACCTGAGACGGTGGTCGGGGTGTGTACCCAGTGGCAGGTGTGTACGGATTGGAGCTGGGTGCAGCCCAATCCCAGGGGTTCGATACTGCTGGTGATGGTCGAGGACAACCCAAAGGCCATGCAGACCGCTTGGCAGTTCTCTTCACTGCCGTCGCTGCCGGCAAAATTACGGATTCCCTGGTTGTCGGTTCCGCCGTGATCATCGCAGGTGATATCGCACCCGATGCCCTGTTCTGCCAGATACCAGCAATGACCGCCAACCCGCTCTCCGGCACAGGAGAAATCCGTCGCGCTGTCTGAATCTGTGTCCGAATCCGAATCCGTATCTGTGTCCGTATCTGAATCTGTGTCCGAGTCCGTGTCCCCGTCGGTATCCGAATCGGTATCTGTGTCGATATCCGAATCGCTGTCCGTGTCCACGTCTGAATTGTTGTCCCCGTCCGCGTCTCCACCGGAATCTTGAGAGGCATCTGCAGCGGCGTCGGGTTCGTTGAGCAACTGGATGTTTCGGGTCAAGCCACACGCCGTCAAAATGCAGCCAACCAGAAGGCATCCCGTCCTCAGAACGTTCGTGATTGCCATTCGTTGACCTTTATTCATCTCCCACGGTCACTTCCAGGTGGATGACGGGATTGACCTCCTGGATATCAGTATATCGAAGTACTTTCAGTGATTCAGGGATTTTGCCCCGGTGTCTGCCACTTTTTCGCCACAATTTGCCTCTCGATTGCCCCATTCCGGCCCCGCTGCCGCCGAATTGAAATCGTTCAATTGGATAGCGGGTCAGCACCACGAACAATCGACTGGCGTCGGTGCCCGCCCGAGGTCCGTCGAGATCATTCTGAAGACGATCCCCGCGGGATCGCAGATGAGGAGATGAAGATGAAAACGATTATCGCACTTGGCGCCATTTTTATCGGCAGTTGGATCGGTTGGCTCGCACTTTCGGCCGCAATGGCCTATCGCACCGATTCCCGCGAGCCCACGATGGCCAACGAGGTGGGTCACCTGTGGGGTTCAGAGCACACGCAGGTGGCACCGGAGGTGGGAATCACTTGGCGAACCGTCACCCGACGGGAGTTCACCGAAAAAGAAAAGAGGGAATACGAAGAGGCGAAACGGCGGGAAGCGGTGAACGAAGCAGCCAAGTTGGGCCACAAAAAACCGCGGGCGATTGAGATTCATCCCGACGAGCTGGTTGAGGTCATCGAGGAGGATCACCAGCGGTCCCTCTCCTTGGGCAGCACCGATGTGGAGGCGGATCTCGGCCTTCAACACCGTCGACGAGGGTTGCTCTGGTTTTCCACTTACACGGTGCAATTTGCCGGCCGGTACACCGTGTCCAATCCGATCGATCAGCCGGTCACTGCGCGGGTCGTCTTTCCCTTTTCCAGTTTCGGCGCGGTCTATGACAACATGGCGATCACCACCCCGGGATGCGACAACCTCCAGGTGACCACCGAGGGCAATCAGATGGTCGGCAGCTTCACCCTCCCGGCCCGCGCCGTGCAGGAGATCGCCTTCGGCTATCGCTCCCGGGGCATGGACCGGTGGAGCTACCGCTTCGGCAGTGACATTCACATGGTGGAGAATCTGAAGGTCAATATGCGCACCGATTTTGATCAAATCGATTTTCCGCTCCAATCGATCAGCCCCGACAGCAAGGTGCGGCGTGAGGACGGTGCGGGGTGGGTGTTGGCCTGGGACAAGCAGTCGTTGGTAAGCGGCCTGGAGATCGGCATGTTGACCCCCCAGAAGCTCAACCCGGGCCCCCTGGCCGCGGCGATGAGCCTGCACGCGCCGGTCTCCCTCTTCTTCTTCTTTTTTGTGCTGTTCATCCTACAGTCGATTCGACGGCTCAATATTCACCCGATGAACTTCTTTTTTCTCGCCGCCAGTTTTTTCGCCTTTAATCTGCTCTTTTCCTACCTGGTGGATCACATTTCGATCATACTCGCCTTTACCCTCTCCTCCGCCGTCTCCCTGCTGTTGGTCTTTACCTATCTCAAACGGTTGGTGGGCACCCGCTTCGCGCTATTGGAAGCGGGGGGCAGCCAACTGGTCTACCAGGTGCTGTTCAGCTTGGCCCATTTCTTTGACGGCTACACCGGTCTGACGATCACCATCGGCGCGATCCTCACCCTGGCCGTGGTGATGCACCTCACGGCCCGACTCAACTGGGCCGAAGTGCTCGCCACCAAGGTGCGTCGAACGGACAAAAAGCTGGTAAAATCGACGGCGTAAGCGGTACAACTGAGATGAATGAGGCGGGAACAATGGCGCTGATACTGGTAGTTGACGACGATCCCCATATCCGGCACGTGGTGCAGTTCGCCCTGCAAAAGGCCGGGTTTCAGGTGACCTTTGCCAAAGACGGCACAGAAGCCATCGAGGCGTGCCGTACCCGCCAACCCGATTTGATGGTCCTCGACATCCTGATGCCCGAGCTGGACGGCCTGGCCGTTTGCCGGGAAGTGCGCGCCGAAAGCGAGTTGCCGATCATCTTTCTCACCTCGGTCGATGAAGAGCTCGATCGGGTGATCGGTCTCGAATTGGGGGCGGACGACTATGTGACCAAGCCCTTCAGCCCGCGGGAGTTGACCGCCCGGGTCAGGTCGGTGTTGCGCCGGGTACAGAGCGCTCCGCCGAACCGGGCCAAGACATTGAACCACGGTCCCCTGCGCATGGATTTGGACGCCTATCGGATCTATTGCGGCGACGCCGAAGTGGAGCTGACCGCCACCGAGTTCAATATTCTCAAAGCGCTGTTGCGCTATCCCGGCAAGGTGTTCTCGCGCACCGAGCTGATGGATCACGCCTACGAAGACGGCACAGTGGTCTCCGAGCGCACCATCGACAGCCATATGAAGCGCATTCGGCGCAAGTTCGAGCAGTATGGTGTGACCCCCGTGGACACGGTTCACGGCATCGGCTACCGCATCGCCCACTTCGATCATGGATAAGCGCTGGCGCAGCCGGTTCTACTCCCTGCGAGCCCTGGTGCTCAGCGTCAGCCTGCTGGTGCTGGTGCTTCCCTTTGTCGGATTGGGGGCCCTGCGCATCATGGAGAGCTTTCTCCACCGACAAACCGAGGCCAAGCTGATCGCCGAGGCCGCCTATGTTCAGCTGATATTCCTGCGGGCGGTCCAACAGATCGATGGGACCGATATCCCGGCCTTTGCTCGGCCGATGCCCCATCTGCCGCCGCCCAAGGATGAGATCTATCACCCGTTTTTTCCCCAGATCGATCTGTTGCACGACGAGGTGCTGCCGCCAATTGTCGAGAGTCCAGTTGCGACAAAGGAGCCCCATCCCACCGCCCGGCGAGCCGGCCTCGTGGTCGAACCGCTGCTCAAAGAGGTGCAAACCCAAAACCTGGCCGGCATCCGCGTGATCGATCCAAACGGTGTGGTGGTGGCCAGCACCGGGGATGAGCGGGGAGCCGATCTCTCCGCGCGGCAGACCATCAAACGCGCACTTCGCGGAACCTACGCATCGGCGGTGCGGCAACGGGCGAAACAACCCAGCAAGCCGGGCATCTTCAATCGACGCGGTCGTTACCGAGTCTCTGTGGCAGTGCCCATCTTGGTGAAGGGGCAGTACTTGGCCGGTGTGGTCTATCTCAACCGCACCAGTCTCTCGTTTGTGTTGGATGTCTGGAGCACCCCGTACACGGTTACGCTGATCGTATTGTTCGGGGTCACCATCTTGATAGGATTGATCCTGACGTCGGTGATTACCAGACCGCTGAAAAATCTGGTGGACAAGGCACGGAGTATCAGCGAGGGCAGGGGGGATGTCTCCCTCGCGGTGAGCAAGGTGGCCCCGCGAGAGGCCCATGAGTTGTCGGCTGCCCTCACCACCATGGTGGAGACCCTGGAGAAACGGCTCGACTATGTGCAGGAGTTCACCCGGAGCGTGTCCCACGAATTCAAGACCCCGTTGACCAGCATCCGCGGCTCGATTGAGCTCCTGCAAGAGGGGTTGAGCGAGATGACAGAGGCGGAGCGCGGACAGTTTTTGGACATCATTCACGCGGATGTGTTGCGCATGAACCGGTTGGTGGGGCGCTTGACCGAGCTGGCGCGAATCGAGCTGCGGCGGCCGGACAACAGCCGGACCGATTTGAGGGAGTGCCTTGACAGGTTGGTGAGCAACTACCGGGAAAGCGGGCAGTCCGTGACGATCGAAATCGACCCGGGCTGCCCACAGACGATGCCGATAAAGATGGCCGCTGACCTCATTGAAACCCTGTTCGCCAACCTCATCGAGAACGGCCTGCGTCACGGAGATTCCTCGGGAGTGGCCGTGGCGGTAGTGCCGGGGCCCAAGGTGGTGGTGACCAACAGGGGACCGGCCATTTCCGAGGCCAATCAGCGCCGCATTTTCGATCGGTTTTTCACCACTGCCCGAGCAGATGGGGGAACCGGGTTGGGACTTTCGATTGTCAGAGCAATCGCCCAGGCCCACGGAGCCCGTGTGGGGCTCGATTCAAATCAATCCACCACAGCGTTCACGGTAGAGTTCTAGCGCCTTGTCAACCAACTAGAGTCGAGTGAGGACTCCTGATTCCCCCTTTAAAAAAAAAGGGGTTAGGGGGATTTCGTCTCTCGAGCGGCACCTGGGGGAGGACGAAATCCCCCCGGCCCCCTTGTTCAAGGGGGAGCATCTCACTCGTCCTTTTTGAATTGAAAGGCACTAGTATGCCAGCAGCGCTTTGTAGCGCCACTTTCGGTTGTCTTTGGTTGTGATGTCGATGAGGAACGACTTGAGTTCCTTCTTCGCCGGCCAGCGGTTGGTGTCGAACAGAATCCACTTTTGGGTGACCAGCCCGGGCGGGGCGGCGAAAGGGCCGGCCAACAGATGGTTGTCTGGAAAAGAGTGCTTGTCGGGGGGCTGATTAGCCCGTTCGACATAGTCCGCCACCATCAGCGAGGTGCGGGCGCTCAGGGCGATTATCCCTCCGCTCGCGGCGGCGAGATCGTCATCACTCGTTCCGGCGATGAGGTTGGCCAGACTTGCGATCGACGAGAGGACTACTTTTCTACCGTACGACCGCTTTTTTCGCTGGGTCTCGGCTGTTCGGTACCACGCGACCAGCTCATTGCCCGAGGTGACCGCTGTTTTGCGGTTGAGGGATTCGTCCGCAAAGGAAATACGAACATTCTCAATATGGATCCACTGTTTGGCCGTGTTGGTGATGTCCACCTGGATCAGCTGAAAGTGATCCGAGCTCATCAGGTGGTCGTGTGTGCAGTCGATGGCGAGCAATGATTTCCGCTGGGTATCGTCGAGGGTGACCTCTTGTGCGGTCAAGGGAATTTGATAGGTGCCCAGGCGCACGCATCCGCTGACGAGCGCGATGAGTGACAACAAAGAAGCCCATTTGGCAGTGACGAAAAGAGTTTTTGTTGGCACGAATAACATTTGCACCTTCTCATTCAATGGGCGCGCCCATCCCGGCAGCGCCACCATCGAGGAATGTTCATGCACACTAATCGGACGATGGCCAGGTGTCCAGTGCGGTGCTGTATCATCCACACGGCCGAGTAGCATTTACAGGCCACTTTCAGTTCGTGATGTAAATTTGGTTTATCTTGTGGGCTTTTTAGTGTCGTGATTTTTTATTTTATTTCAATATGTTAGTAGATAGCGCATGGTGATTGCTAGCGCGGAATCAATTGAACACCATACGCTCCATTGGCAGAGATGACCCAGTCCTCGGTCAGTAGCAAGCCCTGACTGTCTCCATTGAGAAGAACATCTTGGCGGACCGGAACGCCCTGCTCGGACTGCTCACAAACGTGAATCGAGGAGGGATACTGACCCGTGACCACCGCGGTCTCCCCTTCAATCGCTCCCAGCTCGCTGTGCAGGGACGGCAGCACCCACTCGGCCTGGGGCCGCAATTGATCGTCCGCATCGACCGAAACTTGAAACAGACTGGATCGGGGGTCATCTCCCGGCTCCCACCAATATTCATAGGCAGATGCGAAATAGACGTCCTGTGCCGTGGCGACCACCCGGCGAACCTGCACATCGGCCAGATCCAGTTGGGCGAGTAACGTCGCCGTATCATCGCGCAGGGTCAGCAGCATCAAATCAAATTCAAGGCGCTTGCATACCTCATCATCATAGAAGGTATTGAATTGTGTTCCCAGCGACCTACATTCTCGCCAATCTTCAGCCGGTAGAATTTGAATTTGATAGTCGACCGTGATCAACCTACCCGTGCGCTCGGAATAGAACACGGGGGTGCCCGGAATGTTGACACTCGGCAGCCACCGGGGGGATTGGGGATCTGAAATATCCAGTCGATCCAAGTAAAATCGCACGCGATCCTCGTTTCCTGCGATGGGTTCGAAACGGGAGGTTGCGACGATGCGGTCGCCGGTGATCAACGGTCTTCGTTGATTCGCACCAAGTAGCGGTACCCCCTGGCTGATCTTGGGCTCAGTCGGATCGCTCAAATCCAAGACAAAGAGTCTGGGCTGTTCGCCGTCCCAGAATTCATCCACCTCACGCAGCACGAGCAGGTCATCGATCTGGACGATGGATTCACCTGCATTCACTTCTGACCAGGAGTAGGGGTAGCGCTCGTAATGTGAGAATTCGAAGGGCAGGCGTAATTGGCTCAACAGTCTCGGCGAGGCCGGATTTGCCACATCGACGACAGCCACTCCGGTGAGCCAGGGGCTATCCCCATCGAGAGGCGTTCCTTCGAGGAGCTCACCATTCGGTTCACACCAAAGCAGGTAGACAAACTGACCGTGATGAAACATCCTGAAGCTGTTGAAGTTGAAGCCATACCACCAGTACTCGTAGTGGGGTACGGAATCGGGCAATAGGCTCGACAAATCGAGCGTTCCCACTGCCGGACCATCGACAACACCATCCATCGGGTACAGCTCCAGCCGCGCTTCCTTGGTCCACCAATCGGACACCAATTGAACCAGGTGATCCCCCACCACGGAGACATGAAAGACCCAACTGGCGAGGGTGACTTCAGAAAGCGATTGGGGATGATCCCGATCGTGAATATCAAACGCTTCCACCCGCTCATCTGACATCGCAAAGAGGCTTGCGTTGTGCAAAAAGGCTCTGCGAGCGGCGCCCTTGTGCGGAGCGACTCCCCGCAGGGTCAGATCGTTACGGGTAAAATCAATCAGCTGAATGCCGGAATGATAAAGGTAGTCGAACTCATTATCGCTATCCGAAGCGCTCCACCCGGCATAGGGCATCAAGATCAGTTCTTCGTCATCGAGGATGCGAAACGCTTTATGGATACGATCCTGATCTTCGGGCATCCCCCATTCGGCGCCGAAAAGAACCCGGTCGAGCATCTCAGGTTGGAGTGGATCAGCCACATCGAACAGGGAAACTGCCATTCCCGGACCTTGAGTTTGATCGTAGCCAACGGCCAATAGCCGATCACCTCTGGGTTCCATGTGGTACAGCCAGCCGGGGATTTCCAATTCACCGAGCTGCACGGGCACTGCCGGATCGGATAGATCGATCACGAACAACGGATCAGTGCGCTCGAACGTGACCGCATAGGCCCGCGTGCCGTCGAACCGAACGCTCATCAAATCTTCTGGACGGGGGAGCACCATGTCGAGACTGCCCAGTGGTTGTATATCCTGAGCAGAGTTGATGCGAAAGGTTTCCACGACAGGGGGATCGGCCCCGCCCCAGGGGGATGGCTGACTAATCACACGCAAAACCTTGTCGTGTTCGTTCATCTGCCAACGGCTCTCGATGTAGCCCGCGACGCTGACCGCCGCACCCTCGACAATGTGACCATCCGCACTCGAGATATCCACCACGTGGATGGTTGAGGCGAATTCTTCATTAGAGTCATCGACGCCCTGTACGGAGACGTACATCCGCTCCTCTGTGACCGCGATGCTGTTCTGCCAGTCCCAGAAGTCATAGTCGTTGATGAATTCGGCCTGATCGACCAATTGAATATTGCCGAGATCAGCGATGGTCAAAGAGGAAATCACCGTCTTGGGCTGGTCGTCGCATAGGTAACAATAACCATTTTGATAAGTAGCTACGTAGAGCACATCGCCGACGATTCGCGAATCGCTGACCGCGCCGGGTAGTTCAAAGGTACCCAGCTGCTCAATCGCCGTCGAATTGGTAATGTCGAGCGCCAAAACCCGACTTTGAGCTTGCAGAATGTACCTCCATGTGTCCTCATCGTAGCTGTATTGATTGAACTCGGAGTAGAGGGCCAGCACCACATTGTCGCGCACGTACATTTCAAACGGTTTTCCCGCGGTTTGGTAGCGTCCGATGATCTGCAGATTCGCCGGATTGGAGATATCGATTACGGCCAATCCCCGGTATTGAGAAAGCGCATAAAGGGTGTTGCCGACGATCTTGATGATATCCGCCTCCTCGATTTCGACTTGGGGATCATCATCAGAATCCCCATCAGAATCTGCATCAGAATCTGTATCAGAATCTGTATCAGAATCTGTATCTGCATCCCCGCCGTGGGGATTGGCGGATTCAAATTGGTTATCCCCGATTTCGGGTGCGTGGAAACCGCTTCCGGTTTGGCTACAGCCTGTGACGAGAAAAAATAGAATCCCTAAAATTAGCCAGATTGCGAAAAAGCGGCAATGCTTGATCAATGACATGGCGACCTCCTTTATGGCCGGAATAAAATTCACTGAGCTAGATCGCAAGATGCGTGCCACTGGTTGAAATGTAAATTATCAAATAATAACAGTAGTTTACTGTTTTCTAGTGTGCCATAATGTGCCATTTCCTGCGGGGTACGGCACACAGCGCTGCGCCTGGCTCTACCAGGGTGCCAGCCATCCCGAACGGGATTTGTGGTCCGCCCGGAATGCCTTTGGTCATGCCGTATTCGGGGTCGGCTACTTTTGCTGAGAAGCTACCCGCGCATAAAATCGCTCTAGCACCGACGCGGCGACGATCACGCTGATGCCGAGTGCGGCCAGTCCGCCCCAACCGCTCCATTGAAATGCCTCGACCGATGCTTGGATGTGGAAGATGCTGGCACCGAGCACGCCGACTAATCCAATGCCCAGCAGCCACCAGCGGTGGTGTAGGAAACCGGCGGCGACGTAGATCACCCCCACGGTAATACAGCTCAGGGAGGTGGTGGCACAGGGGAACACGAGGAGTCCGATGGCGGCGGTCAGACCGGCTACTGCTCCAGCGAGGGTTCGATAGAAACTGCGGTCGCGCTGTTCGAGCAGGGAGAGTCCTCCGGTAAACAGCGCGATGGGGATACCCGCAACCAGTACAAAGGCGCCCTCATGAAGCGATTTCTCGAGGCCCAGCAGCAAGGCCAGCGAACACCAAGCGATGGCGAACGGCAGGAGGCTTATCCGACGCAAAATTTTTCTCGGCGTATTTTCAAAGGCCGAGCCGGCAACGAACAGACCGATCGCCAGGCAGCTCCAGAGCACCAGCCCGAACAGAGGGGTTAGCGGATAAAGGTGGATCTGTCTGACCAGCAGGATGGTCAATGGGGCCAAGAAGAGCACCCGCACCCAGATGCCTTCAGTGGTGGAGAGGTTGGGCTTGTGACGAAAGACCCGCAGCTCGGCGAGCAAGAGCACGGCGATCAGCGCGGTGGCCAGGCCGGCGATCACGGTGGCGTGTCGCGTGGGCACCAGCAGTAGCCCGTTGGCCCCGAGGTAGACCAGCGACAGGATCTTGAACTGGGGGCGGGCCATGACCACGAACGAGATGATGGTCAACGGGATCAATACCACCACCGCACCCAGCGCAATGGCCGCCGCACTGAACGGGCCGGTGGCCTCCCAGAGGGCGTAGGCCGGGGTGGTCTGGACCGTGGAGAACCATTGGAATTGAGAGTACAGCAGACCACCGAGCACGCCGAAATGGACCGGGATGATCGAGAGCAGGCTCCCCATAAAGACGCGCGCCCCCCGACCCTCCTTGAGGCCGATACCGCAAATAAACGCTAGGAAGGGAAGGGCGACGGTCAGTCCCAGTAGGCCCAGGTACCGCTGAATGTCGCTGGCCACCCCCCAGCGTTGCACCAGAAAAGTGGCGGCCGAGCCGACCAATGCGATCGCGCCGATGCCCCTCAGAATTCGACTGAGCAGCACCGCCCGGTCGGCGACTCGAACGTCGCTCGGAGATCGGGGGGCCAAGTATGTCAACACCTTGTTCATGATGTCCCTCCGGCCTCTTCATCTGTTTCCCGCCGCAGCGTCAGCAGCTCTTCCTTCAACTCCTGTTCTTCTTCGCGCGAGGTGAATTGCTCTTCGAAATGATCGTTCGGATCCTCACAACCCGAGGTGATTTCCATCTCCTCCACCCGTGTCTCCCACCGATTGAACACCCCTTGCAGCTCTTCTGCGGTGGCGGTGTCGCTGTTGAGACATTGGAGCGCCCGTGCTCTGGATTCTCGGGTTTTGAGCAGGTGTTGCTTTTCGTTGAGCTCGCCGAGCCGCTGTAGAATCTGCCGAACCTCCTGCTCGAGTCTTTGCTCAGTGCGCGTGTGTTCTACCGCCCGTTCGGCCAAGGACTCGGCTCGGCGCTTTGACGCCTTGGCTCGACGAAGGCACTCCAGCGCCTTGGTCTCCTCTGTTTCGGCGCACGCCGCGGCCCGCTGGCGCCAAATCATGACCGCCTCCTGATTCTCGCGAAGCTTGGTTTGAATGGTTCGACCATCCTGTTGGACCTTCTTGAGTTGAACCTTGGCCGTGGCAGCGGCCCGGCGCATCTCCTGGATCATGCTGTTGACCGTTGCATCGTGGTTTTCAATCTGGGCGATCATCTCGTCGATTCGGGCGAAAACGCCAAGTGTCAATCGTTTAAACCTTCTCATCGGCATCCCTCCTTGGGCGTGTTGTTGACCGACAGGGTTGCAGCACACGTGCCAGCACCCGATGCCTAGGGGGGAACGAAATCCCCCCAAACCCCCTTTTCAAGGGAGAGCTGCTCACCGGACCTTGTTGGACTGGCTACGGCTTGGTGCGGTTGCACTGACGTGTTGTTCATATTATGTATGGAGCTATACATTTTTTGAACAGAGGAGTGCGTTGTGTCCATCTTCGAGGCCCCAGAAGCACCCATTGCCGACGCGGTCGGTCGGTTGATCGTCGGTAATCCATTCCTGCCGGAGCGCATCGAGCTGGAGCAGACCATTCTCCGGGACCAATTCGTCCCCGGTCAGATGGTCTGGAGTGTGGATCCCGCGCTCCCCGGAGAAAATCCCAATATCATCGCCATCGGTAAGCTGGCCGAGCGTCTGGCCGACACGGCGCGTCAGCGGGCCGTCGAGGCCGGCATGTTGTCGCCTGAGGACCGGGTATTGTACGAACGGCTGGCGCTCTATGTCTTGTACTATCGCTACGAGGACCCCCTCTACCTGCAGATCACCCAGCCCGAGACTGCGCCCCGGGAGACCCGCTTCGACGCTCTCTACGATCGATTTGTGAGGGATTATCGCTGGTTCTTCGAGATCGCCGACCGATCGATATTGCCTGAGTCTCCTCCGGAGCTGTTCGCGCTGTTCTTTCAGCATCGGCGGGCCATTCAATACACGTTTCGCCACATTTACGGCAGCTCTTTGCCCGCGGCTGAGTTGCGGGCCGCGGTTTGGCAGTCGATCTTTACCCACGATATCGAACGCTACCGGTCGGGCCTGATCAACCGGATGCATGAGCTGACCACCTTGATCACCGGTCCCTCGGGCACCGGAAAGGAGCTGGTAGCCCAGGCCATCGGACTCTCCCGCCATATCCCCTTCGACGAGAACGCCAAGCAGTTTCGCGATGATTTTTGCGCGGCCTATCTCCCGCTCAATCTGTGTGCCCTTTCGCCGACGTTGATCGAGTCCGAACTGTTCGGGCACAAGAAGGGGTCGTTCACCGGCGCGGCTACCGACCGCAGGGGATTTCTGGAGCAGCCCAATCCGTGGGCCACGGTGTTTCTCGACGAGTTCGGCGAGATTGACTCGGGGATTCAACTCAAACTGCTCCGGGTGCTGCAAACCCGCGAGTTTCAACGACTCGGCGACAACACGACCCGCCGGTTTGCCGGTAAAATCGTCGCCGCCACCAATGTGGATTTGGCTGAGGAGATTCAGGCCGGGCGATTTCGGGCTGATCTGTACTACCGACTCTGCTCCGACGTGATCGCCATGCCCTCATTGCGCGAGCAACTGCGCGATTCCCCTGAGGAGTTGGACAACCTGGTAACCCTGATCGCCCTTCGCCTTGTGGACGAGACCCACGCCGCCGGCCTGGCCCGAGAGGCGATGGAGTGGTTCGACAATCACCTGGGCCGCGGCTATCCCTGGCCGGGGAACATGCGCGAGTTGGAGCAGGGGGTGCGCAATATTCTGATTCGCAAATCGTACCAGCCGCCACAGGCGCTGGTCGAGCCGACCGTCTCCGGCGGGCCGTTGGGGAGGTTGGTGGAACAGCTTCGCCGGGGGAGCCTCACCGCTGATCAGTTGCAGGCTCGGTATTACGCGCTGATCTATTGGTTGGAGGGCTCCTACGAAGGGTCAGCTCGTCGTCTGGGGCTCGATCGGAGAACAGTGAAGAGCAAAATGGATCGGGCGTTTCTGGCGGATCTGCGCGCTGCCGAGGAGCGGTGAGAACCGGTCTGTTCCGTCTCCGGCTGAAAGCGGCACATCGATTGCAAAAGCGTCGGGGCGAACGGCGATGAGCAAAACGGACCGGGATGTTCCGGCCGGTTGACGCCCGCCGGCGGAGAGCGCAATGAGCCAATGGCAATTGATCAACACCGCGCGGTTCCGACCGTTTTTCTGGACCCAATTTCTGGGCGCATTCAATGACAACATTTTCAAAAACGCGTTGGTGATTCTGGTGACCTATCGCTCGATGAGTCTCGCCGGCCTCGCGGCCACGCAAATCGTCCCCCTCTGCGCGGGGCTGTTTATCCTGCCCTTTTTTCTGTTTTCCGGCACCGCGGGCCAGCTGGCCGACAAGTATCCCAAAACCACGTTGATCCGCTGGGTCAAGCTGGCCGAGGTGGGGGTGATGCTGGCGGCTACCGTGGGCTTGATGCTCGGCCATTTGCCGCTGCTGCTCGCAGTGTTGTTTCTGATGGGATTGCAATCGACCTTTTTCGGTCCGGCTAAGTACAGTATCCTGCCCGAATTGGTGACCGAACGGGAGCTGGTTGGCGGAAACGCACTGGTCGAGACCGGGACGTTTGTCGCTATCCTGTTGGGCACCATTCTCGGCGGCTTGCTGATCGCGATGGAGGGTGTCGGCGAGGTGGCCCTTTGTCTGACGGTGGTCGCCGTGGCCCTGGCCGGATGGTTGACCAGCAGGCGAATCCCGAACACCGCTGCCGGTCATCCCGATTTGACGGTGACGGCCAATCCCCTCACCCCCCTGCTGTCCACCTATCGGCTGACCAGACGAAATCGGCCGGTGTTCCTGTCCGTGTTGGGCATCTCCTGGTTCTGGTTTTTCGGCGCGTCACTGTTGACCCTACTGCCCGGTTACACCAAGGAGGTGCTGCTCGGCGACGAGTTGGTGGTCACCCTGTTGTTGGCGCTATTCTGCATCGGCGTCTCCATCGGTTCGTTGTTGTGTGAACGGTTGAGCAAGGGGCAGCTCGAGCTGGGACTGGTTCCCCTGGGCTCGATCGGCATGACCCTGTTTGCCGCGGATCTGTTTCTGGTCGGCATTCCGGCGCTCGATCCGGCGACTGGGGACGGCCTGCGCGGTCCGCTGGCCTTTTGGTCCAGCCCGAGTAGCTGGCGCGTGGGGGTGGACTTCGCCGGGCTGGCGGTGTTCAGTGGGCTCTATACGGTGCCCCTCTACACGATGATCCAGCAGCGCAGTGCTAAGGAGCAGCGGGCGCGGGTAATAGCCTGCAACAACATCTTGAACGCCCTGTTCATGGTGGCCTCTGCCGGGATGCTGATCGGATTGACCGCCTTGGGGTTGACGATTCCTCAGATTTTCCTGGTCTTGGCCGGGCTCAATGCAGCGGTCGCTCTTTACATCTACTCGGTGATTCCCGAGTTTTTGTGGCGCTTCATCGTCTGGGCGCTCGGCCAGGTGATCTACCGGATCAGAATTGTCGGCCGGGAGAACCTGCCACAGAGCGGGCCGGCAGTACTGATCTGCAACCACCAGTCATTTGTCGATTGGCTGTTCATCGCCGGGGCGGTGCGCACGCCGGTTCGATTTGTGATGCACCACACCTTCATGCGGCTGCCCCTGGTGCGGTTCTTCTTTCGCGACGCCAAGGTGATTCCAATCGCACCGGCCCACGAAAACAAAGAGACCATGCTGGCCGCCTTCGACAAAATCGCCGAGGAGCTTGAGGCCGGTGAAATCATCTGCATCTTCCCTGAGGGCAAACTGACCCCGGACGGAAAACTGGGACCTTTTCGACGGGGAATCGAACGCATCATCCGAAAATCTCCGGTGCCGGTCATCCCCATGTCTCTCAACGGGATGTGGGGCAGTCAGTTCAGCCGCGCCAACAAATCACTAAAGCGAAGTCCGCTGAAATGGATGCGATCCAAAGTGAGCTTGACCATCGGAAGGGCGGTCCCCCCTGAAAAAGTCACCGCGAGCGGGTTGGCCAAGCAGGTCAGCGAGCTAGGAGGACGGCAATTGCCCGTGTCGCCATGAGACGCGATGGACAATTTGGCGATTTTACCTACGGTTGGTCGTTTTCCTTTTAATGTGGGTTGCTCTATACCCTTGGTTGCAACGACAGTGTACACCCTCAACGATAAATGATTGGTAACCGAAGCGCGAATACCACAATCATTGTATTGTAGGACTAAGCGGCGCGAATCCGCGCCACCATAGATAGCTAACCTGAACTAGTTCAGGCTAATCCTGACATCGGAAAACGGTTTATTTCTCTTCATTCAATATTGCAATCCCGTGACTGGCTGGTATCAATGAGTCTCACGCAGGGTCAGGCGTACTGACAGTAACGCGACGTCATCTACGATTTTTATCCTTTCCAAATTCATCCTCTATTCGTCATTGTTTCCAGCGATATCAGATCAATTTTGAATACTCATCATTTGAAAAGAGGTCATAGCGAAGCTGCTTGATCCGCTGGGAATGGCACAGTTGACACAGTTAGTTGATTTTTTCTTTTCAAAAAAATCAATAGGTTAGTGAAGTCGCGCTCTTGGCCTACTTTCTGCATGAGTAGCTGTTTTTGAGAAAAGACATCTGTAGAACTAAGGAACCACATAACGACATACACAACAATTAGGATTAGCCGTAGGAAGGACAATGATTTTTAAGAAAAGAGAATTGGTGCTTGTCGGAACTGCTATTTTGGGCTTGGCACTGGCAACGACTAAGGTATGGACAGCGGACACCGCTGTTGAGAGGGCTGGTAGGAAAAATGATCCCCAGTCTCAAAGGCAATCCCAAGGAAGTCAGAATGAATCCCCAAAAACGAGGAAGGACGATTGCCAAGACGCGCTCTGTGTGACACTGGTTGGTGAGTTGTCCATCAAGAACGATCGAACAAAAAAAAAGAGTCGCCGTGATTCTTCCGATAGCAATTTCAGCCATTTATTTAGACATTTCGAGTCATTTCTCGGATCGTCGGACGTCGTGTTTGCCGGACTCAGGACATCGTCGCAGCAGGCCTCCTACGACGTAGGCGCGATGTCCACACTGGGTGTCAACGCGGTATCGCTCGCAAATGATCACAGTATGAATATCGGCCATCAGGGACTCGTGCAGACCACCCGAGAACTAGATACCGCGGGGATTAATTGGTTCGGCATCTCAAATGCCAGTAAATCACCGTATGAGCCCTTTCGTTGGCAACGATCGATAAACGGAAAGCTATTCAAATTGGCCATTTTCGGCGTTTCTAGAAAAACAAAAATGCGCCGATCGCCGTCTCCGCCTTCTCCGGACTGGCAACTGGCCGCTTATGAAGACGGAAATCCGACAGAGCAGATAAGAACCCTTCGCGCTGAGGACCCTGATGTCTTCGTCGTGGTATATCCCTATTGGGGACGCATCTATCGGCGGGCAAGCATCTATCAACAAGATAAAGCGCGGGAGTGGATTGACGCCGGAGCTGATTTGGTGGTCGGCTATGGGACACATATGATACAGACCGCGAGCAAATACAAAGGCAAGTGGATTGTCTACGGAATGGGAGACTTTTTTGTTGACTCTCTCAAATCCCAAAAGATGCGAAGGGATACGGTACCCTACCACGCAGCGTTGAGGTTGGTAGTCGAGGAGCGCAAGGGCAGGCTGAAAACTGCTCTGCGCTTGTATCCGTTTTATCTCAATCGCCAAAAAAGCGGTGATCAACTGCAGTTTCTGGATGCCAAGCAGTTTGGCGAAGCCTACTGGCGCTATTTGACCAAAGGCAAGACCGAATTCAATCGAAAGATCAAACAAAAATTAATGCCGGGCACCGATTACCACGGTAGATTCATCACCCTTAAATAACGAAGGAATCGAGATGATATTCAAACCTGCACGCTTCTTGTTGGTTACCGTATGCGCAGCGATTGTGCTGCTGGTCGAAACAGTTCTATTTCATTTGACCTCCTATATTCACGACTTTTTTATCGCGGTCTGTGTGATTGGCTATGCAGTCTTGGGGCTCGGTCTCGGTGCGTTTGCTGCCAGTACAATAAAATGGCGAGATTCCGTCGTGTTTCTGTTTTGTGCAGTCGGCTCAACGGTGAGCCTCTACGCCGTGTCTCTCGTGTTTATTTGGTACCCGACAGTGTGGCTGATCGCGATAGCAGTGGCCATGTGCGTCTTCTTTCCCACTATTTACATTGCTGTACTATTTCGAAACCATCCTGGGGGCAGGGTCTATTTCTACGATATGACCGGCGCCTTCCTAGGGATTGTGGCCACGGTAGCATTCTACGAATTCATGATGAGCGAATCGATCATCTTACTTTTGGTTTGTCTGATTCCACTCGTCGGGTTGATCGTATCACTGAGATCAAAAGAGCTGACAGCGGGATTCAAGATAGGCGCCACCTCGGTCACTGCGCTCCTGATCACTCTCGGAGCAACGCTGTTTTCGATTCAGCTGGCGACTGGTTATTTTAATATTTTTAATCTGTTTGATCGCAACAATACCTTCATTGACGAGCCCATCGAGGGGGAGGATTCACGTAATCCACAGAAAATTCTACTCCGCTACGAACCCCAGTGGCATCGCGCCAGCTACGACGGCCTCGCAGGGAGAGTCGACATCGTCAAAGCGCCCAACAAAGACCTCCATGTCACCAGTATGCAGGGCTATCCGAACGATCATTTCAAGCCCAAGCGTCACAAGGATTACGCGTTCTATCAGAAGAGAGGCATCGATTGGCCCAGCCGTGATCCGCGAGTGTTTTATGGGCTGAAAAAGGAGCCGAAGATATACATTGTCGGCTCGTCCGCACGCGGCATCATTGAGACGGTGAAAAAAATAACCAAACCTGAAAAGATTTTTCCCGTTGAGATCTTGCCCGGAATTATTGAGGTGATGACCAAGGATTTCTGGGAAGAGAGCGGCAGGGCATACGAAGGACTGAAACCAACCATCGGAAATGCTATCTCTCTTTTAAAAACGTTGGACGGGAAATTCGATCTCATAACGATGATCAACACCCATTCGGGACCGAATATCGGCTACCCTTCCGGGCCGGACTACCTGCACACTCGTGAACACTACGATATGTATTTTGACCACTTGTCCAACGAAGGCTGCATCCTATTTGAAGAGCGCCCCTACAATCGAAGCGGAGAACTGGGAATTTACCGGATGATGAACACGGCTTGGCACACCTTGAAGGATCGCGGCGCAAAAAATCCGTCAAAACATTTTCTTATCTGGGAATGGATGTCCGGTCGATGGGGTCCCAATATTATTCATGATTACGACGAAAAACGAAAACGATACCGCGGAGGAGCCTCCTGGTACGTGGGAATGATTGTGAGCAAGAAACCGCTTCAGGGCAAACTCAAAAAGAGGGTGCTCAAATGGTATCACGAAGCAGTCGGCACCGTGCGGGTGGCCTATTTGGATGAATACCTGGAGCATGGCGAATTCTCAGATGTAATGAACATGATCGAAACAGGTGATTTTTCTGAATTGAAAAAAGAGGGTTTTGATGACTCTATAGTAACGGACGATCGCCCATTCCCATCGCTGTCACGAGTGAGTCAGCCGCGGGTCGCCCGATTGCTCCAATCCAGTACCGCTTTATTCATCGTGCTGAGTGTTGTCTTTGGCATCGGCATCTTCCGAAAAGAAAACAAGGGGCGAGCCACTATATTGAGCACCTACAATATTTTGATCGGGTTGGGGTACTTTCTTATCGAAATTATGCTGATACAGGTCTACCAAAACATCTTTGTGTCACCTTCTTGGTCATTGATTTTGGTGTTGGGGGTGCTGCTGTTGAGCTCTGCGATAGGGGGGTTGTTTTGCGAGCAGATCAATCTCTGGTTGGTGACGCTTTTGCTGGTCCCCACCGCATTGGCCGCTGTCTATTTACCGCAGCTGCTGCTCTACACGGATCTGCCGTTGATCCTGTGCAAGATTGTCGGCACTTGTCTGATTTTCGCCACGGGTTTTTTGATGGGATTTTACTTTCCGCGCGGTTTGCGAATGGCTGACCGGTGGCACATGCGCAGCAAGATTCCGCACGTATTCGCCATCAACTCTGTTGCCGGTTCCTTTGCCGTCGTCTTGGCCTTGTTTTTAGGCATCAAAATCGGCTACCAGGCGACAATCTTTGCGGCCATCGCCACATACAGCGTCGCCGGTCTCGTTGGAAATATCCGCAGGCCAGCATCCGAAGGGTAACGCTTGAGTCTCACGGATCTGAGGGAGCCGGGGGAGGGCAACCTCCCTCGATCAGTCGAGTTATTTACCAAAAAGGGATATAAAATTTTGGCCGGCAATGGAATCGATGACCGCCGCCGGAAGTGATAATCCGGTCTTAACGGGCTCCCGGGTGTATTCGTAACCTCCCCATTCCGAGATGTGTCCTTGGTCGAGAATCGGCAAATGATAATTTTCGTATTCAAGCGCATGTCTCAAGGCGCGAAGCAATCGCCCCTGGGAACGCCACGTGAGTTTCTTCTTGTGGCAAGCGGCACCGGTGGCCAGGAGCACACGCTTTTCAAACGATCGAAAAAATTTTCGCCACCCCTCGATGTCTCGCTCGAGAGCAGTGAAGAACTTGCCAAAATACAGTTCATTGATCGCCGAGGTATCAACGTAGAGATGACGATATTGGCGAAGCAAGGTAGACAGTTTTTCACGCTGCTCGAGAAGTGCGGGAATTCCAGATAGCAGAATCTCGGTCCCCTGTGACATGTCGACGAGGTGCTTAACGAGTGAAAGTGAAGCGGGACGCTGAACGACGAGCTGAATCGGTTTTTCGGCCTCCAGAGCGGTTTTCATCAGTGTCACAGCGTCGTCCCGATCGCTATCAAGCAGCAAGCGAACAGCATCATACTCACCTGCCGGCAGCGTGCGTAAAGGCAAGAGGGGTATGGCGATTTTAAGTCCCTTGGCAGCAATGTGATTGCGTTTCGTGCGGGCGTTTTCCAATATTTCCAATGCGTTTTGAGTTGTTCCGGCCTGCTGAGCGCTTTCATAAGTCAGGCCAATCAATTGCCCGGTGAGTCCCAATTTGCGCTGCACATCGAGCGGACCACTGACACGCTTGGCAGAGCTCAACTCGATGCATGAATCCGCAAACTGTTGAAGAGGTCTTTGGGGCGCGAGTCCCTCCCTCGAGGCGAGGCGAACGCGATCCATTGTTTGCGCAGCGTTCGCTGGTTTGCTGAGGCTCAGCGCGCCGTTGTTTTGTTCAACCGGGATCAGTCGAACCTGCAACGCTTGCTTGTGATAGAGGGTTACGCGCATGATCAAGGCCCGCTCGGTCATCTTTCGTCTGGGTCTGGTTGTCGGAGGATGTCTGAACAGAAAATTGCCCAAACCGTATGAGACAAACGCGCCTCGATAGACCTCGGATCCCATGGGCATGTGAGCGTGCACCCCCACGGCGCCGATCGCTCCGGCATCGATCGCCGCGTGAGCGTAGCGCACCATATCATTCCAAGGAAATGGCGAAAACTCGTAGCCCCCTTGGTAAGTGAAGAAAAATACATCTGAGCTGTTTTGTGCGGCCTTTATCGAGCGTAAAAAATTATCATTCCCCCGCAGTAACGGTCCGGGTTTTTCCTTGCTTGCACCGGAGCGAGTACTGTTGAGACGATTGAGACCGGTAAACCCTATTTTCAATCCTCTAATCTCGATGACTGCAGGCGTCAGTGCGTCGGCCAGATTTCTACCCCCGCCGTAATAGGGATACTTTAACTCGTTGTACCAATCTATTGTCTCACTCAACCGTTTGCTACCGAAGTCTCTAACGTGGTTTCCCGTAAGCTCGATGACGTCCGTGCCCAAGCGGTCGATCGCTTTTTGCCAGTGAGGCTCGTAGCAAAAACGCCATTTCTTGAGATTTTGCCGGCAGCCTTCCAGTTTCACATTTTCAATCGATAAATGTGCAATGTCTGCTGTCTGGCTGATGGCGGCTACACCAACAACGGCTTGTTCAGGACTCACCGTTGGCTTTTCGAGCATCCCCGGGCCGAGAAGTGAACCACCGGTAAATTGCACAGTTCTCAGCTCAAATGGATCAAATCGAGCATCAGCTAGATCGGCATCTTTTACATCAACCACCGGGAATAGCAGCGGGTACTTTGAAAAATATGCCGCCCGAGTCGCCTGGCCCGCCTCTGCACAACGTCCAATCCCGCTATCCATTACATCAACGCCGTTAACGGGGAGTGCCCGCAGACGGCTATCCATCTCACTGAAGGGTAAAATTCCCACGGCTTTTGGAGTTTGTGACAAGTAGTCCTTCAGCGATGATACCTTTTCAAACAATTTGATTTTTTCACTCGTCAATGAAAAGATCGAGGCAACCCGTCCGGCGAACTTCGGCGTAGTGGCGAAGTGGTGCGGACCGCTATTAGCACCAGCCTGGTATTCTGTAAACGGCGACAATGTTGCAACCGCCGCCGCGGCGAGTACAAAATGCCGGCCATTGTCGTCAAGTCTCGCTGATCCCGGCAGGCGATGGAGCACGGTGTCTAAATCATCTTTTTCTGTGCGGATAGTTTTTCCGGTGAGGAGTTTATTAGCGTTGTCCACATATATTTTCTTGAGCACCTTTTCTGGCAGCGCGAGCCCATTCAAGGTCCCCTCATAGATTTTGGAACGGCCTCTTACGCGGTGGTGAAACATGTCAAACTCAAGAAATTTTCGGTACTCCTGAAGAGAGTTGGTCGCCCAGGCGACGGTGCGGTGCTTGCGGTTTGTGGAAAATACAATATCGGTCCCAAACACAATTTGGTTTGCGTGCTTGATGAAGATGTCGCGAATTCGATCTCGAGACTTGGATAGACGGGTGAGATTGGCGTGCATCCACCCCTCAAAACCAAAACTCATGTCGGTCAGAAGATTGGGATACTTCCTCAAGGTCTGCGCCAACCGGTCTAGCTGATTGGGTTTGGTCTGGACGAGCAAATGGGGACAAATCCATGGTATCGAGGGATAATCGCGGATCAAATTCAAGAATTCATCCAAATGGGGAGGATCCACGTGTATCAGGATCGGAACGCCATGCAGTGCGCAAAAGCGCCAGAAGGGCCGCAGCCTGTCATCGGAAAGAGGCATGGTGCGGTACTTGTTGGCAGTACCGTTGTATAGTTTGACGCCGCTGGCACCTCTTTCAATATAGTCGATAAGTGTGGCAACTGGATCGTCCTCAAGGCCGTTAATCAAGGCAAACATCGAAAACCGATCCGGGTGTTTTTTCACCACCCTGAGCAGCAGCTCGTTGTTCGCAGCGGCACCTGAGAAATCCGGCTTTTTTCTACCGTACATTAGAGACTCATAACACCCGAGCAAGTTCATCTTGGCGATACCCGCGTTGTCCATCGCCCGAAGCATCAGCTCTGCAGCTTTTTCGCTATTGATATGGTCGTGAATCGAGGTCAGTCCCTCGAATTGGAGTAATTCGTCTCTTCCTGAAAACCGGTCCGGCTGCTTTTGAGGCGTAGCGTCTTTTTCACCATTGGCGGCACATGAAGGTACCAGGGTGCCCACAGAGGCGGCCATGGTGAGTTTGACGAAATCGCGTCTTTTGAGCATTTTGGGCCTTTTTCTCCGATAAGGTGTCAACGTTGACTTTGCCGTTTCAATCGCCATTGATCAACTACTTAACCCACGGATGTCTCTGATCGTTTTTGGAATATAGAGGTATATTACTTCAAATATATGGAGGGAAGTGGCCAGGCAAGGCCAAACAGCAGGCGCCTCGGTTTGGCCCTCACGACGCGGCAGCCGCAACCACCTTCGCCGAAACCGTCGTCATCCCCGTCTTCGTCGTCGTCTGAATCCCCATCTCCGTCCCCGTCAGCATCGCCGTCTGCATCACCATCCGCATCCCCGTCTGCATCTCCGTCAGCGTCCCCGTCTGCATCACCATCCGCATCGCCGTCGCTGTCCGAATCCACGTCTCCATCGCTGTCCGTGTCGCTGTCTGCGTCGGCGTCTGTATCTGAATCCGAGTCCGAGTCAGCATCTGAATCCGCATCCGTGTCTGCATCGGTGTCGCCATCGATATCCAGATCCGGCGCTGGTGCTGCTTCGATCGCATCCAACGAGTAGCCGCTATCCTTGGGGATTCCGTGGGGCTGTGTGTGGCTTCCATCGGATATCTTCAGATACTGTGCCTCGGTGAGTCCGGCGTCAGCGAGATCGAATCCGCACGTACCTTGACCATACCCCAGAGAGGTCCAAGGACCCCAATGGTGATTCGCGGCGAGCAACTCGAAGCTCCTGTTCTGCCCCGAGGATTCGTAAACCGTGATGTCTTCACCGGGATGATCGAACACCGGCAGGTGAGGTCCCATGTCGACCACTACAAAGCCACCCCAGCCCAAGGAAAACCCCGTCCCATCAGGGGGACCCAGAAGGTCGATTGTGGACGTGGTGCTGTCCTGTGGGTCCCGCTTGGCGTTGTACATCATTTTATAGGCGTAAATCATCGGGTCGGTTTCGGGTTGCAGCTGCAGTGAGATGTCGCTCTGCTGGTCTGTCAGTACTTGGACGCCGTTGAGCTGCCGGCGCTGGTAGCCGTTGGCCCACACGGTGACATTATAGGTGCCCGGCTGCAGGTATCGATGGAGGTCACCATAAACCGGATCCGCGTAGGCCATCCAGCGGGGATCGTCGAGCTCTATCACCGCTGCCACCGGCAGACCGCTGGTCGCGCTGGTCACTGCTGCAAAAAGGCCCTGGCCGCTTTTGGCGATCAGATGTTGTGCGGCGGCCACGTTGCGTTGACAGACCTGAGGAATGTAGCTGTAGGGTGGAATTTTGTCTCGGGTCAATTCTACGGTCCAGGCGAGTGTTCCCAGGGCGCCGTAGTGCGCATCCTTGGAGCTTCCACAGATGACGTTCATCAACGATGACGCTTGCCCGCTGGACATGTCTGCCAGCTCGCCGTATCCCTTGCCCAGCGCCCGGTACTGATCCGTGTCGACCGTAGAGGATTCGGTGAAGCTCCAGGCATACACCAGTTTCACTGTCCCCCCGTGAAAACTGGTGGTCATGGCAAACTGGTTGCCAAACGCCAATTCCCCGATCGCCCTCGTTTCAGGTTGAGAAAACGGCGCCGTTGACCCGCCCCAGGCATCCCACATGTAGCCGAAGTCCCGATTGCAATCCACCCGATTGGCGTTTTCGCGAGTGACAGAAACAACCCCATCGGGATTGACCATCGGTACGATCCATATTTCACGGTTATCGACCAGCCGGGTGACCTCGGCGTCTGAACCGTATTGTCGGGTCAGATGGTGAACCAGGGCGATGGCCACTTCGAAGCTGGACCATTCATCCCCGTGAGTGGCTGCGTCGAACAGTATTTCGGGTTCACTCTCATCCAGCTGCGGGTGGTCTGAGATTTTGACTGCAATGATGTCTCTGTTCTTTACCGACTTGCCGATCACATGCAGGGTAGCGATATCGGGATAGTCTGAAACAACCGCCTGCATTGCATCGACCATCTCAAAATAGGAATGATAATCCTGTATATCCGCTCGGTCCGGAAGGCCGCCTTCAATGAGGTTCACATCTTCAACAGCGACGGTTACCGAATACCCGGCTTCGAGGAGCAATTCCCGCGTGAACGGCGAGATTCTTCCCAGCACGGCCCCCTCATAGTACGCCTCAACCGAGACATCGAGTCGGGCCAGGGCGCGCAGGTCATCCTTGTCTGCAATTTCGATCAGAACCTTCATATCCCCAGCCGATGCCAGCAGGGAAAAATGAACGAGCAGACATACGACGAGAATTTTGCCATAAAATAACGCTTTAGATTCCATTGCACACACCTACTGCCGACTATAATGAATGAAATTTAAAAATACAAACCAGGATTTATATTTTTGCATTATTGAGTAGACTTTGCATGTCCCGAAAAGATGGAAGCTCCTGTTTTTTAATCAAAAACGGGGATACTTCGTTTTTCGATTTATGCTTTTACGCTGAAGATTATTCGAGGACTACTTCGAAGTGGTGCACCGCTCCTGTCGCGCCGAATCCATCGTGAGGTGCACCGGCCAAACAACCGATTGTCTCCACAGGTGCCCCGTCGACCCAAGTCGGTTCGAGGCCTACCGAGATCCCCAGGTGGGCATGGGCTTCCCCAGAGCTCGACGAGAGTATGGCTTGTTGTTCATGATGCAGGTCGTCATTGCGCGAGAACAGGTACACCTCCCCGCTGTCACGATAAACACCGTCTGCATATGGCGCACCGATCGCAGTGACGAAAGAACGCCAAGCAACAGTCGTACCGAATCGATCCCCGGTTTGGCCGTCGGGGGGTACGAGTCTTCGCTCCAGGACCCACCACGGCCCATCTTTGGCGAAGATGTACGCGGCTCCTGACTCGGGTCCATTGTCGCGAGCGTCGGGTGAGCCGATGCCAATTCTGCCCTGCCAAATTGCCAGGGCTCTGCCGAAGTCGCTCTCCCCATCATTGGTGGGATAGAGCCTGGCTTTGAACCACCACACGCCTTCTCGCTGCTCGTAAACGATCGCAGAACCAGGGCAGCCATTGAACCCGAGGTTGCCGGCAACAAATACGTCGTGCTCAACGGCGATTGAAAAACCAAAGACGCGACTCTTTTCTTTCGCCATGATGACATCGTTTGAAAACCGCCATTGGTCAGAACTGTTTTTGACAAACTCAAACGCCGCGCCGGTCCATTGCGCGTCGAAACTGGCATACAGTCCACTGGCGATCAGCCTCGGACCACCACCAGAGTCGTCCAGGGCCAAGGCGTGGCCCAGACCCGATCCGGCTGTGGCGCAATCATCCGGCGCGGCCCAAAACACCGCGCCCGCTCCGAGGTCGGAACCCGGTGCACCCACCGCCAAGAATTCTCCGGCCAGGGCGACCGACGCGCCGAATTTGTGACCGTCAACAGCAGACAATCGGGCCTCTAACTCCCAGCGATCACAATGCCGTTTGTAGATGTGCACCGTTCCCCGACAGATGTGATCATCGCCGGCTCCCTGGCTGGCACCGATGACCAGCCGTCCATCATCAAAAGCCATTGACTCGCCATAGCGCGCCTAGACCGTCGGATCACCCACGGTGATTTTGGTTTCAGCATCAATCGAGAGCGGTAGTTGTGCGGTGGAGATGTTCCCTCGATCTACGCCAGTTGTCATATAGTCATCGCAGCAGGTGACCTGGCCCAATATCACCGCAATTGCGGCCAATCGGAAAAACCCGGTCCGGGACAGCGGAACAACAAACCAGGGAGTCTCGAGGAAACGAACGCGCCGGAGTTGACCGGACCGTCGATCATTACACATGATTTGTCCTTTCGCCGAGGGCACATGCCCTGCTGCTGATAGATGCTCGATTTGGATAAAAATTGGCGAGAATGTGAGCAAGACGCATGCCACCAGGGGATCGGCGATTTACCATCTATTGTCTTACGAACACCGGCGGATCGTCACATCATTGCTGTGTCGGAACCGTCAACTGCAACTGTTGCCAGTGTCGAGTCACCGTCTTCGTTTACCTGGCGCATGGAGCCCCGCTACTCCGACGGTTCGCCGACGATATCAATGTGATCCAGTCGATTGGTGCCGAGTCCGAGCTCAGCCGCCAGGCAGAGGTAGTTGTCCGTTTGTGTTCCGTCGGGATTGGTGAGGGAGGCAGCCTCGGGATCGTCTCCCATTTCTCGGGAGGCGATGGTGTCGGTGGCCACCGGGTCGGTACCGGCGATGAGCAGGTGATTCTCGGTCGGTGCGAAGGTCTCCACCCACGGACCTTCTCCTCCGAGAGAGTTCTTGATGCCGTCGATCACGGCCAGGTGCATAGGTCTCGCCAAATTGAGATCACAGATCGCCCTTGGGAGATGGTATCCCACCTGGCCGCCGGCAAAATGGATCGCCGAACGCCACCCCTTGTTTCCCGGCAATTCGTGATGGGCCAAGGGCACGATGCCCACCAGGTTTTTCATCGCGTGGGTCACTGCGGCGCTGGAGTGCTGCTTCATTTTGGGAAGTGAGACCAGCACGTCGATCTCCTCTAGAATCGGGTTGAGGCGAAAGCTCTGGTAATGAAACCCGTTGGGCACACTCTTTTCTATGAATCCAGCATAGGGAGCGGCGTTCTCCAGGTTGACGAATTGCGCTCCCAAATCGGTTTGCACCTGCTGGTAGCCGAAGTCGTCGTAGGAAGACGGCGTCCAGAGGGCCTCGACGATGTGGAGATTTGCCGGACTCACCCCCTGGTCGATGAGCAGCTCGCCGACCGCGCGCACCACCTCCGGATGGGTCCAGACCGCCTCCCGTACATCGACACCGGCGGGCAGCGCGAGGGCGTCGGCGCCGCCGACCAGGTTGATCTTCAGCGCCGCCTTGTCCCCGAAACCGACCACAGCGTCCAGGCCGCCCAGGGCATCGAACAGCCTCTGCACTTTCTCTTTGACGAGCGCCCGATCGTACGAATCGGCTGCAGCGACCGCTACGGTGCTGCGCTGGTCGTTTTGTGGATCACAGCGGGGGCCCGGATCGGTCTGATCGCCGTCGTCACCATCCATACAACTCGTAACGGTCAGACCGGTGACTGCAATACCCGCATTCTTTAAAAAGCCACGTCTGGAGTGCAATGTAGGTCTTTTCCCCGGGGGTCTTCTGTTCATGAATACCGGTCCTTTCATTACAGGGGCCGAATCATCTCGTATTGAGCGGCCATCTCATCAAATCCCAACTGTGCAATGAACCGGCAGGTCGGCAGGTCGGTATCGTCCACGTTGATGATGCGCAGCGCCTTCGAGTCGGTGGACTCGCTCAACCCCTTGAACAAGCGCTGTCCCAATCCCTGTCGTCGCAGCTCCCGGGAAACGGCAAACTGGGGAATATCCCCGGAGGTTTGGTGAACGATGCCGTACCCGACAGGGGTGTTGTCCACCATGAGGTGAATATTGACAAAATCGTTCCAACCCGCCATCACCGAATCGATCGAATTCTGCCAGGAGGGCTCGAATTGCCAGAAGCGCCGGAGCTGTTCCCAGTCCCACTCCCTGTTGTGCACGAGTTTCGCCGACAAGGAGTCGTCCTGTGTTCCGAACCTGAGCGCTGATCGATTGATTTCGTAGCAACTTAGCGATCGGACAATCTCAAATCCGGCCTTTTGATAGATGTTGAACGCGGGTTCGTTGGCTTTGATCACCTCGAGCAGGTATTGGGTCACACCGAGCCGGTGCAACACCGGCAACAACGCTTCGAGCATAGCTGTGGAAAGACCGCGCCCCCGGTGTGACGGCAGCACTCCGGTTCCCGAATCGTAGCAGGTCAGCTCCCCATTCCACGGTCGCAATCCGTTGAGTACGAACCCGACCAGTCGTCCCCCATCAAATGCCCCCATGGACG
Source organism: Myxococcota bacterium (assembly GCA_028278265.1). Lineage (GTDB taxonomy): Bacteria > Myxococcota_A > Polyangia > JAAYKL01 > JAAYKL01 > JANQET01. The sequence continues at coordinate 49,078 of JANQET010000004.1, forward strand.
CCGAGTATTGGACGCCCCGGCGCACCATCATCTCCCGGAATGCAGGGTAGGGCATCGGGATGTCGACCACATAATCTGCAAACGCGTCGACAAAGGCCTGATGAATCGCCACTGGTGAAACTGATTTTAATGTTTTGAGTTCCATGTCCCGGGAGTGTAGGCGGTTCTTGGGAAAAGGTAAACTCGTGATCAAGGGCCGGCGGTTGAGGGGCGTGTCCGATCTCAAACAGGCAGTTGTGGCACTCAACTCGATTCCTCCGTATAATCGTCTTTTCGGTCTCCTCTTTTAAGTGCCGACAAGTGTTGGATGCACCGGGGGGAGAGGGTAGGATCGGTGACTGTTCGAACTGATGAAGGATAGGATATGACCTCGTCCAATCGATTGATGAAACACGATCCGTTGCTCGATGTGGTGTTCGATGAAAGCGGGGAGGCGATGCTCATTACCGATGAGCACGGCACCATCCTCGATGTGAACCGGGCCTTTGAGCTGGTCACCGGCTATACCCGTGCCGATGTGATTGGGCAAAACCCCAGGTTGATGAAATCCAATGTGCATCCGCCCAATTTCTTTGTACAGATGTGGCGAACGATCCTCACGACGGGACGTTGGCAAGGGGAGGTCTGGGATCGAAAAAAGAGCGGCGAATTGTTCGTCAAATGGCTTACCATCCGCGCGGTCACCGACGACGAAGGGGTAACCAAACAGTATGTGGGGGTGTTTCGCGACGCCACCCAGGAGAGGCAGGATCGGGCCTGGGTCAAGCAGTCGGCTTACTACGATCCCTTGACCGGGCTGCCCAACCGGGTGGTCTATGTCGATCAGCTGGAGCGGGCGGTGATCAGAGCCGAGCGCAACGGCATCCAGGCAGCGGCGATTATTCTCGACCTGGATCACTTCAAGCGGGTCAACGATACCTTGGGCCACCGGAGAGGTGATCTACTGCTCAAGGCCGTGGGACAGCGACTGGGCGAGGTGCTCATCGAGCACGGTACCGTGGCCCGCTTCGGAGGGGATGAGTTCGCCCTGATCCTTCCCAGCGTCAAGACAGTCGTCGACGCGACCGGGGTGGCCAGAAGGGTACTCGGGGTGTTTGAGAAACCGTTCACTATCGGGGGTAGGGAGGTGTTCCTCTCGGCCAGTATGGGCATCAGCCTATTTCCCTTTGACGGGAGGACCGGCGCGTTGGTCAAGAACGCGGAAAAAGCGATGTACGCGGCCAAGAGCGGTGGCAAGAACCGGTATCAATTCTACTCCGCCAAGATGCACCATCGGGCGATGGAGCGCCTGGAGCTCGAGTCAGAGCTGCGACGGGGATTTGCCCAGGAGCAGCTTCGCGTGTTCTACCAACCCCAATTGGACCTTCACTCGCAGCAAGTGGTGGGTATGGAAGCGCTGGCCCGTTGGCAGCATCCCACCAAGGGACTGCTGGCTGCCGGTGACTTCATCCCAATTGCCGAGGAGATGGGATTTATCGCCGATATCGGTGAGTGGATCCTGCGGCAGAGCGCTGCCGATTGTGCGCGCCTGATCGCCGAAACAGGGCAAGCGGTTCGGGTCTGGGTCAATGTCACCGGCACCCAGTTGGGCTTGGGTACGCTGCCGGGCATTGTCTCCCTGGCGCTGGAACAGAGCGGGCTCGAATCCCGCTACTTGGGATTGGAGCTGACCGAGGGTACGATGATGGCCGATACCAAAGCCAACACCGCGATTTTTTCGAAGCTCAGCGAAATGGGGGTCGAGTTGTCGGTGGACGACTTCGGCACGGGCTACTCCTCGCTGGCCTATCTCAAGCGGTTTCCCTTGGGCCATCTCAAGATTCCGGCAGAGTTCATCGCCGGGTTGTGCGCAAACGAAGATGACCAGGCGATCACCGCGGCCATCGTCGCGATGGCCGGGCGGCTGCGGCTCAAGGTGGTCGCCGAAGGGGTGGAGACGGTTGAACAATTGGATTTTCTCAAGGAGTGCGGTTGCGACGAGATTCAGGGGTACTATCTCTCCAAGCCACTCCCCTTCGACGAGCTGCAGGCGTTTCTGGCAAAGTGATTTTCAACGATGGGTGTAGGGGGTGATTGCCGGCCGAGAAGTTCAGTTGGCATAGACCTGCACGTAGGCACCGCAGTTGAGGTTGCCGTCGTTGCAGGTGGTCTTCTTCACCCAGACACGACTGTTCTCGACGCCGGCCCGCGAGAGAACATTCCACAGCATCAGGACCCCGTCCAGGCTGTAGTGATAGAACCCGTTGGCCGCGCAGTGGGCGTGGGTCGCGCCATCGGTACAGTAATTTAGAATGGTCGTGGCAACGGCACAGTTGGGGTTCGTGCTGTAGTAGACCTTCAACCAGCCCTCTGAGCCGAGGTTGCTGCTCCCCGGGTTGAACTGGGTGCGACAAACGTAGTCCAGCGCATTGGACGACGTGACGGTCAGCGTGAACACGGATGCGACCAGTAGTGATGCGAGGATTCTTTTCTTCATCTCGAATGCTCCTTGGTTGAAACAGGGTTTGGGTTTTCGTGCAACCAAAAGACGGAGCAACTATCGTGCCGTGTCGACAGGAAACACTCCGAGCGAAATGACGAATAAAATCGGCGTGTTAGTTTGAAGGTGATTCAGCAGAGGCGGACTCGCGAAAAATGTCGACAGTGTCGGTAGTGTCGACTGACCGGGGTTTCTCCCCACTAGTCCCCATCCCTAAATGGCCACTTTGTGACCGGCCGTGATGCACGCCATCTGCACCC
>JANQET010000253.1 GCA_028278265.1 Myxococcota bacterium
TGTACCGTGGATCGGTGGTCACCTCACCCACGTTGACCAGCTCTCCGTGGTGCACGGCGTAGCCGGTGATGCCTTGAGAGGCTGGGATGCGCAATCCCATCACCTCGCGGAAGTTGTAGGTGGCGACCACCTCGAGTTCGTCGAGCTGGGGGTCGAAGATCAGCAGGGAAACCCGGCAGCAGCCGATATGCGCGCCGATCAGATCAACCACTTTTTGGTAAAACACCGTCGGCTCGGGTTGGCCGCGCAGCACGTTGCTCAGCTGAAAAATCAGATCAAAATCCTTTTTCTTCAGCTCCAGTGCTAGATGATCCTTCTCCCGCTGATTGATCTCTGAATTTGAATTGGGTTCGGACAATGGCGATTCCCTCCACCTACCACTGCTGGCGATCGTGGCGAAAAATCGGTGCTTCCCTGGGGCTATTTATCGTCAATGTTCATCCCGTTGAGCACTTCGTAGACCTTGGTCGCCTTGAACAGTTGCACCAACTCGGTATCGATGTGTTTACTGTCAGCTTCGAGTTGAAGAATGTGCAGCGCCTGCTCGAGGGGAACCGCTTTCTTGTAGGGCCGATCCCGGGCGGTCAGCGCGTCGAAAATATCGGCCACGGCCATGATGCGCGAGGCGATCGGGATTTCGTCCCCCTTGAGTCCGTTGGGGTAACCGCTCCCGTTGATTTTTTCGTGGTGCGCTCCGGCGTACTTGGGGATGTTGCGCAGGGATTTGCCCCAGGGAATCTGCTCCAAGAATGAAATGGTGTGCACCACATGGGAGCGAATTTCGTCCAGCTCCTCACTGGTCAGGCTGCCCTTGGCCACTTTGAGCGCGGTGACTTCCTCGTCGGTGAGGTACGGCTGGCGTTTGCCCCCCACGTCGAAGTAGCTTCGGTTGGCGATCTCTTCGATTTTTTTGAAGTCCTCGTGGGGCAGGACAGTGGGCTCGTTGGCGGACCAGATCGCACGCCAGCACTCATCGATCTGCTCGACGGCCCGTTTGGACGCCTGATCGAGAATGGCCAGCTCCTGGGTTGGCGTCCCCTGTTCGATCATCATAATCCGGCGATGAAGATAATCGTTTTCGATGGAGCGACGGACGAAGTCGAAGCGCGCCCGGATCATCTTCAGGCTGGGGGGATACAATTTTTTTGCTTTGACGAGGATCTCCTCGCGAACACCCACTTTACCGAAATCGTGCAGCAGGGCGGCGATTTCGATTTCGTGGAGATCGGCGGCGGTGAGGTGAAAATCGGCGTAGGGCCCCTCGGTGATCCCGTCGGCGACCTCGGCCAGGCGCCGGGTGAGCGCCGAGACGCGGACCGAGTGCCCCGAGGTGGTTGGATCCCGCTGCTCGATGGCGTGGACCGAGGCGTGAACGAACCCCTCGAAGATGCGCTGAATCTCGGCGTAGAGAAAACTGTTCTCCATCGCCACGCCGGCCTGGGAGGCCAGGGTCTCGGCCAGCTCCTGGCTGCGCGGATCCATCGGGATCACCTCCCGGGAGACATCGGCTTCGGTCTTCAGCAGCGCTTGGGGATTGCGTTTTTTGTTGATCAGTTGAACCACGCCGAGCACTTCGTTGGCCAGATTGATCATCGGCACGGCGAGGACCGACTTGGTGTGATACCCGGAGCGGACATCCCACGCCGGATCGAAATGGTAGGGGGCGTCTGCGGGGATCTGCGCCACGTCACCGATGTTGATCGACTGCCGCATCATCACGGCGGCACCCGCTATCGACTCCATCGAAACGGGCATGACGAACTCTTTGGACTCGTAGGTGATACTGTCGTTCTGCGACAACTTGAATCTCAATCGGCGCTGTTCGGGCTCGTCGGCATCCCCTTCGATGATGTAGATACTGCCCGCGTCCGCGCCGACCAGAAACCGCGCCTTTTCGAGGATGATGTTCAGCAGTTGATCCACATCGTGAATGATGCCGAAGCTCTTGCCGATTTCGATCAGCTGAGCGACCTCGATTTCGCGCCGTTCGAGCTTCTCGTCCTGAGTAAGCTCCAGGTGGCGCAACCGCCAGAGCTGGTGGCCGATTTCGATATTCCGAATGACCCGCTGCGCTGTGGCCTCCCGGGGAAGAATGTTGAAGTATTTGGCGGAAGACGCGTCGGTGTCATCGCTGATCAGCAGCAGGGGGTCGGATGAGTCCAGCCCCTCGACATCCGGCTGGATCGCAACAACCACGCTCTCGTTGGCGCGATTGGATACTTTGACGGCATGATCGGAAATGGCGGACATCGACCAATTTCGTTCGTCGAGGACCGTCTCCACTTTTTCTCTCAACCAGGCGAAAAGCTCAATTTCCATTGCCGATATCCTCGTTCTTGGATTTGTCGCCGACGGGGTTTCCGCGGTTTTCATAGGCGCGGATGATCTCCTGAACCAGCGGGTGCCGCACCACATCCACCTCGGTGAAGTGAATGAACGAGATGCCCTTGATGCCCCGCAGCACGCGACGGGCGTCGATCAGGCCCGAAATCGCGTTTTCGGGGAGGTCGATTTGACTCACGTCCCCGGTCACGACTGCTTTCGACGAATAGCCCAGCCTGGTGAGGAACATCTTCATCTGTTCCCGCGTCGTGTTTTGGGCCTCGTCGAGAATGACCAGCGAATCGTTGAGCGTACGGCCGCGCATGTAGGCCAACGGGGCGATTTCGATCTGCTCCTGGGTGAGCAGGGTGTGGGTTTTTTCCTGACCGCACATGTCGTCCAGTGCATCGTAAAGCGGGGTCAGGTAGGGGTTGATCTTCTCGCGTAGATCGCCGGGCAAAAAGCCCAACCGTTCGCCTGCTTCCACGGCGGGCCGCGTCAGCACGATTCGGCGGTAGTTTCGTTGCATCAATTCGGAGACGGCCATCGCTACGGCCAGGTAGGTTTTCCCCGTGCCGGCCGGTCCGATGGCGAACGTCAGGTCGTTGTTGCGAATCGCGTCCACGTATTGTTTTTGAACCAGTCCCTTGGGGGTGATCAGGCGCCGCCGCGCGGTGACGTAGATGACCTCGTTGAAAATCGAATCCAAATCCGCATCGGGATTCTCGGCCATGATCCGGGCCCCTCGCACCAGGTCGATTTCGTTGTAGGTACGACCGTTTCGACAGGCGCGAACCAATTGATCGATCAGCTTGAGCCCCGCACTCACCCGGACGGGATCACCTTTGACGTGGACGCTCAGCCCCCGTTGGCCCATGGAGATGCCCAGCTCTTTTTGCAGCACGGCGAGATGTTCGCAGCGAACGCCGAATACCTTCAACATCACTTCCTGATTGGGAAAGCGATATTCGTCGCTGAACGGGGTGTCTTTGCCGGGCGAATTGTCGTTGTGATCAACTTTGTTCATCAGGTCTCGGTGAACTACCTCGTTCGCTGAGCATTGAATGAGATAGAAAGATTAACGTGTTGTAAAGCAGATGGTACGGGTTTTGTTCTTTCATGATAATCGCGTTAAAAGTAACCATCCATTTGTTGTATGTTAAGTCAACTCAGCAACTTCGTTAACTAATGTTTCCAAAATAATTCGTTGATCAAAAACTTGTTTTTCTTTTTTAAATACTCTTATGGAAAATTTGTCAATCGAGTGTCCCCGGACCTGCGTGGCTACGGCGATGGGTGAGGTGGCTTCAGTCCGAGCAGCTACTGCCTTCAGGCATCTCAGCGCTCTAGCGACGCTATCCTCGCCTATTTTGGGCTCAGTAGGTGAACCTGACCGCCATCGGTGTGTCTGTTGACCCGGTTCAAAAAGATCCTGTTTGCCGGATTTTGTATAACAACGGGTTCACCTGAGTCCATTTTGGGTGGTATGGTCCTCACGGCTGATATTTGGAGGTTGAAATGGACAGCGAGTTGAAAAGCAGGATCGATGAACGCGTGCAGGTGCTCAGCACGATCAAGGAAGATCTGATCACTAGGCTAAATTTACCTTATAATCCTGATGACTTACACGAAGATGTATCTTTGCTGGGGTCTGGGCTCGGTCTGGATTCTCTGGACGCCTTGGAGGTCATTCTGGGCATCGAGCACGCCTTTGGGGTCAAGGTTGCCGATGACAATATCGCAATACTGCGATCGATTAATTCAATTGCCGATTTCGTACTGGAGGCCCGAGCAGACGGTGTCCCGGAGGAGGCCGCAAGATGAGGAAATCACCGGTGCACGACATTCAACAGGCTTCGGGAGCGACTTTCGACGATCGGGTTGGCGTGACGCGGGCGACCCGTTTCGGCGACCCTCAAGAAGAGTACCGAGCGGTGCGCGACGCGGTCGGGCTGACCGATTTTTCCTTTACCGTTCGATACCGGGTCCCCGAGGACGGACTCGATGTCTTAGAGCAATACGCCGCCGGCTCGGTGGCCAACATTCGCTTCGGTCGGGTGTTGCACACCCTGGCTGCCGACGAACAGGGTCACGTGGAGACGGATCTGTATATCGCCAATGATGACGAACAGTTACTGGTAATCGGAGAGAGCCTGATCTCAGATGAGCAAAACGCAAAGATACTCGCAGGTATGGGAGCCGAGCAGGCCGGGTTGGAGGACATTTCGAGCTCGACGGCCCTGTTTGGCTTGGATGGGTTAAACGCGTGGATGGTGGTAAAAGATCTATTTGGTCCTGATGTTTTAGGATTACCATACTTGTCTATAGAGACATATGAACTGGACGGGACTGAAATCAGATTGTTGAGGACGGGCAAGACCTCCGAGTTCGGTTATCTCCTGCTCGTCCCGGCGGAAATTGCGGCATCGGCCTGGAACCGGTTGCTCCAGGTCGGTCAACCTCACGGGCTGAAGGTTATCGGTACGGATACCCACGATGTCCTGCGTCTTGATGGGCGATTCTTCAATATTTACGGCGAAGGGGCGAAGGTGCAGGATCCCCTGGCCCTCGGACTGCAGTGGATGATCGATTTCGACGGCGAACCGTTCCGCGGTCAGGAGGCGATCCGCGAGCGGCGAGCCGCCGGGCCCAGGCAAAAAATCATCGGTGTTCAACCCCAAGAGGGGGTGCTCGAGCCCGGGATGGAGATATTTCACCAGGAGCGGATGATCGCCCAGGTGGTCACCGCGCAATACTCGCCGACCTTGGGGGAGTGGATCGGCCTCGCCCTGTTCGATTGGGAGTTTGCCTACTCTGGTCTCGAATTCTGTGATCAGAGCAAGCGGTCGATTCGCACGGTCTCTATGCCCCCGTTCATGCCCAAGAGCCTCGAAGTCAAATTGGACGAGATGTAGAAGTGCAAGGTCCCCCCTCGACGATTAAGCGGCGCCTGACCGTCGACGTGGAGTTTCACCAGGTGGACATGATTCGCGTGGTTCACAACGCAGTCTATTTCTTGTGGTTCGAAAAGGGCCGCCTCGACGTCATCGAGCAGTTCTTTCCCCTGGCCGTGGCCCTGGAAAAAAGGATGGCCCTGCCGGTCGTGGAGAACCACTGCGAGTACCGCTGGCCCGCGGTATTGGGCGACACCCTGGTGGTGACGACGACCCATCGGAAAACGGATCACTGGAGTGGGCGATTTTTGTTTGAACACACCATCACCCACCTCAGGACGAAGCGGGAGATCTGTACGGGACGAAGCGCGGTGACAGTGGTCGATCTCGATACCCGCCGTCCCGTCAAGCATCTGCCAGAGGAAATTTGGGAGTGTTACAGCTGCCGCTGTTGAGCCCGGAGGACGCGCGTCCCCAATGGGAGCGCTTCCCCGAGACCCGTTACCTGGGCAGCAAGCGAAAGCTGCTCGGGTTGCTCGCCCAAGTGTTCAATCGGCTGGAGTTCGACTCCGCGCTCGATCCGTTCAGCGGCACCGGAGCGGTGGCCTACCTGCTCAAATCCCTGGGCAAACGGGTAACCGCGAGTGATGCGATGGTCGCCAACGCGACGGTCGCCCGCGCGCTCGTGGCAAATCATCGAGTCAAACTGGGTGGCGAGGTGGACGCCCTTGTCGACGGCCTGCCCGATCCCGGGGAAGAGGCGGGCTTTATCGAGTGTACATTCGATAACTTGTTTTTCGAAAAGTCGGAGAATCGGTTTATCGATCAGTATTCATCAAGAGTGCAGCGTATGACCGGTCCGAAACGGGATTTGGCCCTGTTCGCCCTGTTTCAATCGTGTCTGGCCAAGCGCCCCTACAACCTGTTTCATCGGGCCAACCTGTACATGCGACAGCAGGAGGTTTCCCGATCGTTCGGCAACAAAACCACCTGGGAAAGACCGTTCGAGGAGTTGATCCGGCGTTACGCAGCACAAGCGGATCGGGCGGTCTTCGATTCGGGACAGGAGTGTCGAGCACTGTCCGATGAGGTGGCGACCCTGGCGCCGGACGGGTACGATTTGGTCTACCTCGATCCACCGTACGTCTCGGCCAGTGGGGCCGGCGTCGACTACCTCGATTACTACCATTTTCTGGAGGGCTTGACCGATCCCCATTGCTGGGGTGACCGCATCTTGCATCGGTACAAACACAAGCCGTTGCAGGGGCGCGGCGAAAGCCCCTGGCAGGATCCCGGACGCATTGCCTCGGCGTTTCAAGCGGTGCTCGAGCGATTCAATCGTTCGATAATCGTCATCTCCTACCGCTCGGACGGCATCCCCAGCGCTGATGAACTCCTGAGCCTGCTCAAACGCGTAAAGGGAAAAGTCGAGCTGATCGACGCGGGACAATATGTCTACGCCCTCAGCCGAAATCGTCGGTCCCGCGAGCTCATTTTTGTCGGGACGTAGCGCCTTAAAATTTTACCCACCACGCCCGCGTGCTAAAATTACTGCATGACAAAATGGTTGCTGGTTATTTGGGGAATTTCGTGTTTAATTTTAGTTGGTTGGGATGCGATTGGGGATCCCACTGCTCGCCGTTTGGCGCACGCGTACGACGTCTATCCTTTAAGTCGAGTTCACGTCCTGCCCCCGTTGGAGCCTGCCGGATCCGAGATGACCGAGGCGGGACGCCGGATTCGGGGCGTCTATTTGCCCGTGTCGAAGGTCACGGCGGTCAGGCCCCGGCAGCTGGCCCACTGGGTCTCCAAACGATTGGGGGCCAATGCCGTCATTCTGGACGTTAAGGATGATCGAGGACGGGTTACCTTTTCCAGACAGTTGCCCACTGCCCAAGGACGGCCCCACGGAGCGGTGCGTCAAATGCGCAAGTATGTCGAAGAGTTGAAGAAAAGCGGCATCTACGTGATCGGGCGACTGGTCTGTTTCAAGGACAACTTCTTGCCGCGCCAGTATCCCAAAACCGCGATACGGGATCGGAAGACCGGGAAGATTTGGCGGGATCGATCGGTGGTCAGCTGGCTCGATCCTTTCTCACCGCTGGTCCACGAGCATATCGCCTCGGTGGCCCAACAGGCCCAGCAGTTGGGGTTTGACGAGATTCAACTCGATTACGTGCGGTTTCCGGTGGAGTCCGGGGCTCGTTACGCCATCTTTCCCTGCCGCACCACCAACCAGAAGAGATATATGGCAATCGCAGCGCTGCTCTCCCGCGTGGACCAAGAGCTGAGTATTCCGTTGTCCATCGATGTATTCGGATTGACCGCGTTTCAAAAAGGCGATCCCGAGGGCCTGGGGCAGTCGCTCGAACATCTGGCGCCCTACCTGGATGCCATCTCGCCGATGCTGTACGTGGCCAATTGGCCCCGGCCGGTCTGGGAGGATCCCAAACCATCCCGCAACTATTCGTTGGTGCACGACGCGGTCCGCCGGGTTCGTCAGCGTCTGGGCGATCAGATTGCAGTTCGACCGCTGTTGCAGGGATTCCGCTTTCGCGCGGCCAACTTCGGTCGTTCATTCATCCACAATCAAATAGACGCGGCACAGACGGCGGGCTCCTCGGGACACTTGTTTTGGAACCAATTCGGCAACTACTATATGGTTTCTGTAGTGTGGCAGCGTCTCGATCGACTTCAGCCGAAAGACAAACCGGATGAGCCGCCACCCGATTTAGGGGCGACGGAGGTGGCCAAGCGGGACGAGTGAGAGCGATTATCCGTGATTTTTGGCGCCCTTTTTCTTTGTTCCGATCCCAAAATGTACTTTTTTTGACGTTTATTGAGCCAACTGAGCCGGTTTGGTGGCCCGTACTCCGGGGATAACCCCCAAAATCTGTCAATCATGGAAGATCAGCTGTGTCGAAAAGTCAAATGATTCAAGACTGTTACGCATGCCAAAAAGCGGGGCGAAAAAAGATAGCAAAAAAGCTAAAAGTTTCTTGACAGTGACCGTCCTCGCGCATATAACGCCCCTGCTTCGACGCACTGCCAAGAAAAAGCGATTGACGCAAAATTGGCAACGAAGCATAGTAGAAGATTGGGTGCTGGAGGCCTACCACCCCAGCCGATTCGGTCTTTGACAACTGGATAGCAAACGTTTGAAATAACGGGCCCTAGTAGAGCTTGGTGAGAGCTCAAATCTCACCAAACGAAGTATCAAACTGGAGAGTTTGATCCTGGCTCAGAACGAACGTTAGCGGCGCGCTTAACACATGCAAGTCGAACGAGAAAGTCCCCTTCGGGGGGCGAGTAAAGTGGCGCACGGGTGAGTAACACGTGGGTATCTACCCTTTGG